>JAZSNB010000160.1:0-4055 GCA_045536195.1 Acutalibacteraceae bacterium
AGACATTATCCTTGTTGACAGTAACCTGCACCGAGAGCATATTCTCCATTCGGAGAAAGCCTTTGCATACAAGATGAAAATGGATGCCCTTAAAAAGCAAGGCAAACGCACAGATTTAACTTTGGACCGAGTCGGACCGAAGTTGTCTGCAAAGGAAATCTCGGATGAAGATAGTGCATCTCAGGTGAAAAGATATATCCGTCTGACAAAGCTTATACCAAAGCTTCTCAGTATGGTGGATGAGAATAAAATTTCTTTCTCTGTGGGCGTTGAGCTTTCGTATCTCACCAAAACAGAGCAAACTGATTTGTTTAAATTTATTGAGAAAGAGCTTTGCACTCCATCACTCTCACAAGCACAAAAACTGAAAAAGTTATCTCAGGAGGGTAAGCTGAATGTTGAGGAAATATCTTCCATTATGAAACAGCCAAAACCTAATCAGGTTATTACGGTTAAAATCCCCGAGGATAAAATCAGCAAATATATGAAATCTACTGCCACCGTAAAGGAAAAGGAAGATTTTCTTGCAAAAGCGGTTGAATATTACGGAAAGTATCTTATGAAACAGAAAGACAGAGGTGCGAGATAATGAAAAAGCTTAAAGATTTTTACGGTCTCGCTTCTGATAGTGAATATGTAATTGACGGTGTACTTTACAAGGTTTCTTCCAAGTTTGCACCCGTTAATATCTGTAAGATTGAAAACACCATAAGCGACAAAGCACAAAAATATGTGGGCAGTGATTTTGCACATTTGACAAATGCCGATGATAAAAATACAATGAATGCAGAATATGTATGTTTGACTGCCGGGAAGGAGGATTAATGCAGTCTGAAGCAAACACCGGAATTACTGCTATCTACTGCCGTTTATCGAGAGATGACGGTACGGAGACAGAGAGTAATTCAATCGGCAACCAAAAGAAAATGCTGACACAAAAAGCAAAGGAATTGGGATTAACAAATACAAAGTATTATGTTGATGACGGTTTCACGGGTACGAACTTCAACAGACCTGCTTTTCAGGAGCTTCTTGATGATATTGATATGGGATATATCTCAGTTGTAATGGTAAAGGATTTATCAAGACTTGGTCGAGATTATGTCACAGTAGGTCATTACACGGACAACTACTTTCCTGAGCATAATGTAAGGTTTATTGCTGTCAATGATATGGTTGACAGTGATGAGGGTGAAAACGAAATCGCACCTTTCAAGAATGTTATGAATGAAATGTATGCGAGAGATATTTCAAGAAAAGTACGCTCCGCACACAGAATCAGAGGAAATATGGGAGAGCCGTTATCACAGCCACCTTACGGGTATATGAAAAGTCCTGAAAACAAGAAGAAGTGGATAATTGATACTGAAGCTGCAGAAGTAGTCAGGGACATCTACAGAATGTGTCTTGAGGGTATGGGTAATGAATCAATCGCAAGAGAACTGCAGAACAGACAAGTGCTTATCCCTATGGCTTATTGGCAAAGCAAAGGCCTGAACCGTGGCGGTAAGAAAACACAGCCTAACCCGTATAAGTGGTGTAAAACTACTGTTAAGAAGATATTGGCTCAACAGGAATACTGTGGTGATGTCATCAATTTCAAGACCTATTCCAAAAACTTCAAGAACAAAACCCGTATTGATAACCCGGTGGAGAATTGGAAAATCTTCAAGGATGTTCACGAGCCAATTATTGACCGTGATACTTGGGAAACGGTACAGAAGCTCACAGCAAGAACAAAACGCAGGGCTCCTAAGAAAGAGAATGCAAGAAAGCATATCTTTAGTGGTCTTATCCGTTGTGCTGATTGCGGCAGTAATATGAGTTATCATACCAATACCGTAAACAAGGATATTCATTATTTCAGTTGCAGTAATTATGTAAAGGATACCCGTGGAACCTGTCAGGCAAGACACTATATCCGAGCAGATGCTCTTGAACAGATTGTAGTATTTGAGCTGAAGCGTCTTGCGATAATGCTACAACAAGATGAAGAGCTTCTTGTAGATATTCTTGAAAAGAAAACTAACAAGGATTTCTATGACGAGAAGAAGCATCTTGAGGAGCAGTTGCAGAAAGCAATAGTCCGTCAACAGTCAGTTGCTTCTCTATACGAGAAGCTGTATGAGGATAATGCAACAGGCAAGGTTACGGATGAATGGTTTACCCACATGTCCCATAAATATGAGGTTGAACGAGCAGAGTTGAAGGTCAAGATATTTAACCTGAAAGAAAAGGTTGCAAATATGCAGACAGTTCAGCACAGCAAGGATATGTTTATCGGTGCAATACGAAAGTTTCTTGATATGGAAACAATCACTGCTCCACTCATTCACGAGCTCATTGACCACATTGATGTTTATGAGGCAGAGGGTAAGGGTAAAAACAAGACACAGAGAGTTGTTATTCACTACAACTTTGTCGGATACCTTGAAATACCTGAGAACGACGAGCCTTGCTTCACAGCAGATACCCGTCAGGGAGTAGCAATAGGTTATATCTCAAAACCTACAGAAAAGTCAGCATAATAAAAAAGTCGCACTCCGAAAGGAATGCGACGATACATAAAACTATTAAATTATATACAAAACTCTATTTTAAGCAAAAAAATTGAGTATTCACAGGTCAAATCCCTTATGAATACTCAATATGGTGCCGGTGACCGGACTTGAACCGGTACGGTGTTGCCACCGAGGGATTTTAAGGGGATGAATTCTTCTCGGATTTTTAAGCTTTTTCGTTGAACCTTGCGGTCACTGCAAGCCGTCTGAAACATAGGCCGCACAAGGCCTCAGAGCCTCCTGATAATACAAAAAACGGCTCCAAAGTCCCTCGTTACAAACATTGTTGCCCTCCGGAAAAATCCCGGAAATCGGAGGGCAAACGGAGGGCATTTGGAGGGCAAAATATGAATCAGCTGCTGACAGACTAAAAAATGGAGTTGATTTATATGACAAAAAGACAGTATTATGAAATTCAATTTTCAACCTATCCCGACATAGTAAACCTAAAGCAGTTCCGTGAAATGCTCGGCGGCATAGGAGAAGGCACAGCACTGAAGCTGATGCAGGAAAACAGAGTTGAACATTTTAAGCTGAGGAATGTGTACTACATACCCAAAGACAGCGTAATTGACTATCTGCTCGGGCATCATTACAGAAGGTACAAAAAACTCCTGAAGCACAAGATTGAGAGGTGATTTCTGTGTCAAATGTTATTGAAGAATTATATTACGGCAATCTTGAACCGCAGGAGCTGACAACGGAAATCACACCTAAGCTCAAAAAGAAGCTGAGTTCACTTGCAAAGAAAGAGGAAGAGCTGTCAGCTATGCTACCCGAAAAGGAAAAAGAGCTGTTTGCAAATTATGTGAATGCTCACAATGAGTTTTCGAGTATAAGCAATTCCGATAGTTTTATTTCGGGGTTCAGATTGGGTGCGAGATTCGCGTATGATGCTTTTATAAAGGGATAAGCTGAAATGTTACTGCATTTGCCGTCCTCAAGATAAACTACCGACAGCAACCAAACTAATTGCTTATAAAATATGGATTTATTTTGCAATGTATGGTATAATTATTGAGTAATTAAATTATATCGGAGGAAAAAATGAACGATATATTTGAAGTGTACCTGAGGGAAAAAGAGCCACAGAAAAAAGAAAAAGGCTACGCCTGGCATACAGCGATTGGTCTTCAGGCTGTAGACGGGCTTAAAACAAGTGATTATCTTATAGATACAGCCAGAAGAAATATCGAAGGTGACATCACTTTTGAAGAAGCCGACCGTCTTATTCACAGCTATTATAAAGAGAATATATCTCATACAGGAAATGACAGAACGGAAGAAGCAGACAAGGTTTCTGTGCGTATTGCACATCTGATTTCAGAAAAGTCCTTTGTTATGTCCCCTGCACAGTATATATCAATTCATGCAAGACTTTTTGAAGGTGTTTACAAGCATGCAGGAAAAATCAGAGATTATAACATAAGCAAATCCGAATGGGTTCTTGACGGTGATACCGTTATGTATGGCGGCGCTTCAGATTTAAGAGCG
>JAZSNB010000083.1:0-15535 GCA_045536195.1 Acutalibacteraceae bacterium
TCAAAAGTCAGCAAAATCATTGTTTCTGTTTTGTTTTCTCTGATGAGCGCATTTGTTATCTTTTTTGCTTTTATTGTGCTGACGTTTGGTAATATAGGTCAAAATACGGTTATCAAAAGCATTGACTCTCCAAGCGGAAACCTTTATGCACAGGTTATTGACAGTGACCAAGGTGCGCTTGGCGGGGATACTCTTGTTAATGTGTATGAGAAACGAGAAATAGATACTTTTATATTCAAACTAAAAGATAAGCCTCAAAGAGTATATCTGGGAGAATGGAGAGAATACGAAAGCATGCATATTAGTTGGAAAGACGATAAATGTTTAGTTATAAATTCTGTTGAATATGAAATCAGATAACACTCTGAACAAGTACGGGACAGTTAAAAAAAGAACCGGCGGACATTAGGCTTATAGCTTTTTCATACATTTTATTCACTGAGGGACTTATCTCCGTAGAGCATATTTCCGTTTTTGTCGAAGATTGTTTCGCCGCCGAATACTGTTTCAGCCTGTGCCCCGTTATTTGATTCTGTCCAATAATGAACAAGGGTTTTATGAATATATCCGAGGGAGTCTTCGGCAATAACATATACCTTCAGTTCGTCACCGTGGGATACTTCAAAGGATTTTATGTATTGTGTGTTATAATTTTCACCTGATTTGCGGACCTCGTCCGTAATGTCCTGTCTGCTGATTTCCTTTCCGTTTACTTCCTCGATAAGGGTGAAAGAAGTAAAGGTGACGGATTTGTTTCCGGAAGCGGGATGTGATGCAATTCTGAAACCCGCATCAACCTGTAATTTCCCGTTATTTAATTCGGATGATGCAGACATATCTGCCTCCAGGGAAGGTAAATAATTACTGAACAGATAAGAAACATCAACATCCTCTAAATATTCGGTTTTTGTTCCGTCTGAAGTCTTAACAGAAAGCAACGGCCATTGGTCATAGTCAACAAAAAGACCGATATCAATTGTACCGGTAAACTCGTTGCCGTTTCTTGTTAATGAGGCATTGCTGCCGTCGATTTTAACCGAAAGCTCCGTATCATCGGATATTGTTTTAGGGATAACTGTCAGTGAAAGCTGAATGCTTTTCATATCATCACTCGGCTTACCGATAGTGTAGTCAACACCGGATATAAGACTTGCTTGCTTTTTTAAGCGTTTATCAACATTATCATATACAGAATTAATTTCATTTCTCAACATTTGAATTTCCGAATCAAGGTTGGAATTCTGACTTCTGAGATTTTTTATATCATCAGTAAGTGTGCCGATTTTTATAGCACCAAATACAAGAAAAACCGCAAGAAGAAGAATAATTATCCTTTGAGAGTTGATCTGTTTTTTGTTTTTATTCATTGCCAAAATCTCCCTTCAGGTGCCTGATAAAAGAATTAAACCTTTTCTGATTAATTATAGCATACCGGTTTCTTTGATTTCAATACAAACCGGAAAAGAACAGCCGGACATTTTACACATCAGAAAAATTGATAATGTATTCAAAACGAAGAAAGCAAAGTTTTAAGTAATATTGTATCTTATAAGAAAAATATAAAATTTATGTAAGATAAAGCTTCAGAATCGGTTTATATAAGTGAAAGGAGGTTTTTCGGATGGAAGACAAAAAAATAATAAAACTGTTATTTATGAGAGCAGAAGAGTCACTGCGGATTCTTAAGGAGCATTACGGCAGTGCCTTGTACAGAATCGCAATGAACATTCTCGGTAATCATCACGATGCAGAAGAAACAACAAATGATACATATCTTGCTATCTGGAATGCAATTCCGCCGAAAGAACCCGAGCCTCTGGCTCCTTATGTATACCGCACGGGAAGAAATATGGCTCTGAAGCGAATGGAGTATCTTTCAGCCGAAAAACGAAACAGCAGATATGATTTGTCTCTGGATGAACTCGGAGCTTGTCTGCCGGATGATAACAACGCTCCTGAGCAGGCTTTAGTTGTTCAGGAAATTGCTGATTCAATAAATGAGTTTTTGGAAAAAGACAGTGCTTTGAACAGATATATTTTTATTCGCAGGTATTGGTACGGAGATGCTGTCGAAGATATATCAAAAGAAGTCAATATGAAAAGCGGTGCCGTATCGGTACGGTTAAACCGAATCAGAACAAAATTAAAAGAACATCTTAAAAAGGAGGGGTATTACTATGAAGCGTAAGCAGGTTTTGGAAGTATTGGATAAAATAGATGATAAGCATATCAAAGAAGCTGAAAAGGCTCCCGTGAAGATAAAAAAAAGGACATTATGGATAGGAACCGTTGCTGCTGTTCTGGCGGCAGTTATCTGCATAAGCTCTGTTTTTAATATTCCCGTAATAAATGCAACCGAGGTTGCTCTTCCCGGAGACGCACGGATTATGGAATATCCCCGTTATGATGATTATGAGGACAGAGAAAGCTGTATGGCAGATCGTGCTGTATGGGAAAACGAGTCGGAATACAGAAGAAAAACAAGAGAAAACGCCGCCGTTTCTCTGTTACCGTTTTTTACAGAAGGCTCTGCTGAGTTCCTCACTTTGCAGAATAATGAAAATGCCTTATGGTCACCTGTAAATGCTTATATCGGACTTTCTATGCTTGCCGAAATAACAGACGGTGACAGCCGTAAGGAAATTTTAGATTTATTCGGTATCGAAGATATTGAATCGCTCAGAAGCCAGGTCAGTGCAATCTGGGAATCCGTTTATGAGGATGACGGAAATGAAATATCCGCATTGGCTAATTCTCTCTGGCTTGAAGACGAACTTGATTACAATCAGGATGCTATGAATAATCTTGCATATCACTATTATGCTTCCGTGTATCAGACTGATCTTGGCAGTGAAAGTGCAAACAAGGCAATAGGTAATTGGCTTAATAAAAATACAGGCGGATTGTTAAAGAACAGTGCAGATAATATTAACTTGCCCCCCGACACTGTTCTTGCGCTGTGTTCAACACTATTCTTCCAGGCTAAATGGAGCGATGAGTTTAACAGCATAAACAATACCGATGATACTTTCCACGGGGTTAATGGTGATTCTGACGTCACATATATGAACAAAAAGCTCTGTCAGATGAATTATTATTGGCACGATGATTACAGTGCGGTAGCATTAAGCCTTAAAAACGGCAGTTCAATGTGGTTTATTCTTCCTGATGAAGGAAAAACAACTGCTGATGTGTTAAATGGCGGTGCTTACGGAGAAATGATTTCTTCAGACAGCGGTGAAGCGGGTTGGCAAAACAAAAAATATATGAAGGTCAATCTGTCTGTGCCTAAGTTTGATATTTCATCTGCGATAAACTTAAAAGACGGTTTAGCTGAAATGGGCGTTACAAAAGTATTTGATGCGGAGAGCTCAGATTTTTCGGCAATTACCTCTGATTCACCTGTGTATGTCACTGCGGTTAATCAGTCCGCAAGAGTTGAAATTGATGAAAAAGGCGTAAAGGCGGCAACATATATAGAAATTCCCGGCGCAGGTGCAGCACAGCCGCCTGAGGAAATAATAGATTTTGTTCTTGACCGACCATTTGTATTTGTGATTTCAAAAGGCAATTTGCCTCTTTTTACAGGTGTTGTAAATAACATATAATATTCCGTATGTTTTTTTTCGGAAAAAATAACGGCACAAGGAGCAGCTTCCTTGTGCCGTTTTGTGCGTAATACCGGACTGCTTACTTTATCTTACTCAGAAACGTGAGAAGAGTGAGAAGAAAAAGTTGAGCAGGCTTACTATCCATTTGAGGGCATATTCAATAATATCGCCAAGGGAATTTATTTCCATTTCAGTGTCGTCAATATCGCCCTCGGTTTTTGATTCGGTGATAAGCCAGAATTCTTCAAGTGTGCCGTTTGCTGCCATTTCGCAAAGGGTGTTAAAGGATACCTTTTTTGTGCTTCCGTTTTCGGATACCTCAATGCTGAAAATTACATCAGATATGGTGGAGTCGGGAATCATTTCCCTTTTGCCCGTCTCTTTATTATATCTGTAGAATGCAAGGTCGGTTGATGTAAAGCGATTGAAGGTTATGTGTTCCACATTGTCAAAATCTTCGCACATGGCAGCCGTAAAATCAAGGAATTCATATGTGTTCATTGTGATATTTCCGTTGATTTCAATGCCGCTGTCTTTGTAAAGATAAGTGTATGAATTCACACCCTCAGGCATATATTCATAGGAATAGGAAAGACCGTATTCAACAAAGATATTTACATAGAAAATATCGGGCGCGAAGGGATTGCCCTGAAGGGTGATTTCGTCCTTGAATATCATTGTCGATAACTGGAAGGAATCGGGAAGACATTTGTCGGCAAGAACAGTTTTTCCCTCAAGAATAACCGTTCTCAGCTCTATGAAATCCTTGAAGGCATTGGTCGAAATTTCAGTTATTCCGTCCTCTATGATAACAGCCTTGGTAATTTCCGTGTAGGGAGAGAGGACATCCGTTACGGATTTTGTGCGGTCGGGAAGTGCGCCCTCGCCGGAAACGGTGAGTACACCGTTGTTGAATTCAATGCTGAGATTTTTATAAAGGTCAAGCTTTTCATAGGATTCAAGGTCAATACACATTGAGGGGACAACACCTATGTCCTGGCTGAATGCATTTGTGCCTGAAGAAATAACGCCTTTTTCGGAAACATATGCCACACCGCCTGAGTTGGCAGCATCTCTCAGATAATATAAGGCTGCCTCACCCTGATTTTTAGTACCTGCAAAAAGACCGTGCATATGAGCATAATCTGTACCGTTTTTGGTTCTGAGGGTATTTGAAAGACCGTAGTATTCATCATAGCCTATTTCCTTGGTGCTGAGAATGAATACCTTGTCCGTTGTGTTATTGCCCGAGAACTTTTCATTTCCGCCGTTTACTACAGTATTTTCAAGCTCGGTTTCTCCTAAAAGGGATTTTTCGACCTCTGAGAATGCTGTGTCAGCGAAGGTAGTATTAAGAAAGCTTCTGAGGCTTGAATATTCCCAGTTGCTTGAATAGTGAGTAAGTTCAGAATCGGCATAGTAGTATGTGCTTGTGGATGTGTCGCCGTCTTCGGGCTCACCGGGATAGGCATAGTTTGAGAATGCAGGTGCATCAAGCACGCTTTCGGCAATAACAAGACCGTTTGCGGGGTCAAGAATTCTCCATTTTACGGGCTCAAACTTGAAATAATATATTTCTCCGGGTATGTAGCCGAGAGGCTGCTGATAGGTTGCGGTAGGCTTTGAAAATGATTCGTAAGCGCGGTTCTCCGAGAATGTGACGGCACGGTATTTTTCACCGTAATAGTCGATGTCGCAATATTTACCTGCGTCTGTTTCATACATTGTGCCGACTGAACCTGTGCCTCTGAACCAGCCCAGGGACTGCCACATATAATCCTCAATATACCAGGAAAGCTCTTCTGCGAGTGCTTCATCTGTAACAAGAGTCTGAGGATACATACCGAATTCAATTATATCACCCTGAGAGAAGGATGACTCAAAGGGAGGCGCAGGATCTTCGGTGGTTTCCTCTTCAGTGGTTTCCTCTTCTGTCGTTGTTTCTTCTTCGGCATCCAGTGCTACAAAGGCGGCACTGTTCTCTTCAGCCATTGTCTGAGTGGTAGAGCCGCTGTAGCCGTAAAAAGTGAAATAGCTCATCTGCGGCTTTAAGATGGCGAAGGTAAATGAGGCATCAGGGTTAAGCACATAAACCTCTGTGTTACTCATAATATTCTGCAGAGAGGAAAGATTTATTCTTTTCATGCTTTCAGGGAAGGTAAGCTTTGTCAGTGCATTATTTGTATGAAAGGCTGCGGTTTCTATTGATGTAACGGTTTCGGGAATTGTATAGTCACCTAAAACCTTTCCTCCGGGAGCATAAAAGAGCGTGCTGCCGTTTTTGTTGAAAAGAACTCCGTCAATATCAGAATATGCAGTGTTTGATTCAGGCACCGAAATATGGGTTGCCGATAAGGAGAATAAGAATGCGGATGTGCCTATATAGGTGACTGTTGAAGGAATGGTATAAGACGAAATATTTTCACAGTTGTAAAAAGCATAATCGCCGATTTCCGTAAGTCCCTCGGGAAGGTGAATATTTCTGAGGTTTTTAAGCCCGTAGAAGGAATACTGACTCAGGATTTTTACATAGTCGCCTACAGTATAGGTATCGGAGTTCTCGTCGTAAAAGCATTTGTAAAGTATTGTTTTATCCTCTGACAGCAAAGCACCGTCTGCTACGGTGAGAAAAGTGCTTTCTTCGGGAACGGTGATGCTTTTCCATTTAGCGGGACCGAATGCCGTATAAGATAAGGTTGTCAATGATGCGGGAAGGTGAAGCTCTTCTGCCTGAAGAAGTCCCGCAAAGGGAGTGTCCATAATAGTTGTGATACCTTCGGACACAGTTATTGTTTTTATCTGTGATGAGTAACCTGTAACGGCACGCGCTCCTATCGTGGTTACGGGATATCCGCCCAGTGTTGAGGGGATAATAAGCTCAAGTGCCTCGTTATCAGGCTGAATTTTTGTGATTGTGGCATTGCCGTCTGTGACGGTATATGTAAATATGCCTTCAGTGAAGGTTTCTGCTGCCCTTGCCGTGAGAACTCCTGCCTGAGTTGTGATAAAAGGAATTATAAGAGTGAGACATAAAATGAAGGCTGTGAATTTTCTTAACTTTTTCATACAAACTGCACTCCTGTTTTATTATTTGATTTAATTCTACAGTAAATGACAGTTTATGTCAAATGAATATTATGCCGAAAAATACCGTTCATACCCGAAATTTATGCCATTCAATACAAGGGTACTTGTGTTTTTATGCTAAAAAACTGTAAAATAATGCTGTTTAGTGTTTAAATTTCGTTGGTTTATGTTATTATATACATTATAGGGGGTAAATTCTTGAATATTGCGATTTGTGAAGACAATTTATCCGAGGCAAATGCTCTCAGTGTCAAGGTAGAAAACTATATGCCAAAAAGCATTCTTATAACAGCTATAGATATATATGAAAACGCAGAAAGTCTTCTTCAGTCTGATGAGCTTTATGACCTTGTTATATTTGACTGCAAGCTTCCCGATATGGACGGGGTGGAGGCGGCGCGCCTTTACCGTGAAAAAAATCGTTTTGCGGTTATTATTTTTGTTACTGCATATATCGAATATGCGGCAGGCGGATATGAGGTGGATGCACTCAGATATCTTCTCAAGCCCGTAAGCAACGAAAAACTGTCTGAAGCACTTGTTGCCTTTGAAAGCAGTCTCAGAGGTGATTGTACCGTTGAAATCCGCGGACTTCATGAACCGTTTTTTGTCAAATCCTCAGAGATAATGTATATAGAGGCTCTCGGAAGACGTACTGTTGTGCGCCTTGAGGGTATGAGTGTGGAATCACACAAGTCTCTGTCTGTTTTTGAGCAGGAGATAAGAAGCGACGCATTTTTCAAGACCCGCCGTCAGTTTATTGTAAATATGAAATATATCCGCAGAAAAGACGGTAATGAGCTTTATATGGAAAACGGCGAAAAGGTTATTATCAGCCGCCGTACTCTTGCAAGCTTCAATAAGGCATATGCCAATTATCTGAAATTCTACGGAGGATAAGCAAGGGGAGTTTTGTTTTGAGTGTGCTTGAAGGATTGCTTTATTCCCTTAAGGACATATTTGCCGCAGCGAGTCTTATTTTTCTGCTGGAATCGGTTTTCGGTGAAAGGCGAAAAGTCGGCAAAACAGGCTTTTATACATGTATTCTGCTGCCTGTTGTCTACAGTATTCCGGCTGCTGTATTTTTGCAGCCTGCTTTTTCTTATACATATGAGCTTCTTGATGCGGTTTCAAATTTCTTTTATATAGCCGCCGTGTTTATATGCCTCAAAAAGCCTGCCGTATTCAGAAGCATTGCAGTTTTGTTTATTTATATCTTTACCGTGGATGTGCTGTGGTCCTTTGTGGCTGAGCTTTTCGGCAATTCCATTATCGCGGAATGTATATTCAATACTCTGCTGTTTTCCGGTGTGTTTGCCGCTGTGAAAATTTTAGGCAGAAAGGAAGATATAAATATTCTTGCAGGTGCCTTCAAGGAGGTACCCCGCTGGATGATAATTGCACTTCTGCTTTTTGAACTGACCTGCTATTATAAGGAGTTCGGAATAAGCACTGCCTGGTATGATACATTGTATGCTGTGTCTGCGTGTATGATATTTGTGTGTATCCTTGCTCTGGTTATGCGGATATTCCGTCTTATATATATGCAGAATTCTATTCTTGCCCGTCTTAATGAGCAGCTTTTGTATACTCAGCAGCAGAGCCTTTCCGACGAGGCTCTCAGAAGCTTCAGGCACGATTATAAGAACCACATTATTGTTATAAACTCTCTGTTTGAACAGGGGGACACTTCAGGGGCAAAGGAATACTTTGAAAAACTTAAAAGCGATACGCTTTCTGCCGTAAATACATTTTCAACAGGCAATTCCGTTGTGAATTCTCTTTTGACTGTAAAAAAGGCGGATGCTCTGAAGCACAATACCGTAATTGATTTTTCGGGCATTGTTCCCGAAAAAGGAATAGATGCGGGGGATATGTGTATTTGTGTGGGAAATCTTATTGATAATGCAATTGAAGCCTGCATGAAGCTGCCCGCAGAAGAGAAAAAAACTATAAGCATTTCAGGCTCTGTAAGAAAAAATACAATGATTCTTACAGTGAAAAATCCTGTGGGAAATATAAAATTCAAAAAAGCCGGCGACGGCTTTGCCACAACCAAAAAGGATGTAAGAGCTCACGGAATAGGGCTTAAAAACGTAAAAAAAGTGGCACAGAAATATATGGGTGAATTGATGCTAACTCATAACGGTGATGAATTTACCGCAGAGCTTATGCTTCAATTTGAGGAGAATATATAAAACAAAGACCCGGAGCCGTATTATTTTGCGGAATCCGGGTTTTTGTATGAAAAAGAGATTAAACAAAGGTAAAACTGTTTTTACGGGAGCATTTTTTTATATGCTATAATCAGAAATGAAAAAAACAAAATATAAGGGTTAAATGATATAAAAATATTGTAAAATACTGCTTTTTATGGTAGAAATATTATATATGCCATATCCGATAATATTTGAGAGGAGATAAACGGATGTTTTGTATTAAATGCGGTGCCTTAATTGAGGATGATTCGAAATTCTGTGCCGAATGCGGCACCAGGGTATATGATGACAGTCCTGTGAATGCGGCACCTGTAAGTACGCCCGAAAATGCGGAGCCTGTAAAAGAAGCCATAAAAGAAGCTCCTGCTTCAGAGATTTATGAAAAAAAGAACATCACTGTTACGGGAAGCTCTGTAAGAGAAGCTGCTCCCCGGGCAGAGGAAAAAAATGATGCAGACAGTATTGATCTTGATAAAACCGTAGGTGCTAACTATCTTCGCAGACAGAAGTCAGGCGGGGTAAAAAAAGAGACTGATGCCGTAAGGCCGGAAAAGGTCTCTTTTGTAAAAGAAGAAATAAACCGGCCTGAGAAAAAAAGAGAAACGGCTTTTGACGATAACGGCAGAGGCTTTTCATTCAATATTGGGGCTGTTGAAGAGGAAGCTCCCTCGGGAGGTCTTTCAGGTGCTTCCTTCTTTGATGATGACGATGAAGAAGAAAAGAAGCCTGAAAAGAAAAAAGGTCCCGATAAGAAAAAGGGGAAGGCAAAAACTCTTATTATTGCAGCCGCAGCTCTTGTGCTGATTGCAGCAGGAGTGACAGCATATCTTCTTCTCGGAGGTTCTTCCGGCTCTTCTTATTATAATACATATAATATGTCAGGGGATATGATAGGTGTCGCAAGAGATGCCGATACGGTTTTTTATATCAATGACAACGGATATATCGTGAAAAATGAAACCGAGGATGATGAAAGAACCGTAATTGTTGATGATAAGTCATCTGATATGGTATATATGTACGGGGAAAAGATATATTTCCGCTCAACGGATGATAATTATCTTTATATGTGTTCATCTGACGGAGAAAACATTGAAAAGGCTGTTTCCCCGAGAGTTTTCTGGTTTACCTTTATTGGTGATGAGCTTTATTATATTGACGGATATTATGAATATGATGAAAATAACGAAGAAAAAACCTCAGAGGGGCAGTTTAATCTCTATAAGAGCAAGGCTGACGGAAGCGATGAAAAGCAGATAATAAACGATGTAGTTTCAAGAGTATTCATCGGTAAGGATTTTATAGTATATTATAACGAAGCAACAAACTCTCTTTATAAAACAGATATTGACGGTGAAGACCGTAAGCTTTTGTATGAATGCGAGGATGAAGCTGAAATACGTGATATAAAGGTGCATAAGGATACCGTTCTTTTCACTTATATCGACAGCAGCAACAAGGTGCTTTCAGGTGTTTATTCCATAGGTCTTGACGGCAACAATAAAAAGAAGATAGTGAATACCGAAGAGGGCTCAATCACACTGAAGGACGGCAGGCTTATTTATGTCTCCTCCTCTGATTCACGCACATATATGAGTGATATTGACGGCAGCAATGAGGATGATATTCTCGATGTGCCCGTTTATTCACCTGTTATCTCAGGAAGCTTTATGTATTTTTATAACAGCGAAGATGAAAAGCTCTCTGTTATGGAATATGATTTCAAAAAGGATGAGCTGAGATATCTTGAGGATGATCTTTACGGAAAAACCGTATTTACCAACAAGTATATTTTCTATATCAGCCGCGAGGATGATAATATCTACAGATGCGATCATAACGGAAAGGATGCTGTTCAGCTTACCGACGGTGAATGTAAGGCATTGTATCTTTATAATGACGAAATATATTTTGTCGGCTATGCAAACGGCTACACCTCTGACGACAGTGTAACTCTGACAGGCATTGAAACCTTCGGTCTTTATAAGCTTGATGAAGAAGGAGAGTCGTGTACGGCGGTTGAGCTGGGTCTTAATGAAAGTATAGCCTTCTCGGGCGATTATGTATATTTCACAGAGGGCGATGAAAATGTTATTTACAGAACCGACCTTTCTGAGATTGATACCACTCTCCCCGATACTCCCTTTATTACGGCAGAAAGCGGCATCACATTCGGTGAAATCTGCTTTGCAGAAAACGGATATATCTGCCTTGAAGCCGAAGAGGACGGAAATGACAAGCTTATAAGAATCAATATTGATTCGGGCACGGTTGAAACAATTTATGACGGCTTAGTAAGTGATGTGCAGTATGAAGACGGCAGAGTTTACTTCATTTCCTCTGAAGAAGACAGCAATGAAGAAACAGAAGAAAATGCCGATGAGGATAATAATGAAAATAAGGATGAAGAGGAAAAGGATGAGGATACCTCTGAAGAAAAAACTCTTTATTGTATGAATCCCGACGGCAGTGCACTTTCAAAGGTTATCACAGCAGAAATCACAGAATACTGTGTAAGCGACAGTATTGTTTACTATATAGATTCTCTTACCGGAAATCTTTGTATGGTAGCTTCAAACGGCAGCAATAATAATACTCTCTGCGAAACATCTGCCGCTAATATCAGCGTATATGACGGATATGTTTATTTTACAGACAGATATGAAAGCGGACATACCTATTGCGTGGAAACATCAGGCGGTGCAAAAGAGGCTGTTATTGAAGATGTTGATGAAGCCACCGATAAAACCTCTTATAAAACTCACGGTGTTGACGGTGCTTCTCCCGAAATCCCCACAATGCCCTCAGCATAAATAATCAGAAAGTATTGCAGGCTTATGAAAAATAAGTCTGCAAATTTTTTGGTGATAAAAACCGTTCGTGTATACTTTTTATGCCGTTGGTGCTTTTTTTGTTGCAGCGTATTTTCCGATATGTTAAAAATATAATGTAAAATATATTATAGGATGTGTTTTTATGTATTGTACAAGCTGTGGAAGTAAAAATGCAGAGGGCTCGGTATTCTGCAGCTCCTGCGGAAAGCCTCTTTTTACGGCTGATAACAGCAAAACAGAAAAGAGTAATAAACGCGGAAGGGGAGCGGTTATAGGTGTATCTGCGGCTGCAGGCTTTCTTGCTGTTTTTCTTATAAGTCTGACAGTATTTTATTTTTTAGGTAAAAATAACGAAGACCCTGATACAGAGACTAAAGGTCACAGCATCATTGAAGTATACACTGCTTCCGGAGGAAAAACGGACAGCTCGTCTTCAGGCAGTAACAGCTCATCGGGAAAGAATAACGGCTCCTCAGGCAGCTCATCTTCAGGCAGTAATCAAGGCTCAAAAAAGCCTTCGCAGGAAAGTGTGCCTGCTGAAACTCTTACAGGTTCAGCCAAGCCTTCAGGCTCATCATCTTCAGGCTCATCATCTTCAGGCTCGTCATCCTCGGGCACATCGTCCTCAGGTGCCCTTTATATGGGCAGTGCTTCATATGTTGAGTGGCTTTCTCAAGCGGAAGCACCTCCTGCAAGATATTACAGTCTTTGCTTTGCAGGGAATTACGCATTTTATATTGATACGGATGATCAGGGGCTTTACAGAGTCAATCTTGACGGTACTGGGCACACAAGAATACATGATATAGGCGATTACCCGGGAGATCTCAGAGCCTATAATGATGAAATTTATTATGTAGGCTACGCCAACGGCTTTTCTCAGGGAATGCCTGCCGATGCCAGGGATTACAGTACATACGGGCTTCATTGGGTAAATAAAAACGGAAGAGCAAGCCGTATTGTAGAGGCAGATATTGATAACTCCTTCCGTTTCCATAATAATCAGCTTGTTTTTCTTGACGGAAACACTCTTTATTGCTCCGATGTGAGCGGTACGGAGGACTACGGCAGCAATGAGGTTTATATGTCGGTCAAAGGTCCCTTTGATGTCGCTTCTGTTGAGCTGATGACTAAGTACGGTGCTGTTTTATCGGTTAATAACGGCGGATATAATATGCTTATGGACTACAATATGTATTCTGATGATTATGCGGTTTTACATAACGACGGCGGATATAATTTAACTGTTTATGATAATAAATACTTTTTTATATCAGGCGGAAAGCTTTACAGTGTAAATTCTGACGGTACATCAAAGAAAACGCTTGCAAGCGATGTGGATGATTATGTTCAGAGCGGAGATTATATTTTCTATACGGATTCTTCGAAAAAGGATCTTTACCGTATGAAGCGTGACGGTACAGACAAGAAAATGATTGTTCAGTATATGTATTGCAAGGAGCTTGCCGTAAGAGGCAATAAAATCTATTTTTCATCCATAAAAGAGGACGGATATATATATTCGGTAACAACCGACGGTAGGTCAATAAAGCTTGAATTCGGTTCAAATGCAGGGGCTAAGGATATTTCTGATTTCCTTGAAAGCGGAATAGAATATTTTATCTGATAAATTTACGCCTCCGGAATGAAAAATTTGTAAAAAAACTAAAAACCTACATTTGTATTATTGCAATATGCCGATAATAATTATATAATATAACGTAATTTATTTATACAGGCAGGAGACTTTTTCCACGATGAAAAAATTTGCTTTATTGTTTTTGATTTCAGTTTTTTTATTTGCATTTGCTTCCTGTTCGGGAAACAAAACGGAGGAAACCACAGCAGGTGAAGAGGCTTCAGAGGAAACAACTGAAACGGTACCTTCAGATGAAAATCAGACATCAGACTCAGTGGCTGAAGACAGCACCGCTGAGGGTGAGACTTCTGAAGTTCTTTACGAAAACGGCTTTACCTTTGCTGAGTATAATAAGGACTGTTATATTATCACAGCCTGCGATAAGTCGATGAATTCAAGTCTCAGCATTGATCTTCCCTCATCCTTCAACGGTAAGAACGTAGTAGCCTTGGGAGACGGTGTTTTTGCAGACTGGACAGATATTTATAATGTGAATATTCCTTCTTCCATTACCGAAATCGGTGAAAATGCCTTCAAGAACTGTGTGAAGCTCAATGATGTTGATATTCCCGACAGTGTAACCCTTATAAAAAGCGGCGCATTTATGAACTGCACGGCACTTTCCAATCTTAAGCTCGGTGCCGGTCTTGTTACAATTCAGAGCTTCGCCTTCAAGGGCTGTACGGCACTCACGGAGATTGCTGTTCCCACAAAGGTGACCTCAATCGGTATGAACTGCTTTGAAGACTGCACTTCTCTTACAAAGGTAACTCTTTCCGAAGAACTCACGTCTCTCGGTCAGTATTGCTTCAAAAACTGCTCTGCTCTTACCGATATCAAGCTTACTTCAAAGCTTAATGAAATTTCCGATAATACCTTCGAGTATTGTACATCCCTTAAGGAAATAGATATCCCCGCTAATATCACAAAGATATGCTCTCACGCCTTCAACGGCTGTACCTCCCTTGAAAAAGTAACCGTTGGCGATGCTCTTAAAACAATTGAAGGCTCAGCCTTCAGAAGCTGTACCTCGCTTTTGTCTGTTGAGCTTCCCAAGAGAACAAGTGCGGACAGCAAGGCTTTTTTCGACAGCCCCACAGAAAGAAAAGACAAGGCTGCTGCAAAATAATCTGAGGCATAATACATAAATTTTGCAAATGACGGCACAAGGAAAATATCTTGTGCTGTTTTTTTTGTTTCGCTGACCGTTCATGTCGCAAAAATATGCCGTTGGTGCATAATCGGTTGAAAGAATATTTAATAAAATGGTAAAATTATACAAACTTATTTTTTGGAGAGTTGCTTTATGAATGATCAGTTTTCAACGGATGAAAAAAAGGAAGTTATGGCTTCTGATACAGAAGAAGAAAAACAGCCGGAGCTTGAAGAATATTTCAGTGATGTTTATAACCGAGGCGGTGATAAGGGCGGTTGCCTGCTTAAATTGTTTATCGGTGGTTTTGGTGCTGTAAGTCTTATTCTTGTGGCGGGAGGCTTGTATTTTTATATTGCAGAGTATAATCCCATAGGAATTGTATGTGCCGTTGTCGGATTGATGTGCTTTTTATTCATTTTCGGTGTCGGTGTGATTCTGCCTTTCTATCAATGGAAAAAGGGAATTACACCGGAGACGCAGAGACGCTGGAAAAAGGGAGAGCTTACCCGTAGTGAAATATTATCTGATACGGGAAAAAGTCTCAGAACCAAAATGATAGTCTTTCTTGCCGTCTTTGTTTTTTGTATTGCTTTCGGTATTGTAAGCTTTATATCTACGGAGAATATTGCTTATCTTATAGTTCTTCTTGGCTGCGGTGTGTTCAGCCTGTCTCTCGGAATGAAAGACTGTAAGCGATTCAGAAGACGATCCTCCTTTTACATTGTTGAGGACAAGGTTATTGACAGCGGAACGGACATCCGTTTTGATGTGGTTGATGCTCTTACAACACATCTTCCCGACCGTGTGCCTCATCTCATATTTGAAAAATACGGAAAATATGATATCGACCTGAATCAGATACATAAGTATTATATGGCACAGGAGCTTGAATTTCTTGTTGAAAAAGGGGAAATTGTCTATATAGTCTGCTCTTCGGCAGATAACAGTATTCTTTATTATATAGGAAATTGCTCGCGTTGTGAGCAATT
>JAZSNB010000143.1:0-4618 GCA_045536195.1 Acutalibacteraceae bacterium
ATTTGAAAACGGTGCCGTTACATACAATGCACTTTCTTCAAAGCCTACCATAAGTGCAGAGTGCTGGGGTTCAATGCTTATCGGCGTTGGTCCTGAGGTGCATAGGCTTACTAACAAACGGGTTACAGTTTTGCCTTATCCCGTATGGTCGAAGCATCCTACGGTTTTCCGCCGAATAAGAAAGGCTTACCCTAAGGCTGAGCTCGGTGCTTACTGTGAATGGAATCCTATTAATAAGGGTATCGTTGAAAAAGGACTTGGAGTAGAGAAGAAAACAGCAAAGGATAAGGAGATGACGCCTCTTATCTGTAATTATATTTATGAGAAGAAGCCTGATTTTCTTTTTGTTCATTTTGACAGTGTTGACGGTGCAGGTCACAGCAATGGTTACGGAACGCCTCAGCACATAAGTGCAATAGAAGAGGTTGACAAGCTTCTCGGAAATGTTTATTCTGCAGTTAAAGGTGCAGGCATACTTGACGATACACTCTTTATGGTTATTGCAGACCACGGTGGTACTAATAACGGAGAAGGCAAGGGTACTCACGGCGGTTGGACTGATGAAGAGAAATATGTAACCTTTGCCGCAGTCGGCAAAAATATAAAAAGCGGTGAAATCAAAGAAATGAATATCCGTGACCTTGCAGCTATTGTCCTTTATGCTATGGGTATAGAGGCTCCCGGCTTTGATGAAAAGGGCTGGACTTCACAAATTCCAAAAAGGCTTTTTAATGATTATGAATGTGACTATCGTGATATTTCACATCTGACAGGTGCGGCACCGAGAATTTCAAAAAAGCACCACGAATCAGAGCCCGCGTAATAAACCGTGAAGACAGAGATAATGATTATTTAAAAGAGGAAGTTAAATATGAACTTTATAAAGGTTACAGATAACAAAAATGTATTCGCTGACGGTATCCACGACGATACAAAACCCCTGCAGGCGTGCATTGATGAACTGAAAGACGGAGGAACAGTTTATTTCCCCAACGGTACATATCTTATTTCTGCTGCACTTATTTTCTATTCGTATCAGCATCTGAAGTTTTCGGATAATGCAGTCATTCTCAGAAGCGACAAAAGTGAACCGCTGACAAGATATCTTCTTGCTTCCTATTCCGAACCTGAATGGGGAGCTTATGAAGGTACACACGATGTTGTGATTTCAGGCGGTATCTTTGACGGTAACAAAAATCTTGATGAAAGTATAACCCTTGTGAACACAGTTCATTGTAGCAATATTACCATTGAAAATTGCAGATTCCGTCATTGTGCCCATTGGCACTGTATTGAAATTAACGGAACGGAAAACACAACTATTCAAAACTGTGTTTTTGACGGTCCGTCATACACATTCAAGACAGATATTCTTTTTAATGAACAGATTCAGCTCGATATGTCACGTCACGGTTCATACGGTCCTGTTTATAACTGTGACGGAGCTCTCATTGATTTCAAGAGTGACGATACTGTCTGCCGTAATATAGTAATCAGAAACAACATTTTCAAATGTGACGGTTTCCCCGGAGTTGGTCACCACGGAGATATTGATCACCACAATATCCTTATTGAAAACAATATTTTTGACGGACCCTCGGGAAGAATCGGTAAAAGCAGAGGCTACATATTCTTCAGACCTATGGTTTATGACCTCACAGTCAGAAACAATGCGTTTCTTGCTCCCGAAGAAACCGATTCGCCAAGCTACGGAATTATATTTGAAAATCCCGATGAGAGTAAACTGTTGACAGAGGGAAATATATTCGTCGGCAAAATTGACAAAGAGGTAATTACGGGTACAGGTGAATAAGATGTTGAACTCTTTAAGCAATAAAAAATCGAATTTTCTTATTTTTCTCTGCTGGGCCGCTTATACGGTTGCCTATGTAGGAAGACTTAACTATAACGCTTCAATGGTTGAAATTCTGTCTCAGATGGGCACAACTAAAGAGGCGGCAGGAACTGTCAGTTCATTTTTCTTTTTCGCTTACGGTGCAGGTCAGCTTATAAACGGTCTGCTTTCGAAAAAATATAACACCAAATATTCCGTTACCGTAGCTTTAGCGGCATCCTGCATTATCAACCTTGCTATGACCTTTTGTCAGGGAATAGATTCTATGAAATATCTTTGGTTCCTGAACGGTGCTTTTCAGTCAATTCTCTGGTCTTCCCTCATCAAAACATTATCGGATAATCTTGCCGACAGTAGGCTTTCAAAAGCAGTTATGGTTATGAGTACTACTGTCGCCTCAGGTACATTTTCCGCTTATGGTCTTGCTGCTCTTTTCTCATATCTCGGACTTGATTGGACAACTATATTTTATGTTGCATCAGTGCTTGTGGGTGCTGTGGCAGTATTGTGGTTTATCGGTATGAGTACCGTCAAAAAAGAAAAGACAGAAAAAGAGGTTGCCGAAAGAAAAGTAAAAAGCAGCTTGTCTTTTACACCAATATTTATTATAAGTATCGCTGTTATACTCATATCGGCAATATCCAACGGTTTCATAAAAGACGGCATAACAACTTGGGTGCCCTCAATTCTGAAAGAGGAATTCGGTGTACCTTCATCACTTTCTATAATTGTTACTCTGCTTCTTCCGGTGCTGTCAATTTTCGGTACATCTTTAGTAAATGTACTTCATAAAAAACAGAAGGACGAAAATGCTCTTAACGGAATTTTCTACTTCGTGACAATAATTTTTACTGTGCTTATAATACTGACACTTAACCTTAAATCAGTACCCCTTACCCTTATGCTTTTCGGCGGCATTGCCTGCCTTATGTCAGCAGTGAATAATGTTATAACAAGTGTTGTACCGCTTTATTCAAGAGATAAAATTGATTCGGGATTTTCAGCAGGGCTTCTCAATACTTTCTGCTATATAGGAAGCACTCTTGCAACATCAATGCTGGGCAAAATCGCAGATACAAAGGGCTGGAACGATGTGTTCGTTTGTATTTTGATATTTACTGCTGTTTCATTTGCTCTTTGTTTTGTTTCGGCGGTACTGAATAAAAAAGTGAAAATTAATAAGGGATGATATATTATGGTCAACAAAATAACCGATATAGTAAAAGAAGCAGGAAAGATTATCCTTTCTGCACATAATCAGGAAGACAGTGTAACTGCCAAAGAAGGTAAGAAAAACTTTGTAACAAAGTACGATGTTGCCGTGCAGAATTTCTTGTTCGAGGAGCTTGGCAAGGCTTTCCCTGATGCTGAGTTTATCGGCGAGGAAACAGAAAATGATTTTTCAACAAATGGTTTGCGTTTCATAATTGACCCCATTGATGGCACAACAAACTTTATGCAGGATTATCGCTGCAGCTGTATTTCAGTTGCTCTTTGCAAGGAAAACGAGGTTATTGCAGGTGTTGTGTATAACCCATACACCAACGAGCTTTTCAGTGCCGAAAAAGACAAGGGCGCATATCTGAACGGCGACAGAATAAATGTAAGTGAACGCCCTCTTTCAGACGGACTTGCTCTATTCGGAACATGTCCCTATCATCCCGAAAATACGGACGAAACTTTCGCACTCTTAAGAAAAGTCTTTGATCTTTCCCGTGATATTCGCAGAAGCGGTACGGCGTCTTACGATATATGTATGATAGCCTGCGGCAGAGGTGAAGTTTTTTTCGAGAAAGGTTTGCAGCCCTGGGATATTGCGGCAGGAACACTGATTGTAAAAGAAGCCGGTGGCATAGTAAAAAACTACGAAGGCAAAGAAATCAGTCTTTCAACCCCCAATGATATTATTTTTGCTAACCCCAAGGCTTATGAAGAATTTAAAACTCTGATTTAAATTAGTACATAACATTTCTCTATGACTGAACTCTTCTATAAGTTCTTTGAACAAATGGTGCCGAAAACGAAAGAATTCTTACATTCATTCTGTAAATTCTTCAGCGGTTTTTATACATAGCAAAAGCGAGGTGATTTCACCTCGCTTTTGTTGTGTATAGAATATCAATCAAGTTTTAAGAACATTTCTAAGATACGTTTTGCGCACATTTCCAGATGGCCCCGCTGTAAACGGCCTTCATTCAAAGCCTTGGTGATGGTATCAGGCAGTCCGACGGGCATACGGATATCGTTGCCTGCAAGCACACATTGTGCTTGGTCGCAAGGAACGCCCCAATCGGTAGTTATCATACCCTCAAAGCCCCATTCATCGCGCAAAATTCCTTGTAGCTGCTCATAACTTTCGCAACAGCGCCGACTATTTATAATGTTATATGATGTCATGATTGTTAGCGGTTGTGACTTTTTAACGCAAATTTCGAAGCCTTTTAAGTATATTTCGCGTAGGGCTCGCTCAGAAATGCGGCTATCACTATAAAATCGATTAACTTCTTTGTTATTTGCAGCAAAATGCTTGGCGCTTGCCGCAGTGCCCACGCTTTGCATACCGTTAACCTTTGCGGCGGCAAATTCCCCTGATATAACAGGGTCTTCGCTGAAATATTCAAAATTTCTGCCACAAAGCGGGTTGCGGTGAATATTCAGCGCAGGGGTAAGCCAGATGGCAATGCCGTTTTCTTTTGCCTCAAGACCACCGGCCTTACCTAATTCAAAGGCAAGATCAGGGTCCCAAGTACATGCAATCAAAGT
>JAZSNB010000007.1:0-33248 GCA_045536195.1 Acutalibacteraceae bacterium
GTGATGGAAACATCAACCTTTTCCTGATGCATAATAGCAACGCCTTCACGAACGTCGTCTGCGCCGTAGCAGCGAACCTTAGCTCTGGGGCCGTTTGAATAAGCCTTTTCGCTAACGATTTCTAATTTACCTGTCATATAATCAAACTTTGTTTCAACAAATGTGAAACCGTTGATTCTGGAGATAATCTGTGCAGCGTCCTTACCAAGACCGTTAAGAATAACCTGAAGAGGTTCTTTTCTTACCTTGTTAGCGCTGTTTGCGATACCGATAGCACCTTCAGCAGCTGCAAATGACTCGTGACCTGCAAGGAATGCAAAGCACTTTGTTTCTTCTCATAAAAGCATAGCTGCGAGGTTACCGTGGCCGAGACCAACCTTTCTGTCGTCAGCAACTGAACCGGGGATACAGAAAGCCTGAAGACCTTCGCCGATTGCTTCAGCAGCATCAGCTGCTTTTGTGCAGCCCTTCTTGAGAGCGATAGCTGTACCTGTGATATATGCCCAGCAAGCATTTTCAAAGCATATGGGCTGAATACCCTTAATGAGGTTGTAAACATCAATACCCTTGTCGTCGCAAATCTTCTTTGCTTCTTCGAGAGAGGCAATACCGTATTTGTTGAGTGCAACGTTAATCTGATTAATTCTTCTTTCGTAACTTTCAAATAAAGCCATTGTTATATCCTCCCTCTCTTATTCTTCACTGGGATCGATGACCTTAGCAGCATCATCGAATCTGCCGTACTGACCTGTAGCCTTAACGAGTGCCTCGTTAGCGTCCATACCCTTGCGGATGTTTTCCATCATTTTACCGAGGTGAACGAACTTGTAGCCGATAACCTGGTCGTCTTCGTCAAGAGCCATCTTTGTGATGTAGCCTTCTGCAAGCTCAAGGTATCTTACGCCCTTAGCCTTTGTGCTGAAGAGAGTACCGACCTGGCTGCGAAGTCCCTTACCGAGGTCTTCAAGACCTGCGCCTACGGGAAGACCGCCTTCTGAGAACGCTGTCTGAGTTCTGCCGTAAACAATCTGAAGGAAGAGCTCTCTCATAGCTGTGTTGATAGCGTCACAAACAAGGTCTGTGTTAAGAGCTTCAAGAAGAGTTTTGCCGGGGAGAATTTCTGAAGCCATAGCAGCTGAGTGAGTCATACCTGAGCAGCCGAGTGTTTCAACAAGTGCTTCTTCAATGATACCGTTCTTAACGTTAAGAGTAAGCTTACATGCACCCTGCTGAGGAGCACACCAGCCAACACCGTGTGTAAGACCGTTGATATCAGTGATCTGAGTTGAATGAGTCCATGCGCCTTCCTGAGGAATAGGAGCACACTTGTGACCTACGCCCTTAGCAACAACGCACATATTCTGTACTTCATGTGAATAGTTCATTGGAATTAACTCCTTTCAATTTTTACATCCATATAATTATACAGGCATCCGACAATATTTTCAAGTATTTCTTGATTGAATTATGCTCATATTTTCCGATTTTATATTTGCAAATTGTGTAACATTGTGCTAATATATTGGAAAAATTCATCCGGAGACTGACAAAAATGCTTGGCGTAATCATAAATGTAATCACAGTTATATCGGGAAGCACTCTGGGGCTTCTGCTGAAAAAAGGAATACCCGAAAGGGTTTCAAAGGCAGCAATGACCGCAATCGGTCTTTGCACGCTTTATATAGGAATCGACGGTGCGCTTCAGGGGGAAAACACAATAGTGCTTATTCTCTCAATGGTATTCGGCACGATACTGGGAACCGTGATCGACATTGACGGCAAGCTTGAAAAAGCAGGCTCTTTTCTTGAAAACAAAATGAAATCGAAGGGCGAAAAGGGAACCGTTGCACAGGGCTTTGTAACAGGCTCTCTGCTGTTTTGTATCGGCGCTATGACCATAGTCGGCTCTCTCAACGCAGGTCTTTCGGGAGATAATGAGCTTCTTATCACTAAGTCAATACTTGACCTTATATCCTCGTGTATGCTCAGCTGTACCCTGGGAATCGGTGTTATCTTTGCTTCACTTTTTGTGCTTGTTTATCAGGGAGGGCTTGTGCTTCTCGCATCCCTTCTGCAGAATGTGCTCACCGACACGGCAATGATTGCGGAAATCACCTGTGCAGGCTCAGTTATGATAATTGCACTGGGACTCAATATTCTGGGGATCACCAAAATCAAGGTTGCAAATCTTTTACCCGCCCTGCTTCTCGTTCCCCTGTTTTACTTTCTTGCAGGATTTTTACCGATATAATACAAACAGCTTCCGTTATTGAGGCACACTCCGTAAGGAAGTGTGCCTCAATGATATCCGTTCCTCTGCGGAACGGGTGATATACCTTTGGTATGATATCGCTCTGCGAGCGATGATATATGCCTTCGGCATATTAAGAAACGGATATTATATCATATTTTCACGAAGGGAAAATATATCATGCGGCGAAGCCGTATATCATATCTCGTCAGAGATATATCATTCTTTACGCACCGAAAAAGAAATATTATTTTCAGCAAGTATTTATCTTTCTCAAATTATGTAACCCACTATGACACTTTCAGTTCCGGAAAGTGTCATTTCTATTTATATTGAAAAACGGAGACAACTTCTTTACGAAGTGTCTCCGTTCACGGAGCTTTTTTCTTTATCTGCATTTTACTGTAATTAAACACATTATTTTCCTTAGGATTTCTTTTATTATTTATAATTTATCCCTTTACTTTGAAGGAATATTAATATATAATATATTCTGTATTTTTATCTTTTGGAGGAACACGTCCGTGAAAAAGAAAAATTTTGCAAAAATCATATCCGTGGTTTTAAGCATCCTGCTTACTCTGGGCTCAATACCCTTTGCAGCTGCCGCGGAAAAAGACACATTCTCCGTTGCAACTCTCAATGACATTCATTATTTCCCCGAGAGCCTTGCCGGAAACAAGAAAGAAGCACTGTATACATATCTTCAGGCAGCAAACTGCGTTTATGACGACCTGGATGCAATGCTTGATGCCGTGCTCGCCTCACTGGAATTTGAAGTGAAGCACAACGGTGTGAAGCATATCGCTCTTGTGGGCGACCTCACCACCAACGGTGAATATGTAGGTCATAAAACTCTTGCAGATAAGTTTCTTGAGTTTGAGAAGAAAACAGGCGCAAGCGTTTATGTCACTCCCGGCAATCACGACATAAATAATCCCAGAGCATCTTCCTTCATAAACGACAAAAAGGAAGAAGCAAAAATCACCACTCCCACAGATTTTTATAATATTTATAAGGATCTCGGCTTCAGTGATGCATACCATCAGTTCAAGGATTTCACATCTGAAACTGCAGGCAGTCTTTCCTATTCGGTAAAAACTGAAGACGGCTTCAGACTCATCCTTGCAGACGGCGGAAAATTCACTCCCGATATTACAGAATCGGGAATTGCGAAGCAGGAAACTGCAGGCACATTCACACCCGAGCTTCTCAGCTGGATTCTTGCAGAAGCAGAGGATGCAAAAAAAGACGGTGAAACGCCTCTTCTTTTCACTCATTGGAATATGTCGGGGGCAAACTATTTCCATGAATTCCTTATGCAGGGCTTTGTTATTGACGACGGCTATAAGCTTCAGGAAATACTTGCCGACGCAGGCATTAACTATACCTTCAGCGGACATCAGCACATAAGTGACATTGACATCACCTATTCCGATGCAGGAAATGCAATGTATTCCGTTATCACTCCCACTCTCACACAGTTCCCCTTTGCATACAGAGTTACTGATTTCACGGAAAATGCAGAGGGCGGTCTTGATGTCAAGTTCAATCAGCGAAACTGTGACGAATATGAAGAAGTAAAAATTACTGCAGGCACCGGCACATATCCCTCTCCCTACAGAAAAACAGGCTTTTATAAGCAGTTCGGCACACATGCCGATGCATCCGACTATATTTTCGGCATTCTCAAAAACACTCTCGACAAATACATAAACGGCATCCGTGCCGAGGGCAGTGTTGTAAAATATATTGAAAAAGAGCTTGATATAGATATCGAAAAAACCATCAACACCTATCTTTTAGGCGGAATAAGGCTTGACGGCAATATTGTGCTTTCAGGCAAAAATGTTATGAATTTCCTTGATGATCTCGACCGTCAGCTGATGGAAAATTTCATTTATCAGAAATCGGAAACATATCAGCTTGTTCAGGATGCCCTCGACAATGTTCTCTCTGTCAAGGTATCAGATGTCCCCTGTACAAAGTTTATCGGAACCTACGGCTTCGGCGATCCCTCTGAAGGCGGCACTCTCGGAGATGCAGTACTTTCCGTAATTGCCACAATGTATGTTGGCAATGAAGATATTTCCGATGACCTTTTCCTTCAGGATGTGGTTGAATTTTCAGGCAAGCCCGAATTCCTCCGGCTTCTTATAGCAACAGTAAAGGAATATGTGGTTGACGATCTTCTTGTGAACGGTATTCTTGCAAATATCGATGTTCATTTCGGCTCCTTCTTTAACGGCAGCGAAAGCCCCGTGGGCTACGTTGATATTGCCTATGCATTAATTCTTGCAATACTTGATTCCGGAATGATAAACAAGGATTCGGAAGCAGATCTTATCAAGAGCCTTACAAGTCTTCTTTCCGGCTTCGGTGATGTTTCTCTTAAGAAGCTCATAAGTGCCGTTCTTGCAACAGGCTTTGTTCCCTACGGCACAACAATTGATGAGCTTGTGGATAATCTTGTGGCTATGTTTATCACAGAGGATACTACACTTGCTGCGGTTCACCAGGCAAAAATCGTCATAGGCGGTATGGTAGAGGACGACACAAAGGACTGGGGTGTTACATACACAAATAACGGTGCGGTAAAAGTAGCAGGCACTAAAGAGGATATGCAGCTTCCCGTAAATGTAACCTTCACAATGTCTGACGACAACACCTCCTCATTCACGGTAAACTGGATGACAAAATATTCTGTAACGGCAAGTGATATTGAGGTCGTAAAAGACGGTGAAAAATTCACAGGCACTCCCCTTACAGGCGAAAATGTGAAGGCAACATCAGAAAAAACAACATACACAGCACCCGGATTTGATGCCGGCACCTTCGGTATCCTTCCCTGGACCAGAGAGGTTGTAGCTCATTCCGTTACCGTATACGGTCTTGAAACAGACACTGAATATAACATCAGAATCGGTGATTTTGAAAAAGGCTTCACAGGTGACTACACAATAAATACAGCTCCCGATGAAGGCGGCAAGTTCACATTTATTCAGGTTTCCGATTCAGGCGGATATGTTCCCTCACAATACAAGGAATTTGCAGATGTGCTCACAAAAGCAGAAGAGCTTTATCCCGGCTATGATTTCACCGTACACACAGGAAATATGGTTTCGGATTCATCAAATGATGACCATTGGTCATGGGCAATCACCGAGGCTGAAGAGGTATTTGCAACAAAACCCTTTGTTTACGCACCCGGCACATCAGATATAAAGGGCACAAACAATGTAAAAAAATACTTCCCCGTAGCCGGAGCTCCCGACCAGTTAACAGACAGCGGACTTTACTATTCATATAATTACGGCAATGCTCATTTTATTGTTCTCAACACAAACAACAAAAATGCTGCAGGCTCTCTTTCAAAGGATCAGATAAGCTTCCTTAAAAAAGATCTGGAAAGCAGCTATTCACTCTGGAACATTCTTATTATGAATGAAAGCATCTACGGTGCAGATACCTCAAGCGCTCTTCATACACAGCTCATAAGCCTTATGGAGGAGTATGATATTGATCTTATTCTTCAGGGCAGTGAAAAGGTATATGCAAGAACACATCTTATGAACGGAGATTCAATAGCCGGTTCAACTCAGCTGAATATTGTGGTTGACGGAGAATACTACGAAACCTATGTTGACACAAAGGGTACGGTTGCTGTTATCGGCGGCAGCCTCTCTCCCGAAGAGATTGAAGAGTATCCTTACAACAACATCTTTGCAGTTGTTGATACAATTCCCCTTAAGATGTTCACAGCAGTAACGGTAGAAAAGGATATTCTCACGGTTGCCGTACATACCGTTGACGGTGATGATGTAAAGGCAATCGACCGCTTTGCAATCGACAAGAAAAAGGATGCAGCACTCATGGGCGATGTTGACAGCAACGGAAAAATCACTGCAGCAGACGCAAGACTTGTTCTCAGATACAGCGTAGCTCTTGAAAAGTTCACACAGCTTCAGAGAGCTGTTTCCGATACAGACAGAAACAATAAGATAACTGCAGCAGATGCAAGAAACGTTCTCAGAGCTTCCGTAAATCTCGGAAAGCTTTACCCCTCATATATTTATAATTAAAAAACATATTTTAAGATCCCCGCAAAATCACATTTGCCGGGGATCTTTTTTATCACATTTATATTGATTTCATTTTTCATCTGTGTATAATTAATAACATATAAAATAATCGGAAAGGACAGATATTATGCTTCTTGAACCTATAGTAATCTCCCTGCTTGATACGGATTTATACAAATTCAACATGAATCAGGTTATATTCCACAAGCACACAGATCTGTGCGGAAAATACTATTTCAAGTGCAGAAACAAGGATGTTGTTTTTACGGAAGAAATGGAAAAGGAAATCAACTGTCAGATAGACCACCTGTGCAGTCTCAGATTCACTGAGGATGAGCTTGAATATCTGCGTTCTGTCCGTTTTATAAAAAATGACTATGTTGAATTTCTCCGTCTATGGCATCCGCTGAGAGATTATGTAACGGTATCCAGAACCGAAAATAATGAGCTTTCAATTGTAGTAGACGGACCGCTCTTTTCTGCAATGCAGTTTGAAATATACCTTCTTGAAATTGTCAACGAAGTGTATTTCCGACTTAAATACGACTATGAAAGATTGCTGAAATCTGCTGAAAAAAGGCTGGATGAAAAAATCAAGGATTTCAATGACGGGGTTTACACCTTCAGCTTTGCAGAGTTCGGCTGCAGAAGAAGACTTTCAAGAGAGTGGGAGGACACGGTTGTAAAACGTCTTATAACCGAAACAAAAAACTGTGTCGGCACATCAAATGTGTATCTTGCGAAAAAGTATAATATCACGCCCATTGGCACATATGCCCACGAATTTGTACAGATGTATCAGGGAATAGACTCCATTCCCCTTGCCTACACAAATCACTATGCGATGAATGACTGGTATGACGAATATAAGGGTGACAACGGCACTGCGCTTACAGACACCATAACAACAGACCTGTTCTTACTTGACTTCAACCGGGCTATGGCAAACAACTACACCGGTGTTCGCCATGACAGCGCAGACCCCTTCGAATGGGGCGACAAAATAATTGAACACTATAAAAATTTCGGCATTGACCCGAAAACAAAGCTTCTTTTATTCAGCGACGGTCTTGACTTTGACCGTGCTCAGAAGCTTTATGACTATTTCAGTCCCAAATCAAAGGTTTCCTTCGGTATCGGTACATTCTGTTCAAACGACACGGAAGAAAAGGCACTTAACATTGTAATCAAGCTTCAGTATGTAAACGGAAGACCCGTTGCAAAGCTCTCAGATACCCCGGGCAAAGCAATGTGTAAGGATGATGAATATCTCACATATCTGAGAAACTCCGTAGACTTCAGACTGAAGAGAGAGAAATAAAAAACATACAAAACAAAAACGCACAGAGCTCCGAAAAAGGAATTCTGTGCGTTTAATATTATGCATTAATAATTATTTTGCTGCTTTTCTTGCTTCAATTTCCTTTACCATTTCCTGCTGCTTCTTTTCTGAGATCGTATAGAAAAGCATAGGAATTACAGTGCCTACCATGCTGATAGCACCTGCAAGGATAAGGACGTTCCAGAGAAGCTGCTCGCCCTCGGGCTGGATAGCGGGTGTAGCTTCGGGGTTGATACCTGCCCAGCTGAATGCCATAACACCGATGAATGCGCCAACAGCCATACCTACCTTATTGATAAGAGTCTGCATAGCAAAGCAGATGCCTTCGCCTCTTTCGCCTGTTTTCCATTCAAGATAGTCAACAGTGTCACCGATCATAGCATAGGTGATAATGTTATTAACACCCTGAGGAATACCGAGAAGAACAAGACCTATAGCGCAGACAATAATCTTCCAGGGAGCATCGTAGCCGATGAAATACATAGCAAACATAACAACAGCACCGAAAATATGAACACCGATGTATGCCCATTTCTTTGTGAACTTCTTTGTCATCCAGGGAACAAGTATAGATGCAACAAGACCGCCGGGAACAACAAGAAGAGTGATAACACCGAAAAGGCCCTCGTCTTTAAGAACATACTTTGCGAAATAAAGACCGCCTGTGTATGTATAAACCATTCTTGCACCGCCGAGAATACCGGAGAGAACAATAAGAAGAAGCTCTTTGTTCTTGAAAAGGAGCTTGAGGTTATGTCCGAGGCTGGGAGGTGCATCCTCTGATGTAAAGCGTTCTTTTGTGTTTTTGAAGCCGTAGAAGAACATAGGGATAGCAACTACAGTGAACACAACAGCACAGATGAAATAAGTAATTTTAAGAGTGTCGGCATTTGCCTGAATGAATTCGGGAAGCACATTGCCGGCTTCGTCTCTGTATTTTGCAGTAACGGCACTTGTGATAATCGGCACACCAATGGTTACAATACCTGCACCGAGAGTACAGATAAGACGTGTGATGGTAAGCATATTACCGCGTACAACCGTGTCGTTTGTCATACAGGTTGAAAGTCCCCAGTAAGGAACATCGGCAACTGTGTATGCCACAGACCAGAGGGTATAGATAACAGCAACAACAATGAATGTTGCAAGTGTTTTTGAAGGAAGGGGAAGGAAGCATGCTATTGTCATAACAGCTATGGGAATAGCCATCCACTTAAGGAAAGGACGGCATTTGCCCCACTTGGTTCTTGTTCTGTCAACAACAGAGCCCATTATGGGATCGTTGAAGGCGTCAAAAATTCTGACACCGAGCATAAGAAAGGCAACGGCTGTAGCACCGTCGATTGCGCCGAAGATTCCGCCCTTGCCGACACCGCCGTAAAGAAGAGCGTCGGTCATAAAAATTGTGAGATAAGACCCGATAATTGTGCATATAAAGTTCTGACCGAATCCGGCAACACCGTAAGCGATAGCTTCTTTTGGCTGAAGGCTATCCTTTTTGGCGGGATCGGTACCGTAAACCTTATGCAGAAGGTCATTGATTTTCATATAATCCCTCTTTCATATATTTAATAGTATAATTATAGCATAGCACAAAATAAAATAAAAGTAGCAAAATTGGGTAATTTTGCACTAAAATTATTATTATTTTTTTAATTTGACAAAATTTTATAGACAGATTAAAGGTTCATGGTGTAAAATTAAACCAAAAGGAGATGAATAAAATGAAAAAGCTACTTTCGCTTATGCTTTCATTCGCTTTAATTTTCACATTCTGTATCACGGCATTTGCGGCAAATCCCGTGCCTGCAACAGAAAAATGGCTCAAAAACTGGGAAGAAAGAGCCTCTCATTCAGGAAAAATATGGCAAAGCCCGGGTGAAGACGAAAATGACAGAGTTTTCACATGGCTTTCGGATAATACAAGCAATATTTTCACTTATTCCGACGGTGTAAATAAATTCACGGTAAATGCTGAAAGCAGAATCACTCTCAACGCTGTTATCAATACCGTAAAGCTTTCTGACCTCAGAGACGGCACCTACACATATTCTTATACGGCAGACGGCATTACCTACAACAACAAGAGCTTTTCTGTTGAAGCTGACGATAACGGCTTCACGGCAGCATTCTGCTCCGACCCTCAGCTGGGAAGATCAGGTGACGACAGCCTCACTGCCGTACAGGACGACACATACGGCTGGGAAAGAACTCTTATCAGTGCGCAGAACAACGGTGCTGAGCTGATACTCTCGGCAGGCGATCAGGTAAACGACGGATTTTCGGCACTTCAGTACAATGCACTGTTTTCACCCGACACCTTAAGTGCCCTTCCTCTTGCCCCTACAGCGGGAAATCACGATTTCTATTCACCTCTCTTCAGCAACTTCTTCGGAAACACCGGAGTTGATGCGGCAGGCAACAACTATTATTTCTCCTACGGCAATGCCCTGTTTATTGTGCTGGATTCAAACAATATTCTCCCCACCGTTCATCAGAAAACAATAAACGATGCAATAACAGCAAACCCCGATGCCCGTTGGAGAGTTATTATGCTTCATCACGGTGCATATTCCGCAGGTGCAGATGAATTCACAAATAAGCTCTGCACATCAATGATAAAGGGATATTTTGATTCCTACGATATAGACCTCGTTTTAAGCGGTCACAACCATTTCTATTCAAGAACATATCCTTTGTATAACGGGCAGATTTCATCAATCGGCACGGTTTACTTTGAAGCAGGCTCAGCCTCAGGCGGCAAGTGCTCCTCCTACGACACCTCCGCTCAGGAATATATTGTCCACAGCGTAGACCTCAATGAAGCCTCCTATTCCCTTCTTATTTTCGGAGATGACACAATAACGGTTAATTCATACCTTACGGATTCGGGAGAAATATTCGATTCCTTCACGGTGGTAAACACCGAAAAAGCCGCAACCCTTCCCCCCTTCGGCTTATTTGCCAAAATAATCGCCTTCTTCCGCACCATCCTCTCCTACATCCCCGTCCCCTATACAAAATAAAACCGCACACAAATCCCCCGTGTTACAAAACCGTAACACGGGGGCGTTTTCTTATAAATTTGTTACATCAGTATAGCTGCATCATCTGTCCGCTTGACTGATAATTGTTACATACGATGACAAAAATCTTATCCTGCTGTGTTACCTGAAATATCATAGCATTTCAAGTTGCTTATTACAGGAATACAATCTGCCAGCTTTGAATTAAGCTGATTTCCTTCAAAATCTTTCAACACTTCACATTCAAAAGTCAGAACATTGGTTCCTGTACCATCGCAATATCTGAAATTTCCAAGTTCTTCAGGAAGATTTGCCAGACTCACATCGTATAATGCTGATTTTTTGACATCTGAAACAATTTCATTAAAGATAACAGAGATATAAATTGTATCACCTTCGTCATAATGAGTTTCCGCCAAAGAAGCTACACCTTTTACATACGGAGCCTGAGTATCATAAAACCTCATAACAGAATCAGTTTGTCCATATATCCAACGATTGTACATACTGCCGCCGGAACCAAACTGTAATTTCATTGTATCAGAAGGACTGAAGCTTATGTAATGTTCGCCATCGGTCTCTACAATCATATTCTCTGAAGATCTGAACTTCGGGTATGCACTATCAGTTGAAAGAACAGCTTCTCCCTGTTTTTCTACAAAGGGGAACAGAACATCCGTTTTCCAGTAATCATGCTTATAACCACTACCCAATTCAATGTACCATGTAGCATATTCACCATCCTGATTTGACACATAAATATGCTGATAACCGTGATTCTTTTCTTTCATATCAATTCTTATCTGAGTTAAGCATTGCGCACCTGCATATTTTGCATAAGACAAATCACTACTTGAAACATTGCTATAATCGTCAAACTTAACTGAATACGAAGTATTGGAATCCCTGTTATTCTCCCACACAGTATATTCTTCTCCAACCGGCACAAACTCATAATAATACTCTTCATTAAAGAGATCACTGACATTAAGCGGAGATTTTACTGTTCGCTTTAATTCAGATCCACTGCTATCAAAAGTTTTTCCGCTCACACTGTCAACAACATCATAAATCTGGATGCTATAATACCTGTCAGCTCCATAATAATAAACACTATGCCTTGAGGAATCTGTAAGCAATTCTGTAGGACCGGTTACTGTTTTATATGTGTCATCCTTATTGAAAGTCACATATCCGTCTATATGAAGAAAGTTTTTGCCATCTGCCATCACTTTTCCGGAAAGAACAACCATCTCCAATTCAACCATAGGCTCATAAGAACCTATTGCCGTTCTGCTGTTTGTTCTGTAATAAACCTGAATAGGATTTTCTGAAGCAACTGTTCCTTCAGGCTGAACACGGTTTATTCTAAGCTTTGTTAATAAATATTTCTGTATCGTCACTGAATAAAATGCTACTTTATGCTTTATATCAACTGTTTCATCTTCTATAATTTCAGTCATAAAAATTCCGGGATGAGCCCAGTTGCCGGTAAGACTGATATCTCCGGTTGAGCCTTTTTTGATTGATGTCACGGTGTTTCCGTTTTCATCTGTCCAGCCGATGAATTCATATCCGTCCTTTGCAAGAGGTGCTTCAAGAATAATTTCTTCGGTTGCCACAGTATATTTCTTAGGATTAGGATTGCCGGGCTTTATCAGAGGTAGACCTTTATCAAAGCCGGCACCTTCAGAATAATTTATTTTATACGGAATTTCAGACCATACTGCATAAAGCACCACAGCTGTCATTTCAGGCGTTATAAACACTTCGGAAAACTCTGTTGTTCCCTTATAATCAACCTCACCGTCCTGAATAAGCGACCAACCCTCAAGTGAATAGCCCTCACGGTTTTCGCTGAGCTCTTCAGCCAGGGAAGGAAGCACTATACTGTCGCCGTAATAGTATTCATAGGTATAATCGTGAAGATTATCATTATAAATATTATTATCAATAATAACTCTGTAAATAACCTTCTCCAGCTTACAATAGAAGGTCTTTCCGCCGACATTATCTATAGTGAAGGTCTTTCCGGTTTCAACAGACTTTGTATAAAGCTCATCCTCAAACCAACCTGCAAAATACATTCCTTCAGGAACGCTGACTGGTGCCTCAAGTGTAATTCTGTTGTTTTCAACTGAATAGCTTACAGGGTTTTCAGATGAATTATCCGCTTCATCTATGCCGGCATAGGAAATGGGATATTCTATAGCCTGCCATACAGCATAAAGATCAATCACATCACCGTTAACAGGTGAAAGATCAGCTATTTCTTCACCGTTTTCATACACAGCCTCACCCGTCGAAGCTGTAGCCCATCCCACAAAGCTATAACCTGTGCGGGTGAAAACATCCGATGAAAGCTTTCCTGCCACTCCGTATGTAAAATCATCCGTAAGACAGATATTCTCTCCGTAATTACTGTTGTATCTTACGGTGTAGGAATTTGCACTCCAGGAGGCATACAAAGAAATATTTCCGATGCTTCCTTTTTCAATTCCTGTAATTCTTTCACCCGAAGCATCGTTTTTGAGCCAGCCTTCAAAGGTATATCCCGTTCTTTCGGGATTGTTGAATACAATTGAGTCCTCAACAGTATATGAAGCGGGATTTTCAACCGTATCATTGGCCTCACCCGAATAGCTTATGGTATACACATCAGCTGTCCATACTGCGCGCACAATAATATCCTTATCGGGCATTGTTTCAGGCAGCAGCGTATCATAATGTGAGAATGTATATCCTCTGACTTCTTCAAGCACAAATGCAGAAACAGGTGCACCGTAATCAATATTTACAACAACAGGTGCCTTTCCGGGATAAAGATACGCAGTGATTGTATGCTTATGAATCTGCCATACTGCGGTAAATTCAAGCTCTCCGCCGGCTCCGCCTGTAATAACAGCATCCTTTACGGGAATCTGACTATCACCGAATATCCATCCGACAAAATCATATCCCTCCATAACAGGCTGATTCAAAGCGAATGTATCTTCCGTTGTATATTTACCGGGATTGCCGTTAATATCTGACCCTGTAACAATACTATTGTTACCGTCAAGGTTTTTATATGAAATATTGTATACTACGGGAGTCCAATGCGCATAGAGCATCTGATCGGAAGCCGCTGAAAGCACCGTATCCTCAGTTACAGCAGTACCGTCTTCATAAAACCATCCGTCAAAGCTGTAATAATCACGTGTGCATTCAGGAAGAGTACCGAGACTGTTACCGAATACCGCGTTCATACTGTCTTTTTCCGAAACACCGCCGAGGGCATTGAAATATACAGTATATGTTTCAGGAGTCCATATCACGGAATAGGAAACATCTCCGGCAGGCATAGTCTGAGCAGGTGAATTATCCCACTGTCCCGAATAACCGTATTTTGTTACAACAGGAGCTTTTATGCTTTCGCCGAAAAGAACCGTAGTCTTATCGGTATATTCTCCCTGCGCGGTTCCGCCGTTAAAATTCCAGCTGAGCTTATATGCATTTCTCTTGTAATAATACTTTACGGGCTCATTGACAACACCTATTTTAACCGTCTGTGCTTCAGGTGAGGTAAAGCCTTCAAAGGACATAACCTCAGGAGTAACAAAGCTGTCGGTTTCGGCTGTGCCTGAAGTAACTGTTTCTTTTTTCCATGTTCCGTCAGGATTTTCCGTATAATGCTCTGCGGTGTAATTATATTTACCTGCTGTCCATTTTGCATACAGAATAATATCCTCATCCGGAATTGTGCCTGCCGTCAGAGGCTCACCTGTAAAGCTACTATTATCAAACCAGCCGTCAAAGGCATAGCCTGCTCTCACGGGAACAATTATTTCAATATTGCTGCCGAATCTACCCTGTGTAACCTTATCCTCAGTAGCATTATCATTAAACCTATAGGTAACAGTATGAATATTTCTGGTATATGAATACTCAACAACACTGCTGCCGTCGCCGTTTATCACAACACTCTTTGCCTCGGGAGAAGCAAAGCCTGCATAGCTTCTCACAGAAGCCTCTACGGTTGAATCCGTAACTCCCGTAAAAGCTTCGGCTTTATCAAGCACATAGCTTCCGTCAACAGCTTCAAGATAGTGCTTGACCGTATAAACAGTATCATTCTTCGGTGTCCAGGAAGCATAAAGCTTCATATTTCCCGTTGAGCCTGCAGATATTCTGTTTACGGGACCGTCGGTAAGAGCTTCATTCTTATACCAGCCTGTGAATTCATAGCCTGTCTTCACAGGGGCAGTAAGCACAAAAGAATCCTCAATGGTATATTTTGCGGGATTGTTTGAATTCACACCGCCGTTTGCTTCATAAACAACAGAATATTCAACAGGTGTCCACACAGCATAAAGATATACTGTTTCTGTTTTTCCTGCGGGAGCAAATGAAACTGTCTCACGGTCCTTATATACCGCTTCTGTGTCTGAAGCAGAAAGCGACCAGCCTGCAAATGAATATCCCTCAAGTGTAAAGGTATTTTCTCTTAAAGCCCCACTCTCACCATAGAGATAAGTCTGACGGGCAGTTTCATTGTTTTTACTATTTGAAACAAAAACAATTTCAGTTGCATTACGTGTCCATACAGCCTTCAGAATAATATTTCCGAAGCTGCCCTTGGGAATTTCCTTAATGATATTGCCCTTTTCATCAGCCCAGCCCTCAAAGGTATAGCCCTTCTCAGCTGCGGGAGGCAATAAAACTATTTTTTCCGACTCTACGGTATATTTAAGAGGATTGCCATGCTCACGGGCATTTGTGTAGCTGATTGAATATTCTTCCGTTTTCCACACAGCATAAAGTGTTTTTGTTCCCGAAGCTGCAAGATTTATAATTTCCGCTTTATCCTTAAAAGCAACCTCACCGTCGGCAGCAAGTGCCCAGCCTTCAAAGCTGTAGCCGTCACGGCTGAATATATTGGGATTAAGAGCGGCGGATTTATCATAAATCATTCCCTGGGAAGCCATGCTGCCCCTGCCGCCGTTTGAATCAAAAGCAACAGAATAATCATTAGGCTTCCACTGCGCCTCAAAAACAAGATCCTCTGCTCCCGAATATGCGGGAACAGGCTTATCCCAACCCGTAAAAGCATAGCCTGCTTTTACAAATCCTGAGGGTGCTGTTAAAGGAGCACCGCTGAGAAGCTCATAAACAACACTGTCCTGTCCGTTATTAAAACGGAATTCTGTTTTATGAGAAAGTCTTTTAATTCTTACTTTTATAACACAATCGGGTTGTACTATTATACTCTTTCCTGACTGAGTTACGTTTTCGCCACAGAAGGTGACACATTCAAACTCTGTTTTTCCGGGTTCAATAAGCTTTTCGGTGGCAGTCTTTCCGTCCTCAAACAAAACCTCATCAAGAAGCTTTGCCTGTGTGATTTCAGTGCCTGTGATATCACTGCAGAAAACCTTTTCAGTAAGCTTATATTTTCCGTCAGGCTGCTGAACATAATATTCTACTCTGTAATCAGAAGCAGATTTTTCCCATAATGCGGTATAGGTTACTGATTCTTCACCCATGATATGATTAACTTCTTTGTCCCAGCCGACAAAGTCATAGCCCTCTGCAAAGAACTGAGGCTCATAAACATATGCACCGTAATGAAGCTTATAAACGCTCTTTTCACCGGGAACCTCACCGGGATCAAAGGTAACTGTAGAAAGCTTACGTTCATAATAATAGCGGCAAACAGCACTGCCGTCGGCAAGTATCTGAAGCTCGCTTGCCTCGGGAGAAACAAAGCCCTTATAAAGCTTTACGGGAACATTTACCTTTGAATCGGTAATACCCTTATAATCCTCTGTTTCAAAAAGCTCATACTGTGTTGAGCCGACCTTCTGCAGATAATGCTCTACCTTATAGGGAGTGTCTGTTGCGGGTGTCCAGGCTGCATATATTTCCGTGTCAACGGCGGGCATCTTGTCCGGGAAAGCATAGGGAACCTTGCAATCAGGATCACTGAACCAGCCTGCAAACACATAGCCCTTTCGTACGGGAGATGCAGGTTTTCTTATGGCTTCTCCGGGAGCACTGCTGATAATGTCAACAAAGCTACCTTCATTGGAATGAGGAATAATCATATATCCGTCTTTATAATTGTCCCAATGCAACGCGAAGGTGCGCTTTGCACGTGAGGAAAAGCCTGCTATGGTGCTCTTCCAGACAATAGTCATTTCAGCATCAAGACACTCGTCATCAGCCCCCGGTGAAACTGTAAGTGTGTTGGTGGCAGCGTCATAGCTGAATGCATCATCAGATATGGTGATATCAAAATATTCTTCATCATAAGCCTGTTCACTGAATTTGCCGCTTATCATGTCGATATATTTCATAGTGAAAATATCGTCGGATAAAACAACAGATTTATGATGCTTTTTCATAGAGATATTCTCTGTTTCTTCCTCGCTCAGAGCAAAGTCTATAACGCTCTTTTTCTCGCCCATATGCCAGAAGGGCCAGCTTTTATCTACAAAATCATCTTCCGCAGCGGCAAGATTTTTAAGTACCTGAGCAGAAACAGAAAGCACCAGATATGTACCGGCTTCAATATAAAGATTACCGCAGGAGTCTGTTTCCCATGCACCGTCGCCTTTTTTTGTGCGCTCATAATAGAAATAACCGTAGATATCAAGATATAATCCGCCCTCTATGGAAAACTCAACAGAAGCCAGCGCATCCGTAATAAGAGCAATGCTTATAGAACCGCATATTCCCGCACGTATCTTAAGCTTTCCTATGGCAAAGAAGCTGAAATTCTGAGATTCTTCCTCAAGACTTATAACATCGCTTGTAACCTTCGCTGCTATCACATGCACGGTAAACACATATCGGGTAGCTTCCTTGTGGTAGTATTCCATACCGATTGAAGCATTCACACCGAAGGACAGCACAAAATCAAGCTTCAGATTAATACTGATAATGGGACATACGGGAACGATCAGAATTGTCTGCTGAACTATTGTCTCCCGCATCAGAGTTATCATTTCTGTTTCTTTTTCCGCAAGAGAAGCATACTTATCCACAATATCATCAGCGATATTCATGGTATCCTTATTTCCGCCGCCATCCTTTTTTTTCATTAGGTCCTTAATTTCCTTAAGCATAGTGCTTATTTCATCAATTTCCTGTTCAAGCTCGGCAATATCCTCATCCTTATTCTTATCTTCGTCCTTATCATCAGATTCCTTTTCATATTCACCGGATTGCATCATAGCTTCAATTCCGAGTCCTGTGAACTTATACATATTAAGTCCCACCGATGCACGGTAATCTGCTATATAGGGGAAGATAAACCATACCTTCCATATCGCCTCGGCAGATGTATCTATAGATATACTGATTTCGTTTTCAGTCTTACCTGTGATATTTATATCGAAAAGCTTTTTTCCCTTACTATCAGAAAATGTGATCTTACAGGTGACCGTAAGCGTAAGTCTTACACCCGAAACACCGTCGAAATGCTTGAGCGTTGTTGAAATCACAGGCTTACATTCAGGCTTGCTCACGCTGACTCTGGCTCCGCTGTCAACAAGCTGAATTTCTCCCGGGCTCACCTCAGTGCCGTCCGCAAGAGTTACGCTTATATCATTTATTTCCATATTGTCGGGCAGCTCTGTAACATTGTCGGTTGCTGTAACAAAGGATGACATAAACAAGGCAACCTCTTCGGCGAAACCGCTTTCTATTGCCTGCTTTTCTATAGATTCCTCAAGAGCCGCAATGTCGGCATTCTCCAGCAATTCATCACCGTCAACAGGCTGATTCACTCTGAAATCCATTGCAGCATATATATCTTCAAGGCTGCAACGCTCAGTTTTCAGAACTGTTTCCGTCTCCCCGGCTGAAATACTTTTTATCAATGCATATTCAATAATCTCGGAATCTGCAGCACCGAATTCACCTGAATACAAAGCAATATAATCTCCTGCCTCCACCTTTGTCTCGGAGTCAAGCCCAATATTTTCATATATGTCATCAGAAAAATCAAGAACGCTGTTTTCCAGTTTAACAATATTCCCGTCAGAATCCTTATCATTTCTGACGTTTACGGGAAGTATGTCCGGGAAGAACAAAACCTCATCTGCTTCGGCATTTTCAAAGGAAACAACATCCCCCTCAGTCTGTGTAACCTTAAGATAAGCAACCTCACCGTAATTCTCATAAGAAGAGCCTGCAACACGCTTATCGGGACGCACGCCCTCATATACAACGACCACGCTGCCATTCTTAAGCTCCTCTTTGCCGTCATATTCAAATGAGCCTTCAACAGAAGAATCCTTTGTGCTTCCGTCAGAAGCAAAGGAGAGAATCGGAACTGTCAGAGATTCTGTTTTTTCACCGTTTTTTATGATATCGCTGACTTCTTCTGCAGGTATATAAATCACATCATCGGAATATGTGACATTTTTCACCTCGTCCATTTCTATATAAAAATTATAATCACGGACACTCTTTTCACAGCCTTCAAAGGTAAGACGGTCATCTTCAAGCGTAATTCTGTATGTTGCACCTTCAGCAAAGCCGTTTTTTCCGCTTATGGTATATTTTCCGTTTCCTCCGCTTACACTGATAATATCTGTATCTTCGGGAGCAGAAAGATTCTTGACGGAAAGCAATGCCTCGACAGAGGAAGCATTAAGAGTATTATCCGAAGAAATAACATTGATTGAAAAATCAGATGACACATTAGCAGCCCCTGTAAAAACAGAAGCCTCGTCTATAACAGCGGCATATGCCTCTTTATATGCGGCATATAAAGTAATATCCTTGGTTATTTCATCAAGCTCTCCTGCCTTAAGGGTAAGCTTTTCATCATAAAACCAGCCGTCAAAGGTATAGCCTGCATAAAACGGCTCGGGCAGATCGGATATAACCGTACCCTTGGCAACCTTCATATCTTCAATTACTGTTCCGCCGTTTGTATCAAAGCTCACCTTAAAGCTGCGTACAGGCTCTGCCTTTTCAAGTCCGACTGATATTCTCAGAGTCAGTCTTGCATCGGCAGCAGTAATTTTTGTGTCATTATTGACATCTGCGGCAGCCATAACATTATAGCTGTCGGGAGCTTTGCAGTTTTTCCTGAGAGATTCCTCTGTTTCAAGAGCAACACTGTATCGCAGAATTGAACGGGCATCCACAGCCTTTACAGCCCCGTCATTATTGACATCTCCGGGGATATAATCTGCAGAAAGGCTGCCCGTTCTGATATTCTCTGCAGCAACCGCAAGCATCGGCTCTGCCCCGAGAAAAACAAACAGGAATGCAAGAAGTAAGCTAAGCGTCCTTTTCATAATTATTTATCTCCTTAAAGTTATAATCACTCATTTTCGAGTATAAAATAAACAAAATACAAAGTCAATATAATAATTATTATTTTTATACATATTTCCTATATATGGTTCATTTTTGCAAAAAAACAAGCACAGAGCTGCCTGAATCAAGCAGCTCTGTGCCGGAATAATTTCGATAATTATTTCCTGTTATATAACGCTTATTTTTTTCTTTTTACAACCTTTACCCTCTGCACGGGAGCGGGGTTCAATTCTGCGGGGGCTTCGGGTGCAGATTTTTCAGCTGAGGGTTCTTCACTTGCATTTTCCTCTGCTGAAGCATCTTGCTCAACAGCTTCCTGTACTGCGGCTTCTTCGTCGGCATCATCAAGAAGGCTTTCTTCTATAATGCTCTTGAGCTGCTGCATTCCCTCGCCGTTTTGTGCGGAGGCTTCAACAATAGCAAAAGCGGCGTCAAGAAGAGGATTGCTTTCAAAGGCTTCTCTTCTTTTTCTTCTCTCGGTTTTGTTGAGCTTGTCGCACTTGGTAAGCACACAAATAAAGGGGAAGCCTGCATCCGTCAGGAACTGAAGCATTGTTCTGTCGTCCTCGGTGGGCTCGTGGCGCATATCAAGAAGCTGAACCACAAGTCTTATGTTTCTTTCACTTGCAAAATATGCCTCCATAAGCTCTCCCCAGCGGCGCTTTTCCTTATCGGAGCGTTTTGCATAGCCGTAGCCGGGAAGGTCGGCAATTCTCACCCCGTCAACAAGGAAAAAATTGATGGTTGTGGTCTTACCGGGCACACCGGAAACACGGGCAAGATTTTTTCTGTTGAAAAATTTATTTATAAGTGAGGATTTGCCTACATTGGATTTGCCGGCAAAAACTATTTCGGGCATATCAGATTTTCTGAGCTGAGAGGATGTGCCGAAGGAAGCTTCAAACTTAACGTTATTTATATTCATAATATATGCTTCTCCTTTCAGTTTTTACAGGAAATACCCACACCGCCGTCGCATTTGGGGATAATCATATCCTTTTTTGAAGACGGTATTTTTTTGCCTCTGATATCCTTTTCCTCATCATCTGTAATAGCAATATCAAGCACCTCATCCACATATTTCACGGGGATGAAATTAACCTTTTTCTTTACTGCCTCGTCAACTTCCTCAAGGTCAGCTATGTTGCCGTGGGGAATGATTACGGTACTGATACCCTCTCTGTAGGCAGCCATCGACTTTTCTCTGAGCCCGCCTATAGGAAGCACTCTGCCCGTAAGTGTTACCTCACCTGTCATTGCAACATCACCCGACACTCTTCGTCCGCTGAGTGCGGAAACAAGAGCCGTGGTAACAGTAACACCGGCACTCGGTCCGTCCTTGGGCACTGCCCCCTCGGGGAAATGCACGTGAATATCCTTTTCTTTATAAAAATCGGGATTGATTCTGAATTTATCCGCACGGCTTCTCACAAGGCTTACGGCAGTTCTTACGGATTCCTTCATCACATCACCGAGCGAGCCCGTATATTCAACCTTGCCCGTACCCTGAAGCACAAGCGCCTCAGCCTTAAGCAGCTCACCGCCCACACTTGTCCAGGCAAGTCCGTTTACAACACCGATAATATCCTCGTGGGTGTTTTCCTCGGGACGGTATTTTTTAACACCGAGGAATTCTTCAATATTCTTATCGGTGATATCAAGTCTTTCTTCGTTTCCCGAAGCCAGTCTTACGGTCTCCTTTCGGCAGAGGGCTGCGATTTTTCTTTCAAGTATTCTCACCCCTGCTTCTCTGGTATAGCCGTCAATAACCGTTCTTATGGCAGCATCGGAAATTTTAAGATTCTGCTTGGTAATTCCGTGCTCCTTCATCTGCTTGGGAATAAGATGCTTTTTCGCAATTGAGAATTTTTCCTCATAGGTATATCCGGGGATGTCTATAATTTCCATTCTGTCACGAAGGGCATCGGGGATGGCGTGCTTATCGTTTGCCGTGGTGATAAAGAGAATCTTGCTGAGATCCACGGGAAGCTCAATATAGTGGTCGCGGAAGGAGAAATTCTGCTCACCGTCAAGCACCTCAAGAAGTGCAGATGCAGGGTCACCCTTAAAGTCATTTCCCAATTTATCAATTTCATCAAGAAGAACAAGGCTGTTCATACTCTTTGATTCTATAACCGCATTTATTATTCTGCCGGGCATTGCGCCGATATAGGTTTTTCTGTGGCCTCTGATTTCAGCCTCATCTCTCACACCGCCGAGAGAAATTCTTGCATAATTTCTGTTGGTAGCCTTGGCAATGCTTCTTGCAATACTTGTTTTACCTACACCGGGAGGGCCTGCAAGACAGATTATCTGCCCTTTGATTTCAGGAGATACGATAAGAGCGGCTATCATTTCAATTATACGCTCTTTTACATCCTTAAGACCGAAATGATCCTTTTCAAGTATCTTTTTAGCTTTATCAAGAGAGGTATTTTCTTTCGTAAAAACTCCCCAGGGTAATTCAAGACACTTTTCTATGTAGGAACGAAGCACATTGCCGTCTGCCGAGGAGGGTGACATACGCTTAAGTCTTTCAGCCTCTGAAAGCAGCTTTTCCTTTGCTTCATCACTCATTGCGCTTTCGTTTATGCGCTTCAGGAGAAGAGAATTATCGTCGCCCTCAAGATCTCCCAATTCTTCCGTGATGGCCTTCATCTCTTCCCTGAGATAATATTCGCGCTGATTCTTATCCATCTGAGTCTGAACCTTATCCTGAATAAGAGCGTCAATCTCAAGGATTTCGGTTTCCTTAGCAAGTATGGAGCATAAAGCCTCAGAACGCATATACACATTGAGAATCGATAATATCCTCTGCTTATCCTCGAGGGTGAGCATCATATTTGATGCAATGTAGTCAACTGTGGAGCCAAGCTGTTTTGATTCATAGATTTTTGAGAACATTTCAGCGGAAAGGTGCTGAATATGCTCAGCATAGCCGTCAAAAAATCTTCTTATGCTGAATAATGCGGCTTCCTCTATAAGCTCACGGGGGCCGTCAAAGAACTCGGGTACCGTGGTATCATCTTCAAGAGGCTCAACCTCAATTTTATAAAACAGTCTTTTCTGCACAATTTCCTTTACGGCAGCTCTGTACTTTCCTTCCACCACAACTCTTACAGTGCCGTGATGGTCGGGAAGCTTTATTATCTGACGGACTGTACCCACAACACCGATACCGTAAAGGTCCTCTGCTTCGGGTCTCTCCACGCTTGCCTCCTTCTGGGCAACGAAGAAAAGATCCTGGCCGTTGGCATTCTTGAGTGCGGCAAGAGAAGCCTTTCTTCCCACATCAAAATGAAGAGTCATTCCGGGGAAAAGCACCACTCCTCTCAGGGGCACCGTCGAAAATACGTTATTCTTAGTCATATATTTATTGTCTCCGATTAATTAATTTGCACCCGAAACCGTAACCGAGCCGAAGGCGGCATAGGGCATAATACAGGTTCCGTAATTTACATTTTCTTCTGAAATTCCTTTTATTTCCTTAAGCATGGAAGCAATGTTTCCGCTTATCATTGTTTCGCTGAGAGGCTGTGCAATTCTTCCGTCCTTTATAAGAAAGCTGTTTTTTGCAACACCGGAAAAATCTCCGTTGCCGGCAGGCTCTCCGCCCGAAAAACGGCATACGAGAATACCGTTATCGATTTCTTTTATGATATCATCAAGCTTTTTATCACCGGAATTCACCCTGACGCAGCCGCTTGTGCTCTTTGAACGGGTAAGACCGGTTTTTCTTGCGGCATATTCCGAAAGACAGAAGCTTTCAAGAATACCGTCTTTTATAACATCGTAGTTTTCTGATTTATATCCGTCGGCAGTTATTCTTTCACCGCAAACGATATTTTCATCAAGGGGAATAACACTGAGTGTGAATGAGGGGTCTGCCACCTGCTTGCCGAGACTGTCCTTCCAGGGAGATGTGCCTTCAATAAGAGAGAGGTCACCCGTAAAAGAATCGGTTATGGTTGAAATAAAATCACAAAGACAGGCAGGAGAAAACACCGCAGTGCCGGTAAATTTTCCCGTAAAGGGAACAGCATCAAGCTCTTTTACGGCTCTTTCAAGCATAAGCCTTACATCGGCAAGAGCCAGTATATCGGAAGCGGGATCGGTATAATCCACAGCCACACAGTTAAATGAGGTCACATTCTCTTCATTGTGTGCGGAATACATTATGCTCACGGAATACGAGCCGTCTTCCTCGGTAAACAGCACACCGTTTGTGTTTGCAAAAACATGCTTGCCGTAGGAATAAGAGGCAATAACCTGCTCAAGCATTATTTCGGGGAATTCATTTTTTACATCCTCTGTAAATTTCAGAAGAGAATCAAAAAATGTTTCCTTATCGGCACTAAGCTCGCCCGACACAAAATCGCAGTTTTCTTCCTTTTCGGAAATTGACAATGCTTCATCCGTAACACCGGTCACGGCAGCCGCAATACACTCACCTACAGCGTTGTCTATGGCTTCCTTATCAAGCTGATTCACGGAAGCCGTGCCTTTTTTCATATCCTTTATAACCTTCATGGATGCACCGGAATTAAACACACTTCTGATAAGTGAAAATTCACCTGCATCAACATTGAATTCCTCAACTCTTCCCTCTGACACACTTACCTGTGCCATATCGCCGCCGGCAGAAACAAGAGAATCCAGAATATACTGAGCCGCTTTTTTAAGATTATCCATTTTATCTGCCTCCTATATTTACCTTACATCTTATGGCAGGACCGCCCATAGACACGGGCATAGGCTGCTTTTTACCGCAGTAGCCTGCAAAATCCCAGGATATATTATCCGAAAGCATATCGACGGTTTTAAGCATATTGAAAGCAACACCCGAAATTGTGGTATCTCTGAGAGCCTTGCCGAGCTTACCGTCCTTTATTTCATAGCCCATGGTGATGCCGAACATAAACTCTCCCGTGGTATCTGCCTGACCGTTCTGAGTACGGGTAAGATAATAGCCCTTATCAACAGAGGCGATCATATCGCTGAGCTTATCCTTTCCGGGATGAATTGCAGTGTTACGCATTCGTACCAGAGGCTCATCGGAGAATGCAAAGGCTCTTGCATTTCCCATAGGCTCCACTCCGAAGTGCATTGCACTTTCAAGATTATTCATATATCCCGTAAGCACACCGTCTTTTATAATTACGGCATCGCGGCACAGTGTACCCTCATCATCAACATAAACGGGAAGAGGGGTCTTTTCACCGAAAGCAGTATGAGCAAAATCGGTAAGACTTACAAGAGGCGAGGCTACCTCTTTTCCTATACTGCCCTTTGCCACGCTTCCTGCAAGTACAAGGTCGGATTCAACGGTATGGCCCACAGCCTCGTGAGCCACCATACCTGCAATTGATGAGTCAATTATGCACAAAGCCTCACCGGCATCGGGGAAAATACCCTCTTTTTTCTGCATAAGCTCGTTATATAAATTATCTATCTGCGGATATAAAAGGGCGGGATCCGAATAATAATCATCAAAATAGCCCTCGCCTCCGCCGATTACGTCAAACAGCTCAATATTTGTTCCGTCTGATGCCTCTTCGGACATTGAAACTATCATATAAGTTCTGGGGAAAAGCTGAAAAGCATATGTTCCCTCTGAGGTCGCAAGAGTTTTTTCAATACAGCCCGTTGAAAGTCCCACATGTCTTGATGTGAGAGACGGATATGTTTTTTCAATATATGCATCCACAGACATGGCAAAATCCACAAGAGTTTTCTGGGAAACATCCGAGAAGGGACGCTTTTCCGAAAACTCCACCTTCTGTGCATTTATAAGTTTTCCCTTCCCCGCAGGTCTTCTTGAATCAAGAAGAAGGGCGTTTTCACGGGCGCTTTTCAGAACCTCTGAGGCACTTTTTTCATCGGTATTGCTTTTGGAAGCAAAGCCCCATACACCGTCTTTATATACACGTGCACCTATTCCCTTTGAAACTGATGACATATTTCCCACAAGAGAGCCCGCTACAACGGATACCCTTCTGGTTCTTGATGTCTGACAGCGCAGCTCCGCATGAGAAGTACACCCGGTTACAAGATTTTTCATATAGTCGCTCATTATTATCAGCCTCCGTAATATGTAATAATAACATAAAGGTGAAGCTAATGCAAGAAATTTATATATAATAAATATTAAATTGTACTTTACAAGCAAAATTTTTTTTGATAGAATATAGTGAAAAATTATACAGCACGGAGGTTAATTTTTATGAATTACACATCTACAAGAAATAATACGCTGTCGGTTTCCTCAGCTTATGCCATTGCAAACGGCATTTCATCCGAAGGCGGCCTCTTCGTGCCCACCGATATTCCTAAGGTATCAGCGGAGTTTATCGAATCCCTTGTACCTATGACATATATTGAGCGTGCACGAAAAGTCCTTTCGCTGTATCTTACCGATTTTACTAAAGAAGAAATCGACATTGATACCGAGGGTGCATACGGCACAGGCTTCACCCACGAAAAGAAGGCTCCCGTGGTAAATCTCCACGATAATGTAAATATTCTTGAGCTCTGGCACGGCCCTACCTGTGCTTTCAAGGATATGGCGCTCCAGCTTCTTCCCTATCTTCTCACAGGAAGCGCAAAGAAAATGGCAGACGGAAAGGAAATCGTTATCCTCGTTGCCACATCGGGCGATACAGGCAAAGCTGCTCTTGAAGGCTTTAAGGATGTGCCCGGCACAAAGATTCTTGTTTTCTATCCCAGCGACGGTGTAAGTGCAATGCAGAAGCTTCAGATGACCACCCAGCAGGGTGAAAATGTAGGTGTCTGCGCAATTAAGGGTAACTTTGACGATGCACAGACAGGAGTTAAAACTATTTTCACAGACCCTGCAGTAAAAGAGGCACTCGAAAAGAACAATATGGCGTTCTCATCCGCAAACTCCATCAACTGGGGCAGACTTGTTCCTCAGATAGTATATTATTTCTCTGCCTATGCCGATATGATAGCTTCCGGTCAGATTAAAAACGGCGAAAAAATCAATTTTACCGTTCCCACAGGAAACTTCGGAAATATTCTGGCAGCCTACTATGCTAAAGAGATGGGACTTCCCGTTAATAAGCTTATATGCGCTTCAAACGCCAACAATGTTCTCACAGAGTTCATCAACACAGGCAGATACAACCGTGTAAGAAAATTCCATCAGACTGTATCTCCTTCAATGGATATCCTCGTTTCAAGCAATCTTGAAAGACTTCTCTTCCATTTAAGCGGTGACAATTCCGATGAAATCAGAACTCTTTTCTCTGCTCTTTCCTCCGACGGTGAATATACCGTAAATAAAGATATTCTCGCTAAAATTCAGGACGTATTCGCAGCAGGCTGCTGTGATGACACCGACACAAAAAAGACCATCGGCGAAACCTTCAGAGATTATAATTATCTCTCAGATCCCCACACAGGCGTTGCTGTAAATGTCTATAACGAATACCGCAGAACAAGCGGCGACACCACACCTACGGTTATCGTGTCTACCGCATCACCCTATAAGTTCTCTCCCGCCGTGCTTGAAGGCCTCGGTGAGAGTGCAGCATCAGAGGATGAATTTGACATGATTGCAGCGGTAGACAGAATTTCAGGTGTTACGCCTCCCGTAAAGCTTACAGAGCTTCGCGGTGCTTCACCCAGATTTACCGATATCTGCGAAAAAGAAGAAATGCAGAATGTTGTTTTCGCGATGCTTGGTATATAACCGGCATTCCTCTGAAAACAAAGGATTTTCACACATTATCCGTAGAAATATCTCTCAGCTTAAAGGTGGCACAGCTGGTTTCGGCACATGAACAGGCATTTTTGTTGCTCACCTTTATGCTGTCGGCAGTGCACTTACAGTCTGTGGTGTGGTAAACGCAGTTTTTCGCATCACAGCAGATATTCTTGTTTTCTTTGCATTTTTTATTCATCATTTTTCAACTCCGGTACTTATACGGAAACCGCAGATCACTATCCGAATTTACCTTTTTCCCGCGGGAAAGCAAAAAAGGAGGAAAACTGAAAGCGGCTTCCGTTATTATCTTTTCACACCGGAAAAAAAATATTAACGGCAAATTCTTCAAAATCATTTTCAACGGGAAATTTTTATGTCAGTTTACGTAATTGCCGATCCTCACCTGTCGCTCGGCAGCGAAAAACCAATGGATATATTCAAAGGGTGGCAAGACTACACCCTGAGACTTAAAAAAAACTGGGAGAGCATTGTTTCCCCCGGTGATACCGTTATTATCCCCGGAGATATATCCTGGGCAATGAGCATGGAAGAAGCAAAAGCCGACCTTAAGTTTATAAACGATCTTCCCGGGAAAAAAATCATAGGAAAAGGCAACCATGACTACTGGTGGGGCACTATGAAAAAGCTGAAGGAATTTACTGCAGAGAATCATCTTGATACCATTGAATTTCTTTTTAATAATGCTTTTGTTGCCGAGGATATTGCGGTATGCGGAACAAGAGGCTGGTTTTTTGATGACAAGGCAGACAATGCAGGGAAGGTTATAATGAGAGAAGCCGGCAGACTTAAAGCTTCAATTGAAGAAGCCCTTAAAACAGGAAAGGAGCCCGTTGCGTTTCTTCATTACCCCGTGGTTTATGAATCGGGTGTATGCGAGGAGCTTCTCAGCGTGCTTCTTGAATACGGAATAAAGCGCTGCTACTTCGGACATATTCACGGAGAAAAGACAGGAAGATATGAGAAATACACTCATGAAGGAATTGTGTTTTCTCTGATTTCCGCCGATTTTCTCGCATTCTGCCCAAAAAAAATAATACTTTGAGTTTATTATTATAATATTTTTTTATAAAAAACAGTGGAAATTAAAAAAAGTTTCTGCTATAATATTGTGGTTATTATATTGCCGTAAGGCTTAAACTTAAGTCAGGAGGACTTACAAAAATGTTAAAATCAGCTGAAAAAACAGGTACAAATGAATTTACCCTTGCACTTTCCATTTCTGCAGAAGATTTCGAAAAAGCTATAAACAAGGCTTACAACAAGGAAAAGAACAACATCAATGTTCCCGGTTTCAGAAAAGGTAAAGCTCCCAGAGCTATTATTGAAAAGAGATACGGCGAAGGCGTTTTCTATGATGATGCACTCGACATCTCATTCCCCGCTGCTTATGAAGCTGCTGTAGCTGAAGCAGGTATTGAACCCGTTGACAGCCCCTTTGATTTCGATATCAAGGAAATCGGCAAAAACGGTGTTGAGCTCGTTTGCAAGGTTACCGTTAAGCCCGAGGTTTCCATCGAAGGCTACAAGGGTCTTTCCGCAGTGAAGGCTCCCACAGAGGTTACAGACGAAGAAGTAGATGCAGACCTTCAGAAGAAGCTTGAGCAGAATGCAAGAATCATCCCCGTTGAAGGCAGAGCAGTAGAAAACGGCGACATTGCTGTTATCGACTTTGAAGGCTTTGTTGACGGTGAAGCATTCGACGGCGGCAAGGCTGAAGAATATGAGCTTGAAATCGGTTCAGGTTCATTTATCCCCGGCTTTGAAGATCAGATAGTAGGTCACAATGTTGACGAAGAATTCGATGTAAACGTAAACTTCCCCGAAGATTATGCAGAGGCTCTTGCAGGCAAGGCTGCTACATTCAAAATAAAGCTTCACGCTATCAAGGCTAAGGAGCTTCCCGTTGCAGACGATGAATTCGTAAAGGACGTATCAGAATTTGATACACTTGATGAATATAAGGCAGACATCAGAAAGACACTTGAAGATCAGAAGAAAACTGCTTCCGACAGAAACTTCGAAAACGAAATTTTTGACAAGCTTGCAAATATTCTTGAAGCTGAAATTCCCGAAGCTATGGTTAACAGAACCGTTGACAATATGATTTCCGAATTCAGATACAATGTTGAATCTCAGGGTATTCCTTTCGAGCAGTATCTCGGATACCTCGGAATGAGCGTTGATTCTATCAAGGAAACATATAAGGAAAGAGCAGAAAAGGAAGTTAAGATCGAGCTTGCTCTTGAAAAGATTGCAGAGCTTGAAAACATCGAAATCTCTGATGAAGATGTTGATGCAGAATATGCTTCCATGGCTGAAAAATACGGCGTTGACCTTGACACCGTAAAGAAGGCTGTTATGGCAGACACCGTAAAAAAGGAGCTCAAGGCAAGAAAGGCTTCTGCTATCGTAACTGAAAATGCAGTTGAAGAAGGCGCTCCCAAGAAAAAGGCAGCAAAGAAGCCCGCTGCAAAGAAAACAACCAAGAAAAAGGCTGAAGAAACAGCTGAAGCAACAGAAAATACCGAAGCAGCAGAATAATTCCGAATAAAGCAGCACCATTCGGTCAAATATTATTATGAAACGGCCGGGGGATAATCTTTCCGGTCGTTTTTCAAAAATTTTTTAAGGAGGACATACAATGTTACCCAATCCCTATATGTCACTTGTGCCTACCGTTATTGAACAGACAAACCGCGGTGAAAGAGCATATGATATTTACTCAAGACTTCTTAATGACAGAATCATTGTTCTCTCCGAAGAGGTAAATGATGTTACGGCAAGCCTTGTTGTGGCACAGCTTCTTTTCCTTGAAGGTCAGGATCCCGAAAAGGATATTTCACTTTACATCAACTCCCCCGGCGGATCAGTTTCCGCAGGCTTTGCAATTTTTGATACAATGAACTATATCAAGTGCGATGTTTCAACCATCTGCATGGGTATGGCAGCATCCATGGGTGCTTTCCTTCTTGCCGCAGGTGCAAAGGGCAAGAGATATGCTCTTCCCAATGCGGAAATTATGATTCACCAGCCCTTAGGCGGTGCACAGGGTCAGGCATCCGACATCAAAATTGCAGCAGACCATATACTTAAGATAAGACATAAGCTCAACAATATCCTTGCCGAAGAAACCGGCAAGCCTTTAGAAATAATTGAACGCGATACAGACCGTGACAATTTTATGAGTGCCGAAGAAGCTCTCGAATACGGTCTTATTGACAAGGTTCTCTACAACAGATAAACCGGGAGGTAAAATCCATTGGCAAAATATGAGGAACCAAACAAGGTGCGCTGCTCCTTCTGCGGAAGAACACAAGAGCAGGTTGCAATGCTTATCCAGGGTCCTGAGGCATTTATCTGCGATGAATGTATCGAAAACTGTCTGAGCATTATAAATGCGGATGACGCACCCGTAAAGAAAAGCGGAAAAAAGAAGGCATCTTCACCCCGCATTCTCCCCAAGCCCGAAGAACTCAAGGCAAAGCTTGATGAATATGTAATCGGTCAGGATCAGGCAAAAATTGCTTTGTCCGTCGCAGTTTACAATCATTATAAAAGAATATATAAAAAGGCAAAAAACGATGTTGAGATCACAAAGTCCAATGTTCTGCTTTTAGGCCCCACAGGTGTCGGTAAAACCTTCCTTGCTCAGACGCTTGCAAAAACACTTGACGTGCCCTTTGCAATTGCGGATGCTACAACTCTTACAGAGGCGGGTTACGTAGGTGAGGACGTTGAAAATATTCTTCTGCGCCTTATTCAGGCTGCCGATTTCGACATAGAAAAAGCTGAAAGAGGCATTATCTATGTTGATGAAATCGACAAGATTTCAAGAAAAAGCGAAAACACATCCATCACCCGTGATGTAAGCGGCGAGGGTGTTCAGCAGGCACTTCTTAAAATCCTTGAAGGAACTGTTGCAAATGTACCTCCTCAGGGCGGAAGAAAGCATCCTCAGCAGGAATTTTTACAGATAGACACCACCAATATTCTCTTTATCTGCGGCGGTGCCTTTGACGGCATTGAAAAAATCGTTGAAAAGAGAATGGGCAATTCTATTCTCGGCTTCGGCTCTGAAATAATGCTCAAATCCGAGCTCGATCAGGATGCCATTATGTCAAAGGTCATCCCCCAGGACCTTGTAAAATACGGACTCATCCCGGAGCTCGTAGGACGTCTTCCCGTGCTTACGGCACTGAGAAATCTTGACGAAGAAGCTCTTATAAAAATACTTAAGGAACCAAAAAACTCCCTCTTCAAGCAGTATCAGGGACTTTTCGGAATTGACAATGTAGAGCTTGATTTCACCCCTGAGGCATTCAGTGAAATTGCAAAATCTGCTCTCGAAAAGAAAACCGGAGCAAGAGGACTGAGAGCCATTATGGAAAAAGTACTTCTTCCCGTTATGTACACAGCCCCCTCAGATCCGTCAATAGAAAAAATCACAATCACGGCTGAGTGCGTTACAAACGGAGAAATGCCCATAATTGAAAGAAACCCCGCCAGACTCTCCCCCGGCACAGGCACCAATGCACTGAAGCCCACAATAGCATAACTGAAAAAAAGCTGCAGAAGGCATCCGTAACAGATGTTCTGCAGCTTTTCTTTTTTCTTAAAATTATTCATCACAGAGCATATAGAAATTGTCTATGTTCTCCAATTTATAATGCTCTTTCTTTACCGTTCTGAATCCGAGCTTTTCATAAAAACCTACATTATTCGGATTCTGGGTTTCAAGACCTACCTTGTAACCCTTTGAAAGCATATCCTCAAGTCCCATTTTTATAAGCTTTGAAGCAATCCCCTTGCCCTGATGCTCCTTTGCGACAAAAACAGGAGAAATAATATATGTTTTTTCATCAAAAATTTCGGAATTGTCAAGATGGGAGTATGCAAGAAGCGTCTTCAGTGTAATGGGCCAGTACAGTACAAGAAATACCCAGTTGGGACATTTGAGAAACTGAAGCATTGTATAGTCATAATGAGCCTCTCGAAGAATAAGAAGACCTCTTTTTTCTTCATCAAAATAGAAAATATCCTTTTTACGTGAAGAATTAAGTCTGAGAAGAAGCCAATGATAAATAAACCTCTTTCTGATATTCACATTTCTGCAGGCAAAAGCATAAACGGGGTCATCCACATAAGCCTCACTTGCCATTTTTGCATAATATTTAAGCTCTTTAAGTGTTATCTTGCTATCCACATCCACCACTCCGTATATAAAGTATATATACATTATATATCATGCAAACAAAAATGTAAAGGACACAAAAACCATGATTTATCGAAGTACCGAGTATGCAAAAATCAGTATTTCTGATGTTTGCTGCCTTCTAAGCCTGTAGGGGACGACGACCTCGGCGTCCCGTTTGCCACAAGGATAAAAATATTTATGTCGCTGATAAATATCCTCATAATCAGCCTCTTTTTGTTCTGTTACATGCAATTTTCAGTGCGATATAGGTGCTTCGCACGTTCC
>JAZSNB010000156.1:0-13034 GCA_045536195.1 Acutalibacteraceae bacterium
AAAAGAGGCTGATTTGAGGATATTTATAAGCGATACAAACATATTTATTTTTGTGGCAAAACGGGACGCCGAGGGCGTCGTCCCCTACAAAGAAAAGGTTAATTTTATGGGTCTCGGGAAATTATATCATACCGGTAAATTTTGAAAAGGCAGAAGAGCTGATCTTCTGCCTTTTGCTTTTAGCTTATTGTGTAGATGTCATAGATGCCTGTTTCGGTTTTTGCGTATACATACATGGTGTTGTCGCCTATGGGGACGGTGATATAGTCCTTGTACCCGCTGAGAATGGCTTCGCCTGTGTAAACGTCTATGATTTCGAATATTCCTGAGCTTACTTCTCTTTCCACAAGCCATGAGTCGAGAATGTAGCCTGTGAGGATATATTCTTCATCCTTTACCGAATAATAGTGGTTTATTCCGTTGTCCTCTCTTTTTGTAACAACAAAGCCGAGCTGTGAAATGCTTATTGCATCGTCGTCGGTGAAGGTTTCAATAACCGTGCTGTCATTCTTAACGAGGGTGTAGTTGTCTTCGTTACGGAGGAAATAGCCTCTGCCGAAAACATCATCGTAATAAACCTGCTTGTATTCGTCTTCAAAAACCTGATTTCCGTTGAAATCATAGATTTTGTTGTTGATTACCGTATAGTCACCGTTAAAGTCGGGTTCAGCAGAGAATGTGCCTGAAACGGGAGCTCCTGTTTTATCAAGATAAACATACTTGTCTTCAGCATTGCCGCTTTTTTCGGCAAGGAAATATTCACCCTCGCATTTTACGGGCTTATGGTCTTTTTTACCTACGGTGAAAAGCTCATTGCCGTCTGTGTCATACAATGTTGTTTTGTTTTTATTGGTGAGTGTGTAGAAGCCGTTGTCAAAGAGCATTGCCCCTGCAGGCAGCTCCTTTTTCTCACTGTTTACGGTATACTGCTTTCCGTCGTCATCGGTATACTTTATATAGTTTCCGTATGCGGTGACCGTTGAGGGCTTTGTGCCTGATATGCCTTCTATAATGCTGCCGCTTACCATATCATAAATCTGCCATTCGCCTTTATAAAGCTGATTGCCCTCGGCGAATGTGATTGAAAAGGAATTGTCTGTATTATCAAGAAGAGCTTCTGTTTCATCAGCAGTAAGTCCCGTGATACGGTAAACCCTTACATATCTGTCGTTGAGCACATTGAAGGATGCATATTCGGCAGGAATAATTTCTTCGCCGTTTACGTCAATAAGTCCCTTGCAGTTGAGCTCTGAGGGCTGCATAGCTTCACCGGGAATTGTGCTTACTACCGTATAATAAGGACCCTCGGGAGCGCAGAAATCATAAATCGCACCGGTATCCTCTTTGCCGTCAAAGGTCATAACACCGTATTTACCGTTTTCGTCGGTATAATAAATTCCGCTGTCTGCAATATGCACGGTGTAGTCTGTGCTGCCGATTTTTTCCGACTGAAGGGCAAACAGGTCTTCTGTTTCCTCTTCGGCGGTTGTGTCTTCCTCGCCGGAAACGGTTTCTTCCTCTCCCGCTGTTGTTTCCTCCGGAGTGCTTTCCGAATCACAGGCGGCAAACATGAAGAATGCCAGAGAAAGAACTGAAATCAATGCAAATAATCTGAATTTTTTCATCTTATAAAAATACCTCCGTTGCTTTTATGTGTGCAAAAATCTGCAACCTGTTATTTGCAGGTAATGAAAAATAATATTATATTTTTCAACACAAAAAGCACGAATATATATTACATTCTATTGATACTTATGTCAATAATAATAAATAAAATGTAAAATTTTGTCACAAATCAGCAGTTGAAGAATGCTTTGATTTTTTCTTTGCCGAAGCCCTCTTTAAGCTTTTCGCCGTTTGTGTTGCCCTTTGATATGCCTTCAATCACGTCTGTTTTAATGCTGAGTCCTTCTTCTTCAAGAATTTTCACACAGGCATCATACCATACCGTATCCTTGTTTGCACGGGAAAAGCACAGTGAAAGAGTATCATTGAAGCCGATACACGAGCAGGTAACGGCAAGACCGTAGCCTCTTGTGTCACCGTTCACAAACTGAAGCTTTTCGATATCATCCTTAAGAGAATCGGGAAGTGTGCAAGCACCGTAGTTTGTGAATATGGTTGTAACTCCCGAGTGGGTATTCAGCTGCATTTTTCTCATAACAGGCTGCTTTATGAAGTTCGGAACAGCTTTTATAACAGGATTGTTTACAAGTGAGCCGTATTTATTTATGGTTTTCTGAAGATTTTCCTTTTTTATCTGCTGTTTCAGCTGTCCTCTTGTGGCATCAAGAATTTCTCTGAGTGTAATATCTCTTCTGCCGTCGGGATTAAAGGTTATAAATGTCTGCACAGTGAAATTTCTGACAGTCAGGGTGGGGAAAAATCTTCTGAGATTTACGGGTACTGCAACAGTGATGGGTTTATTGACAGGTGTGCTGTTGCTTCTGATAATACCCAGCATCAGCACTGCGGTGAGATATTCGGTAACGGTCATTTTTTCTTTGTGGGCAAGCTCCTTTACCTTTGATGTGCTCATTTCCGCAAAAAGAAGCTTTGTGTAGCCGGGGATAAATTCTTCATTAAAGTGAAAAGCCTTTTCAGGGTCGCCCTTGGCTTTTTCACCGCCGTTATAGTGGTCGTTAAAGGCATTTTTTATATTTTCGGCAGGGTCTTCTTTTGTAACATATTCCCCCGAAGCCCCTTTTCTCAGCTCATTGTAGCGGGTGAGAAGAGCCTTGAAATATATTATAATACCCTTTCCGTCGCCGAGAGAGTGGGAGCATTCAATATTTATGCGGTTGTCTTTATAGGTAAGTCTGAAATCGGGGCGCAGATCCTTTCTTGAAACAATGGGGAGCATTCCCTCCTCATTTTCCTCCCTGATTTCGGGAAGACGGTCGCTTAAAGCAAGATAATTCCAGAAAAATCCCTTTTTGAGATATGCATATATTGCAGGATAATAAGGCATAAGCTCCTTACATGCCTGCTCCAGCCGGGCAGGATCAACAGTTTCCTTAAAGTATGCGGAATACCTGAAGGTACGTCCCCATTCTTTTGTGGAGAGTGAAGAAAACATTATTGCTGCTGTATCAATTTTTAACCATCTGAAATCCGACATCATAATCCTCCGCAGTATGTTTTCCCCCATTATAATTGAAGAAGATACAGAATTCAACAAATATTTTGTTAATTTAAATTATTATATTGACTAAGATGTTAATTTTATTTATTATTAAAGTGACTATATATCGGGGGGAGTATTTATATGAAGTATTCACTTATCAGCTGTTTTCGAATGATAATTGCAGCACTTACAGCCTTTTTTGTTTCCTTTTCCTCTCTTTTCAGCTGCTCGGAGCCGCAGGAAGAGGTTATTGCCAATCTTGTAAGCGGGTTTGACAGTGAAAGTGCAGATTATATGCTGAATATTGACCCTCAGGATGAAATACACGATATCAGCGATCTTCTTTTCGGTATTTTCTTTGAGGACATAAACTTTGCCGCAGACGGCGGACTTTATGCCGAAATGGTGGCAAACCGTTCTTTTGAATATACGGAGATTGCAGCTGATGATGAATTTTACGGTTATTCTGCGGTAGGCGATGCCCGATGCAATGTTATAAAGAACGACAGGAAAAACTATCTTAATGAAAATAATATCAATTTCCTCAGTGTAGTAAATAATTCCGAAGAAAAAGCCGGCTTTGAAAACAGGGGTTTTCTTGACGGAATGAGTGTGCTTGAGGGTGAAAATTATAATGTTACCTTCTATGCAAAGGCTCCCGAAGGCTACAGCGGAGAAATAACCGCACGCATTGCCGTAAACGGAGAAGCTGCTGCAGAGGAAAGCATTCCGATGATCAAAAGCTCCTCAAAGTGGCATAAGTATGAAATAACACTTACCTCTCCCGTGAGTGCTCACTCGGGTGTTACTCTTCAGATTCTCACCGAAAAGGGTGAGGTATGGTTTGATATGGTTTCCATGTTCCCCGAAAATACATTTATGGGAAGAGAAAACGGAATGAGAAAAGATCTCGGCACAAAGCTTCAGGAGCTTCAGCCGAAATTCCTGCGTTTCCCCGGAGGCTGTGTTATCGAGGGCTATGACGATGACACTGCCTATGACTGGAAGGATTCAATAGGTGTGAATGAAAGCCGTGAGCCTCTCATGTTTGACGGAACCTACGGTGATGTTGCGGCAAGAAAGCAGGGTATAAATCTCTGGACAAATTTAGGACTTACCGACGATCCTCTTCCCTGTTTTATGAGCTACGGCCTGGGATTTTATGAATATTTCCTTCTTGCCGAGGATATAGGTGCTGTCGGAGTGCCCGTCCTCAACTGCGGACTATTCTGTCAGATGAGAGGCAAGGGTCCTGTTGAAATGTATACCCCTGAGTTTCAGCGTTATATAGACGATATGTTTGACCTCATAGAATTCTGCCGGGGTGACGAAAGCACCGTCTGGGGCAAGGTAAGAATTGCTATGGGTCACGAAGAGGCTTTCCCCCTGAGATATATATGTATCGGCAACGAAAATGAGGGTGAGGTCTATTTTGAAAGATATTCCGCTTTCCTGGATGCATTCAATAAGGCAAAAGCAGAAAATCCCGGTTTTTATGAAGGTATAGAGCTTATTTATTCCTCCGGCACGGCAGACGGCACAAGAGGTGCAAATTATCTTCCCTCTTATGAATATGCAAAAGAGGAGCTTGAAAAAGCAGGCTCAGAAAATGTGCTTGATTTTACCGGTGCTACAGACCACCATTATTATAATGATCCCGTATGGTTTCTGAGAAATGCCGATTATTACGATGAAGAAAACTATAAGCGTGATTTTTCTCAGATGACGGATACCATCTACGGCGGAGGACTCAATGTATTCCTGGGTGAATATGCTTCAAAGAGCAACCGCCTTGAATCTGCACTTGCAGAAGCAGCTTATATGACAGGTCTTGAAAGAAACGGCGATATTGTCACTATGGCGGCATATGCTCCCTTGTTCGGGAATCTTACCGCAACCCATTGGGCGCCCGATCTTATATGGTTCAATAACCATCAGGTCACTTCCTCAATAAACTATTATGTGCAGAAGCTGTTTTCCGTTAATCAGGGAACTAAGCTGATAAGCCACAGCCTTGAGGGTGCTTCTGTTGAAGAAGGCCCCATAGCAGGTAAGGTGGGTGTGGGCACATGGTATACCGCAGCCGAATTTGATAATGTGAAGGTTACCGAAAACAGCACAGGCGAAATTCTTGATGAGGATAAATTCTGCATTAAGAATATGTGCTGGAACTGGGTTCTTCCCACAGACGGTGAATGGGAGATAAAAAACGGTAAGCTTATTCAGAGCACTGAGGAAATGGCATACAGCAATACGGGAAGCGTTGCATATTTCGGCGATGAAACCTGGTCAGACTATACCTTCAGTGTTGAAGCTACAAAAACAGGCGGTGCAGAGGGCTTTATTATTCCCTTCGGTGTCAGGGATATTGAAAATAATTTCTTCTGGAATATTGGCGGCTGGGGCAATACAAGAAGCATTGTGCAGCGTATTGACGGGAATGTAAAAACCGAAATTCTCGGCACAGCCTCCGATTTTATTGTTGAAACAGGCAGAACCTATGAAATAAAGCTTGAAGTAAGCGGAAGAACCGTAAAGGGATATATTGACGGAGTGCTTCAGTTTGAACACGATTTTACAGATGAAGCCTATGCCGAAGCATACACTGTTGTAAGCCGGGACGAAACGGGAGATATAATAATAAAGCTTGTAAATACAACAGGTGAAACAAAGGTTTGCGCGGTTTCTCTCGGAGATACGGATGTTTGTGACAAGGCATTTGTGCAGCAGCTTAAGGGAGATTCACCCGACAACGATAATATTCTCGGTGCTGAAGAAGACTGCAGCATTGAAGAATTCACTCTTTCAGGTATTTCTTCATCCTTCAACTATTCCTTACCGGGATATTCTGTAACGGTTATAAGAATTGCCGAAGCATAAAAAAATATAAAAAACAGGGGGAATTTATATGTTTTGTCCTCAATGCGGAACAAAGCTTATCGACAGCGCAAAATACTGCAGTAAGTGCGGAGCACAGGTTACTGCACCTCAGGTGAACAGCAATACCGACAATGATACTGCAGGCTATGACTACAATCAGGATATAAACGGGAATGACAGCGGCTATGATAACGGCGGCAGCTATGACTACGGGGAAAGCTTCGGCAATAATAACGGCTACGACTACGGCAATAATAACGGCTACGACTACGGGGGCGGCAACGGTTCTTCGGGCACAGTCTCTTCAGAGCGTCAGACGGGGCTTAAGAATAAATCTCTGATTATTATTCTTGCAGTGCTCGGTACGGTGCTGATGGTGCTTATAGGTGTTTTTATAGCAATGCTTATCGGAAACAGCGGCGGCAGCAACGGCACCGGCAGTGGCGGTACCGGCAGTAACGTCAGTGACAGCAGCGGCAGCAACGGCAGCAACGGCAGCAGCAGCGATACGCCCATTTTTAATATTTTTAATAAAGAAAAAACCTTTGAGGATGCTATGGTGAAGGGCGACCGTAAACAGTCCGAGCTTCAGCTTATAAGCTCAGACGTTGAAGATTACCCCACCGTAAAGCTTTATTATAATCTTCAGGACAGTGCGGGCACTCCCGTTATTATGACCTCGCCCACGGCATATATAAAAGAGACAATATCGGGCGGTGCGGAGATTGAACGAAAGGTAAAATCCGTTTCACGGCTCAGCGGCAATCAGGGTGTTGGTATTGATATTCTCATTGATAAATCAGGCAGTATGGAAGATGATTTTTATACTATGCAGAGTGTCCTGAGAGATTTTATCAATTCTCTTGACTATGACTCGGGCGACAGTGCCGAGCTTATTGCCTTCGATTCACTCATAATGTATATGTGTACATACACAAACGACCGTGCGAAGCTTCTCAACGGTGTTGAAAATATGTCCACAAGCGGACTCACTGCTTTATATGATGCCCTGATTTCAGGTATCACAAATGCAGGTAACCGTGCAGGTGCAAACTGCGTTATTGCCTTCACTGACGGTGCGGATAACGAAAGCTACAACACCTACTATGATGTTATTACTCTTGCACAGCAAAAGGAGGTTCCCGTTTATCTTATAGGAACCTATGATGCTGAAGAGTCGGTATTGCGAAATATTGCTTCTTCAACAGGCGGCAGATACTGGAATGTTCATTCAATCAACGATGTGGGTGATATTCTTGATGAAATATACCGTCTGCAGAAGGATATGTATTGTGTTGAATATATATCCGACGAAACAGCAGACCCCTATGCAAACCGTTATGTTTCCTGTGTTATCGGAGATGAAATAAACTATGCGTATGAGCCCTCTGCAAGCTTTACTGCAGTTGAAACCATCACCGTAAAGCCCCATACCTCCCGTTATGAGGTTATTCAGGGAGATGTATCCTGGACAGAGGCAAATAATATATGCATTGCCAACGGCGGACATCTTGCCACCATCACAAGCCAGTCTGAAATGAATCAGGTTTGCAATCTTGCAGAAAGAAGCGGACTTAAATACATCTGGATAGGCGGCTATACTTCATTAAGAGGCGGCTCGGCATACGGCCACTGGATAACGGGTGAGGACTTTAATTTTACTGCCTGGTATCCCGGTGAGCCCTCAAGAAATGACCACGACGGCACTCCCGAAGCATATCTGATGCTATGGAGAGTTGAGGGTGTCTGGTCGTGGAATGACCAGAGAAATGACCTGTTCAGCACGGGACTTTCGTACTTCGCAGGAAACGTCGGTTATATCTGTGAATATGAATCATAAATGAAAAAATCGGCAGGGCTTATGCTCTGCCGAAAAATATTTGTGCAACTATTCCCATGTATTCCCGCATAATATATGTGGGCAGAAGAGGCAGGGGAGTATAGGCTGAAAGATAACTGCAGTCAATGCCTCTTTCCTTTACGGAAAGCCCTGCACGGTACAAATGAAAATTATTTGTAACAATGGATATGTTTTCGCTGAGAGAGTTTTCTTTTATTATATCAAAGGAAAAGGAAATATTCTCTCTTGTGTTTGTAGACTTGTCCTCCATAAAAAGACGGTCATCTTCTATGCCTCTTTTTATGAGCTCACGGTACATGCAAAGAGCTTCCGATATATCTTCCCCGGGACCCTGTCCGCCCGAGAGCACAGCATTTGCATCGGGATTCTCCTTAAGATATTTTTCTGCTGCATCAAGCCTTAGTCTTAGCATCTGACTGGGTTCTTCTCCGTAGACTGCACAGCCTAAAACAATAACCGTGTTTTCTCCCATAGGAGGTGTTTTTATAAGCGTGCCCGCCATAAAAATGCTTTCAACAAGAAAAAGAAGGGTAAATGCCGTGTAGCCGGTTCTGAGAATATATAAAAATACCTTTGCCGCTTTTTTATCACGGCTTTTTTCCCGGAGCTTCTTTCCGAAGATACCCCACAGAAACAGACAGCCGAAAAACAGAAGACCTCCTGCCGTGCCGATATTGACAATACCGCTGAATATGACAGGTATGATAAACCATACCCAGCCTATGGCACCGATAATTATTTTTGCAATATTTATCTTATTATTATGTAATAATCCCTTAAGCATATTATCTTCACCCCGTATTAAGAATACTATAAAAGTGATTATAATTCAACGGTGTTAAGAATTTCTTAAATGAATCACAAATAATATTAAAGAGCATATAAACAATCAAAGCGGGAATAAAAAAACAAAAATATACTTGATATTTTTTTTTCTATATATTATAATAACCACACAAATAAATATAAGCTGGTGTGGCTCAATGGCAGAGCAGCTCATTCGTAATGAGCAGGTTGCAGGTTCGATTCCCGTCACCAGCTCCAAACGAAAATCCGTTCACGAAGGTGAGCGGATTTTCGTTTGTATTATTCATTTTTCAATATATTTTTAATCAATGCAGTATATAGAATCCTCATCCTGAATTTTTATTTTTATTAAGTCAGAAAACTCATCGTTATAGTTATGCTTGAATCTATATAAAATTCTTTTCAGAATCTCAATATCATCCTCTGCCTCTTCACCGAAGGCAGTTCTTAATTTCTCAATACCTATAAACTCTATATTAATTCTTTCACCATACATATCTGTTAAACAATCCCAGAATGCATCCCAATTATTTCCGTAATAATCAGGAAAACACAATCCGTCTTTTATGGCACTATGCATCTGAGCATAATATTCAACCTCTGAAAAATCCGCAATGTATGTATCTTTTTGTTCGTACATAGTTCCCTCCGCTTATGTAGTATTTCATAAAAAGTTTGATAATGGTCATAGGTAGCAAAGAGTAAAACATCGTTTGAATATAAAATTCTTTTGTCATTCCTATAGCCTTTTATATAATCAAAATCAGCTTCACGCCATACACGGGATGTTTCAGACGGCAGTTTACCTAAATCATTATAAGAAAAAAATCTTATGATTTATCAACCCCCTACTCCCAAGATTGGGGGTAGAGGGTTGAAGCAGAATGCTTTTTTATATTCAGATAAGTCCGAAAAGGGAAGTGATTGCCTCGAAGAGGATTCTGAAAAATGTTATAAAGTCCACTTTTCCTACCAGGCTGTCTATACCTGATGCATTTTCGAGATTGCCTTTTCCTTCAGAGGGAGCACCGTCGTAATCAGAGGTGTGAGAGCAAAGCCATGATATCATACCGTTGGGATAGGTGAGTGTAACCTCTTCGCCCAGACCGTTTACCGTTGACATATAAGGATAGTCACCGTTTTCGGAGGAGAACATATCGTGGTTTACTGCATACCAGGAGTGGTGTGCGCTGGTGGTTCTCTTGCCGTCTTCAAAGCATACCTTTTTGAGGCTTGAGAATCTTACATCTCCGGGAACATTTGAAACTGCGCTGAGGTTTTTAAATGTAACGGTAACACCGAAGAAATAGTTTACAAGGGGATCGGTTTTGCCTGATGTGAACCATACGGGCATATCTGCGATTTTTTCAAGAAGTCCCATATCGGGTGACCATGCGGGGCAGATGGGGAAAGCAGCCGCGAACATTTCGGGATAAGCAATTGCCATTTTGAGGGTCATCTTACCGCCCATGGAATATCCGCCTACATATATTCTTGAAAGGTCGATATTATCCTTGTTTTTTGCAATGAAATCATCAATACAAGCCTTTAAGGGTTCAATTGTACCTTCATTCCAGCACAAGCCCTTTGTTTCATCGGAACGTGCTGCAAGAATGAAAGCACCGCCGTTTGTGAAACGTGCCTGGAATTCTTCACTTGACCAGTAGGATACGTTTGATGCAGTAATCTGAACGCCTTCCTTTGAGCCGTTGCCCATACCGTGAAGCCATACAACGAGAGGATACTTTGCGGTATCATTTTCTTTTACGGGAGAAAAATAACGGTAATCAATAAATGTTCCGTCAATTTTGGGACCTTCGCCGTAAACAAACTGATCGCAAAGCTTTCCGGTGCCGTCCTGCATAGTAACTGCAAAAGCAGGAATACCGAGAAGAAGTGTAAGAGTCAGTGCAAGAAGAACAGAAATAATCTTTTTCATCATTATAACTCCTTTTTTTGATTTTATAGTAACAGTTTATCACTGATAAAAGAAAAAGTAAAGGAAATAATTTGTTTATAGTTTAAATTTTCACAGTACGCCTGCCGCAGGGAAGTCTCATCCGGTTATGTCTGCAGGAAACAAGGTGCACCCTGCATAGCAAATGGGATATACACCATTAGGAATTGCTTGTACTCATCAGGTATAACAATATTATTGAGTTGTTCAAAAACGGAGATTTTTTCCTGCGAGAGAGGGCCATCCGGTGGTACATAAGACAGTTGATGTAAAAAAGAAAAATTGTCAGTCACTTTATATTATCCTTTGCAGTTCTGCAGGATGCAATCAAAAGCCTGCGGATATTGCCGCAAAGCTTCTCTGCATGTTGATATGTTGCATTATCTATCCTTTTGGTTTCAAACATAAGTTTTAACCAATAACTTGTTTCGTTGGATTCTTTGAGTGCAATCTCTAATTTTGCAACAAAGTCTTTCTTGCTCTGTGCGTACTGCGCTTCGTGAATATTGGCACCGACTGATGTGCCGGCTCTTGCAAGTTGATCGGTCATATAAGAACTTTTCGGTGCAGTTACACCATCAACAAGATTAACAATAGTAACTGCAAATTCAAAAGATAATTCGAGCAATTTGTTTTCGGACATTAAAGCACCTTCTTCGCGGTAATTATATCATAAATAATATTGCTTTTCAATGATATATCGCTTGCGCGATATGATATACGGCGTTGCCGTATGATATACTTGCTATGCAAGCATGATATAATATCCGTTCCTTCATACGCGAAGCGTATATCATCTGCGAAGCAGATATCATAGCGTCAGCTATATCACCCGTTCCGACAGGAACGGATATCATTGTAAAAAACCTCTTTTGTCCGGCAGACAAAAGAGGTTTTTTACATGGTGGGAACAACAGGGCTCGAACCTGTGACCCCCTGCTTGTAAGGCAGGTGCTCTCCCAGCTGAGCTATACTCCCGTAAATATGGTCGGAGTGAAGAGACTCGAACTCCCGACATCCTGCTCCCAAAGCAGGCGCGCTACCAACTGCGCTACACCCCGAATTTACAATCACTGTTCCGGTAAAAGCGCATCCGGTTTTTTCAGCCTCATTACTATACCATATTTGTTTTCACTTGTCAAGAAAAAAATCAAAGAATATTAAATTTTCAGGAAATTCAGTTTGTGTAAGCGGATGTGATACCGTAGTATTCTTCAAGACACAGACCGCTTTCGGCAATCCTTCCTGCAGTCTCAACTCCCACATAGCGTATGTGCCAGGGCTCATACATATAGCCTGTGATGTGCTCCTTGCCCTTGGGGTATCTGAGTATAAAGCCGTATTCGTGGCAGTGGGCAGCGATCCAATGACCTGCTGCTGTGTTTGCAAAGGACTGTGAAATCGTATTAAGGTCAATAGCAAGCCCTGTCTGATGCTCAGAGTGGCCGGGGCGTGCGGAATATCTGTCTGCAAGTGCCTTGCCGTCTTCTGCACAGTAGCGGTTATAAATACTGTTCTGAAGGGAAAAGGAGCGGAAGCCTGAGCTGATATAAATATTGAGATGCAGTCTTTTTGCAGCCTTCTGCATATTATTGAATGCCTCAACGCATTCATCGCTGAGCTTTCCGGGATTAAAGTCTGAGGGCAGGGAATAGGTTTTGTTCGCAATAAGAATGCCGTCAATATAGGTCATACCGTCGGCTTCATATATCGAATATCCGTTTTTTGTTTTGCCCTTCAGCACTGCACCCGGAATATCGGGCTTTATATCCTTGTCGGTGATACCTATAGAAAGACGCAGTATTTTTCTTGCATCGGTTGCAGTGATTTTTCCGTTGTAGTCTGCATCCGCATTTGTTTTCTGCTCATCGCTGAGCTTTTCGAGGCCTATGCCTGCACGGAGAATTATTCTTGCATCGGTTGCGGTAATTTTTCCGTCACTGTCCACATCCCCTCTGACTGAAGCAGAGCTTACGGGGATGAGGCTCAGCAAAAAGCAAGTGCATAAAGCAAGGCAGATGCCTGCTTTTAATATTTTATTGATTCTCTTCACCTTTTAAGTGCACCCTTTTCATAAATAATCTCTGTAAAAGATTTTATACTTCCGGATATTAAAAATCAACAGACTTTCAGAATAGTAACCAAATTGTAATATTTCAGGGACTTATAAGGCTTTTTTTATTATATAGGAAATTGCTCGCGTTGTGAGCAATTTAGCTTATAATTCGCCTGCAGGCTCATTGAATAACGCAAGCTTATTGAACAAGAAACACCTACAGCCCCCAAGATTGGGGGCAATGTCATTAAGTTAACAGCAAAACAAGAACAACAAAAAGAAAAATGAGCATCCAAAGCAGTAAACGAACTGTTTTAGGGTGCTCTTTTTGCAAAAAAAGCATGAC
>JAZSNB010000124.1:0-12977 GCA_045536195.1 Acutalibacteraceae bacterium
AAATCTTACGATTTATCAACCCCCTACCCCCAATCTTGGGGGCTGTAGGTGTTTCTTGTTCAATAAGCTTGCGTTATTCAATGAGCCTGCAGGCGAATTATAAGCTAAATTGCTCACAACGCGAGCAATTTCCTATATAATAAAAAATAAAACCTTACCGGGTGCATATTTTTGTATGCAGACCGATAAGGTTTTTTTTAATCTTCAAGCTCTATTTTCCAGAATACAATCTGTTTTCTTTTGTGAGTATAAGTTATGTAAAGTGTGTTATCCTTGCAGGTGATGGCAGGGTAGGAGAACTCTCCGTTGCCGGGCTCGGGAATAAGCACTTCCGAAAAATGCTTTCCGTTATCCTTTGAATATGCAAGACTCAGAGGATGGCGTACACCCCAGTTGACATCAACAGGATTATAAATGAGCCATAATCTTTCCGAGGCATCTTTTACGCAGTCAATTCCCGAATTATTATTCGGCAGTCTTGTTCTTGAGGGCTTTGACCATGTTATTCCGCGGTCAGAGGAGTCGCTTCTGTATATTGCACCTTTATTGGAACGCATAAGACAATGAACACCGCCGTCTGAGTCCTCCCACATGGCAGGCTGAATAAGTCCCACATAAGCCCCTTTGTATTTGGGTCTTTCTATGTGACCGTAGAAATCCCAGGTGATGCCGTCGTCATCTGATACATCTATAAAGGATATCCATTTTTTATTCTGCTCTGTTGATGCAGGCCCGAGGAGTCTGCCGTCTGAAAGCTTAAGACACTTATTTTTAACGGGACCTCTGCCTCCGCTTGTGTCCCCCGGAACAAGTGTTTTGGGTTCGCTCCAGGTTTCTCCGTTATCGGAGCTTACAATATATCTTGTTATCCAGTCGGGTATTGTTTCACCGTGCTTATAATATAAAATGATATTGCCGTTTTCCTGTTTATATAAAACCGGATTCCAATGAGCAATACTGTCACCTTCGCTGACAGACACGGGAACTGACCATATACCGTCAGGACTTCTTTTTGATACCCAGATTTCGACACTTTTGTCGCCTTCTCTTGCGCCGCCGAACCAGGCTGTGAGGACACTGCCGTCATCAAGAGGCAGCACGGTTGATGCGTGGCAGCTGGGCGCTTTTTCATTTTTAGCGAATATGTATTCTTTGATTGCGCTTTTAATCATAAAGTTTTTACCTCCTCGTTTTTCTATATATTATCAGAAATAATTATGCCAATGCAATATTTTTATACGATATTCTGCAGAATAATTAAAATTTTTTGTAAATATAATTGCAAAAATTTTAATGCGGTGTTATAATATGCGAGAAAATAATTAAAAGAAGGTAAGAAATATGAAAATGTTTGCAAGAAAAACTCTTTCCATCGCTCTTACTGTTCTGATGTTGCTGTCCTGTGTATCACTTATTGCAAGTGCTGCTGATACGGATTGTAACTGTGAACACTGTCCTTCAATTGTTGTACCCGGTATTTTTCAGTCAAATGTAAGATATCTTGATGAAAACGGCAATGAAATGCTCAATGCTGAAGGTGAGCCTTATTCTGCTCCCTTCTTTATGAAATCAACTGATGAAATTGTTAAGAAGGCTCTTGAAGAGGCACTTCTTCCCCTTGCAGGTCTTCTTCTTACTCAGACTGATATCGACAAGCGCTGTGCAAATGCTGTTGCCGAGGTTCTCGGTGATGCTCTTCTCAGCAATATCGCTCTCGATGAATACGGCAGAGTCATTAAAAATATTCAGGCTGATAAGTACACAACAAGCCTTGCAAATCTTACAAAGGAAGAAAGAGAATATGCGCTTGATCAGATTCCTCTTGATCTGTATGTTGATATAGCAGGTCTTGATCATCTCTATTTCTTCTCTTATCATTCCACCGGTAATATGATTGATAATGTGAAGGAGCTTTATGAGCTTATTCAGATTGCAAAAGAAGAAACAGGCCACGACAAGGTAAATCTTGTTCCCATAAGCCAGGGCGGTTCTGTTGAAAATGCTCTTATGCAGTATTATATTGACAACGGTTTTAATTTTGAAGATGATGTAAACAGAGTATGCTATGTTGTTCCCGCAGCTGACGGTGCTGCCGTTCTCGGTGATATTTATCACTACGGACTTCTTGACGACGATGATGCTCTTTACGGATATATGTTCCCTTCACTTCTTGATGAGGATCAGGAATATCTTGCATATCTTATCAATCTTATTCTCAGAATCCTTCCCAATGCAGATGTCAACAATATAATTGATACTGCAGTTCACGTGCTTATTGAAGATTATCTTGAAAATTCAACAATGCTCTGGGCTCTTGTTCCTTCAAAGGATTATCCCGACTGCCGTGAGATGTATCTTTCCGACCCCGAGGATATCCATATTCGTGAACAGACGGATTGGTATTACAATGCACAGGTAAATTCCCGCAAATATATTCTTGATTATAAAGAAAAAGGTGTTGAATTCTTCGACATCGTTGATTATAATTATACAATGTATCAGATCGTGGATTCATGGGACAATGTCAATGCTGACGGTATTATTCATATGGATTCTGAATCCTTCGGTGCAACGGGCGTTGCTGTAAACACACCTCTTCCCGAGGATTATGTTCAGGCAAATACATATTGTAATGATCCCACCCATAATCACATTGATGCTGACAGACTTGTTGATGCATCAACAGGTATTCTTTGCGAAAGTACATTCTTCTTCAAGGGTCAGAATCATGAGCAGACTGCACGTAACGATGTTATAATGCGCCTTGCTATCAGAATTCTTACGGATAATTCATTCAAGAATATTTATTCTGATCCTGCATATCCTCAGTTTAACTATGCCCGTGATTCAAGAGGTATTATCAATACCTATAATTCATGGAAAAACTATGATACTTCATCTCTCTCTGCTGAGGATGCTGCAGAATTCGAGGCTGCACTTATCCAGGTTGAAAACGCAATCAACAGCACCTGTATGCCCACAGAAGAATTCAATGCAGCAAAAGACAGATTTGATGCTATTGTTTACAAAATAGCAAACGGACAGGAAAAACCGGTTGAAACACCCGATGTGTTCCTTACCTTCCTTGCAAAGTTCTTTAAGTTCTGGAGTGAAATAATGCTTCGCTTCTTCGGCGGCAAGGGGTTGTCCGACATTATTTTATTCAGGTGAAAATTTTTTAGATAAAAGGAGTAATGCAAAATGAGTTCAATTTTCACAGCTTTTATGTATAAACTGCTTCTGCTGTTTATATCATTCACTTCACTTTTCGGTGTGCTGCCCGAGCCCTCCACCGAAGATGTAATCAAAGTTAACGACAACGCCAATATGACAGCAGTTCTCTGGGGCGATCCTCAGGTTTCCGACTATATGGCAGACAGACACCAGTTCACAAAGAACGCTTCTATTGATCTTGCAAATGCTGAAGGCACATTTGATGCACTTGTTCTTGCAGGCGATATCGCTGAAAACGGTAAAGGTTCAGAATATCAGCTTGTTCTTGATTATCTCAGCGTTGCAAAGGATAAGATTGATAACCACATCATAGCTGTAGGTAACCATGACGTAAGACTCAGAGCTTACTCTCAGGTAGTTGATACATTCTCAGAGTTCAGCCTTGCTGCTAACGAAAAGCTTGATATCGCAGCCATCGCTTATAAAGAAGGCAAGCTTTCTTACTCCTATGATGTAAACGGCTATACATTTATAGTTCTTAATACAGACAAGTCTGTGTTTGAAGAATCTTATTTCTCAGATGAATGTCTCTCTTGGTTTGATTCAGAGCTCAGTAAGGCTACTGCAGAAGGCAAGCCCGCATTTGTAATCCTTCACCAGCCTCTTAAGGAAACACATCAGGTATGGCAGGCATGGAATTCCCCCGACAATAATGCAGGTACAGTAGGTCCTCAGAGTGATGCTATTAAGGATATTATGAATAAGTATAATAATGCATTCCTTATTACAGGTCACCTTCATATGGGCTTCAGCACAGAATGGTCAATTCACGCTATTGATAATTTCACAGGTGTAAACCTTCCCGGCATCGGCCCCAACAATGCAGACGGCGGCTACAATGAATCCGGTACAGGCTACATTATGGAAGTATATGACGACAGAGTTGAATTCATCGCAAGAGACTTCAATCTCGGTAAGTATCTCCCCGAATATAATGTAACTGTTAATCTTAAGTAAGAATATAAAACCGTTTGTTTCAGTTTTTGGTAATAAAACTGTTGACAAACGGTTTTTCTTTTGTTATAATTTCTCCTGTTGTATTGGTTTTACAACTATCCTTGCCCCGGACAAAGGGGCCAAAGTCCAGAAGGAGGTGCATCGAAATGTCAAAGTATGAAACCGTAGCAGTATTCTCACTTAAGAACGGTGAAGAAAAGGCTAAGGAACTTGTTGCTAAGTTCAAAGACCTTATCGAAGCTAACGGCACAATGGAGGCTGTAGATGAATGGGGTACTCGTAAGCTTGCTTATCCCATCAACTACGAAACAGACGGCTATTATGTGCTTTACACATATGAAGCTGACGTAGCTTTCCCCGCAGAGCTTGACCGTGTATTCAACATCACAGACGGCGTTCTTCGTTCTCTTATTGTTGCAAGATAAGGAGATAAGTTTATGTTGAATTCAATTATTATTATGGGCAGACTTACAGCTGACCCGGAACTTCGTACCACATCATCAGGTTTATCCGTTACTTCTTTCACTGTAGCTGTTGACAGAAATTTTGTCAGAAGCGGTGAAGAAAGAAAAACAGATTTTCTCAATGTTGTCGCTTGGCGTCAGCAGGCTGATTTTGTTACAAAGTATTTCCGCAAGGGTTCAATGATTGCTGTCCAGGGTTCTCTTCAGACCCGTAACTTTGAGGATAAGAACGGCAACAAGCGTGTTGCTTATGAAATTCTTGCCGATCAGGTAAGCTTTTGCGGATCAAAATCCGAAAGCGGAACCTATAACAATGATTCCGGCAATGCTTCATCTTATAACAACAGCTCTGTTGATGATTTTTCCACAGTTGTTGATGATGACGATTTACCGTTCTGATTCTCTTGAAATTATTTAAGGAGGATATTAATTATGGCTTTCGAAAAGAAAGATGCTAAGGGCGGTCGCCCCATGAACAGAAAGAGCCGTAAAAAGGTTTGTACTTTCTGTGTAGAGAAGTCTGAATTTATCGATTACAAAGATACTCAGAAGCTTCGTCGTTTTATTTCTGAAAGAGCAAAGATTTTACCCCGCAGAGTAACAGGTACTTGTGCTGCTCATCAGAGAGAGCTTACTGTTGCTATCAAGCGTGCTCGTCACGTAGCACTGCTTCCTTACATCAGTGACTGATCAATATGCTGATTTCCGCATCCTTTAAGGGTGCGGATTTTTTCTTTTTAAAGCTTATAATCATTTACGGTATTTATCTGAATAACAAAAACAATCGTGTTCAAAATATATGTGAAAGGTTGTGTTTGTATGTCAGAAACGCATAAAGATAAAATATATGCCGAAAAGGTGAAAGAGAAAACACCTGATTCGCCTGTATTAAAAAATTGTTTGTTTGCTTTTCTTACGGGCGGTTTTGTATGCACGGCAGGTGAGCTTCTTTTTAATCTTTATATAAAGCTTCTTAATTCCGAACCTACGGCAAGAACCTGTGTGTCGATAACGCTTATTGTTATTACTGCAATACTTACGGGTATCGGAGTTTATGACAGAATTGCAAAGGTTTCGGGAGCAGGTGTGAGTGTGCCTATAAGCGGCTTTGCCAATTCGGTATGTGCGCCCGCAATTGAATATGCCGTAGAGGGGCATATTTTAGGCACAAGTGAAAAAATGTTTTCCCTTGCAGGGGCAGTTATTGTTTACGGCTGCTCATTGGCTTCCTTATACGGTATGATATATTATTTCTTTATTATGGGGTGAAAATGCATGATTTCAACAGAAAACCGGATAATATATCTTAAAAATAAGCCCTGTATTCTTTCCTCTGCTGCCTGTGTCGGAAAAACGGAAAAGGAAGGCCCGCTTTCCGAATATTTTGATGTCTGCTACGATGATGACGGTATAGGTCAGTCCTCATGGGAAAAGGCGGAAAGTGAGCTTCTTAAAGCTGCCGTGAATATAGCTTCAGAGAAGGCAAAACTTAACAAAAGCAATCCCGATATTATTTTTTCGGGTGACCTTATGAATCAGTGTACTGCCAGTACCTATGCCTTGAGAGACAGTAAAATTCCCTTTTGCGGTCTTTTCGGTGCTTGCTCTACTATGGCACTTTCTCTTGCTCTGTCGGTAGTTTTTGTGGATGCAGGATATGTTTCAACCGCTGTTGCTTCCGCCTGCTCGCATTTCTGCTCTGCCGAAAAGCAGTTCAGATATCCTCTTGAATACGGCGGTCAGCGCACCCCCTCCGCACAGCGCACCGTAACAGGTGCCGGAGCCTTTGTTGTGGGTGAAAATAAAAAGAATAAAGTGACAATTCCACGGGTGTATTTCGGCAGAATTAATGATGCCGGTGTGTGCGATACATCGAATATGGGTGCAGCAATGGCGCCTGTAGATGTTAAAATAGAACCATAAATTAAGCGAAAAGCAACACAAAATCTTACACAAATTTCGACACAAAAGGTGGTGAAAAAGCCCTATTTTACTGGGGTTACGGGCATTTTAGGGTTGGCAAATTTGCCATATTCAAAACTTGCAAAAATCGCTCGTTTACATTTTGTTTACAATTGGTTTTTGAAGCAAAAATCAGCGTTATTATGCCTAATAAGAAAAATGAAAGGATGAATCAAATGAAAATTACATATCGTGAAGTAAATGATTATCTTATACCGAATATTATTCTCCCACCTGAAGAGGCAAATATCAGACTCGGTAAATGGGGAATGATGTATAAATCTCATCTCGAAAAACACAAGTCCGCATTATTTAATTCTCTGCTTATTAAAGGCACGCTGTATCAACACTGTGTCGAGGTGGAAAAGCAGGCACGGGATATGTATGATACTCTCATTGAGGAGATGAAGGCGGCTGAGGGTGTGACCGAGGAATTGAAAGAGCAATACCAAATGGAGTGGGTACAGAGAATGGGGAATATTCAGGCACGAGCAAGAGAAATTGTTAACAATGAAATAATATTCAACTAGTGAAAACGGCTGCAGAGTTTGCAATTTCTGCAGCCATTAGAATTTTGCTTTGGATTGATTTTTTATGTACAAAAGAGTATAATTATCTTATAGTTGCATTTGCGAGGTGATTTTGTGAGCAATTTAAGATTTCGTTGTCTTATTGACAGTTATTTGTGCGATATTGTACCTTTTGAATCGTATATAGAAAAAGGCACTATTGATTCAGGATTAATACTTATATCTTTTGATGAAAACGAAATTGATACAATTCGTGCTCTTTTCAAAGATAATGTTCACGACGGACAAGAAGCATATCTTGACAAAATTCAGTTCGTAGGAACTGACGATTATCTTTACATAATGTCACAAACATCTCTCGAAAAGAAAGAAAAGATGCCACATTCAATTATGAAGGCATACAGATATTATAAAAGCTACAAGAAAAAGCAATTGAGAGCCGATGAATACATCAACAATGAAATCAAAAACAATAATGACGGTATAAGAAAAATCCAGGATGGAAAATTCAGCTCTTATAAATATACCGATAAAACTAACCATATGAGTTTTCCGTTTCGTCTGTTTGAAGCAAATGAAAAGAACTTACCGTTATTTGTTCTTTTTCACGGTGCAGGTGCATTGGGTAATGATAATATAAAGCAGATGTTTGATAATATTCCGTTATACCGTCAGATATCAAAAGTGGATTGCAATATCCTTTTTCCCCAAGCTCCCTACGGCTCAAACAGAGGTTATGATTTAATTCAGAGTTATATAAAATCGGTAAAAAAACTTGTTGATGAGCTACCGATTGATTTTGACAGAAATCGAATTTATATTGTCGGCACTTCTTTTGGAGGGTGTTGTGTATGGCATATTTCGTATCTGTTCCCCGGCACTTTTGCAGCAGGAGTTCCTGTTATGGGTAAATTGTTTTTTGATAACGATTTCAGCTGTTATAATATTGAAAAATTAGCTACAATTCCGTTATGGATTGCACACTCGTCTGACGATACGAACGTTACAATAGTCAGCGATGACTATTGTTTTGATATCCTAAAAAAAATCGGAGCAGATATAAAATATACTCGTTGGGATAAATACGGACACTCAATGTCAGGCAGGTTCTATAAAACAGAAAAGTGGGTAGAGTGGTGTCTTACTAAAAGGAAAACTTAATACAACAGTTACAGCGGCAAGAGCAAAAACTCTTACCGCTGTTTTTTCTTATTCTATTCTTTGGAACAGTATGGATATTTCTTTTGAAATTTGTTTTATAGTTACCGTTTTCTCCTGCCAAGTTAAATCAATATCAAGCCAATCGGCTATTTTCTCAGATGAAAAAGGTAATATCGGATAAAGCAGAACCGCAATATTTGCAATCAGATAAACACACTCTGCAATGGTTTTTCTGCACTCCGCGACATCATCTGTTCTTGTTTTCCAAGGCTGCTTTGAATCATAGTAAGCATTACCAAAGCGGATAAGCTCAAATATTTCTTCAATCGCTTCACGAAAACAGCCTTTTTCTATTTTTTCACCCACTGAATCAAAAGCATCTCTCACTCTTGCTCTAATTTCTTCGTTGGTAGTTGTTTCTGCAATTTCAGAATTCAGATATTTAACAGAAAAAGCAAGTGTTCTGTTTACAAAATTACCCCAAGCTCCCACAAGTTCAGAATTATTCTGTGTTTTAAACTCTCTGAAAGAAAAGTCTGCATCCCTTTTTTCGGGACCGTTTGCAATAAAGAAATACCGTATTGCATCGGGATTGTAATCATCTGATAAATCCTTTGCCCATACTGCATGATTCTGACTTGTGGATATTTTCTTGCCTTCAAGAGTAACATATTCACTTGATATAATTTCATCGGGCAAATGCAGATTTTCACCGTGAGCAAGCAAAAGCGACGGCAGAATTATTGTGTGAAACGGAATGTTGTCTTTTCCGTGCACATAATAGTGTTTGCTGTTTTCACCGTACACTTCTTTGAAATCAAGCTTCTTTTCTTTACATAACACAGATGTTGCAGAAAGATAACCAAGTACATTTTCTGCCCATATATAAATTTTCTTGTCCTGATAACCCTCTTTGGGAACATCAATACCCCAATTCAGATCTCTTGTTATTGCTCTGTCACGAAGTCCCTCATCAATATATCTTTTTGTAAAAGCAATAGCATTTTTACGCCAATACGGATGTGAGTTCAGAAACTCATTAAGCTCATCTTTAAGCTCTGATATAAGAAGAAAAATTTGTGTTGTTTCATTAAAAACAATAGGAGTATCACACTCGGAGCATTTTGCATTTATGAGTGAATCTGCATCAAAGATTTCACCGCAGGCATCACATTGGTCACCCCTTGCAGTTTTACCGCAAACGGGACAGATACCGACTACCAATCTGTCCGTAAGCACCTGCTGACAAGTAGGACAATATGCCTGTTTTACTGTTCTTTCTTCAATATATTTGCTCTCATACAGTTTTTTATGAAAGTCTGTGACAAAAGCTTTGTGTCTTTCATCTGTTGTTTTAGTGTACAAATCATAAGAAAAGCCGAGCTTCCTGAATACATCACAAAATTCGTTATGATATAATTCGCTGATTTCTTCAGGTGTTTTGTTTTCCTGTTTAGCTCTTATTGTTATAGGTGTACCGTGACAGTCACTGCCTGATACATAGAAAACTCTTTCACCTTTGAGTCTGAAATAACGGGCAAGCACATCACCCGGCAATAGTGCCGCTAAATGCCCGATATGGAGCGAGCCGTTAGCATACGGCCAAGCTCCACCGATAATAATGTTGTTCATGTTTAATTCCTCATTTCTTTAGTTTAGTAACATTCGTGTAAATCAGTTTGCAAAAAAAAAACGCTCTCACCCCCATACAAAGTACAAGGGACGAGAGCATTACTCACGTGTTACCACCCTGATTCACTTGTTTCTCACGACAACAAGCCTTATCAAGTTCGGACAGGAAATGATCTGTCGAAACTCTATCGCTGTTACGGGCGAAACCGGCGCAGCCTAACTTAAAGCTCGGTGCGCAGCTCGGAGACCATGTTCGGCATAATTCACTTTACCCATTCACAGCACATCCAAAGGATGATGGGATTCTCTGAAAAGCTTCCGATGCTTACTCTTTCTCGTCATAGCTGTTGCAAATAATATAACAGGTTTAATTTCAAAAATCAAGAGCAAGTTTTATTCTGCCGGGATTCAACAAAGAAAAATTATTTGATCTCATAATCCCATTTGCCGTCAGCGTCATTAAAATAATAGTAGAATTCACTTTTATTATCATCAAGAAATATTTCAAGCATATCATCCATATCCCGGGCAAGTTCAGCCTTTCTGAAATCATCAATTTCCATCCAGAACACTTCCCCTTCCTCAGATGATTTTAATTCTCCTTCAAACTTATCTGTTTTATAGAATAAAACAATGTAGCGCTCGCAATCACTGTTCTGCCATTGCTTGATACCGCAAAGCCGGGGTGAAAAAACGGTAAGTCCTGTTTCCTCTTTAACCTCTCTGATAACTGCATCTGTAAAGGATTCGAATCTTTCAACATGTCCCCCGGGGAAAGTAAAGCCTTTCCATTTCTTATCCAGTCTGTTCTGCACAAGCACTCTGGTGCCGTCATACACCATGCACATATTGGTTAATATTACTTTTTCTGCTTTGCTCATACGTGATTATCCTCTTTTTTCAGCTTTTTACTTATTCGCATTTTATCATAAACAGATATGATTTTAAAGTACAATTGCTAACCTTATTCTTAAAATTAAGATTTTCGCTTGACAGATATAAACAAATGTGTTATTCTTATGAAAATTTATTCAGAGGTATAAAACCGTGAACTCATATCTTTTTAATAGCTATAATATGGATATGAATTGGCTTGCACAGTATGACCACCAGTCATCACAGGGCAGGCTTATACCACTGTATTCATTTTCGGAGAAATAGTATTATTTTTTCCATATGTTTATAACGGTGTAAGTAGCTGCAGATACTTACACCGTTTATTTTTTCATAAAAAAGGAGAAATGATATGAAACTTTTTGCTTTTATCAAAAACAAATTATTGAAAAAACAGCCGAAAAAAACAGGCGATCATCTTGTTGATTTTTATAATCGAATTGACGAAGATTCACGTCTTTTGTCAAAGCACGGAAAAATTGAATTTCTGACAACCGTAAAATACATTGAAAAGTATCTTAAAGACGGTATGAAAATAATTGAAATCGGTGCAGCAACAGGAAGATACTCCCATTATTTTGCACAGAATGGATTTGTTGTTGATGCAGTGGAACTGATTGAGCATAACATCAAAATTTTCCGGACTAAAACTCAACCCGGAGAAAATATTACAATAAAACAGGGCAATGCAATCAATTTATCCGAATATCCTGACAAATATTATGATATAACATTGCTATTAGGTCCGATGTATCATCTTTATACCCTTGAAGATCAGAAGAAGGCTTTAGCCGAGGCTGTGCGTATCACAAAAGACGGCGGATATATTTTTATTGCTTATTGCATGGTGGAGCCCTCTGTATTAACAGGAATTTTTAAGAACAATAAACTTCAGCACTCTATAGAAACAGGCCTTATTAATACCGAGACTTTTGAGACATATTTCCCGCCCCACGGAATTTTTAAGCTGTACACAAAAGATGAAATATTTGAATTAAGTCAAGACTTAAATGCCGAAAGACTTCATTTTCTGGCAACAGACGGATATTCATGCCATATGCGTGAAGTAATAGATAAAATGGACGAGGATACTTATAAGCTGTACCTGAAATATCATTTCAGAACCTGCGAAAGGCAAGATCTGGTCGGAATGTCGCATCACACACTTGATGTTTTAAGAAAGGAGAATAAGTTTTGATTCTGAAAAATGAAATACCGATTCTTGAGTTCGATACCGATAAAGCACAGGTAATTAATCCTGACCATGAAAAACTTGATCTTAAGCTCCCTGAAAAAGCCGTTTTTGCTTTTTTGGGTGAGCATATTGAAGCATATGCTAAAAACAATAATGCCGTCCGAATAGGAGAATTCACATCTGAAACAAAAGATTACCCCATCTACATTGTGAAGCATAAGGGAGAAGAAGTTTGCCTTTGTCAGGCTCCGGTAGGAGCCGCCGCAGCGGTTCAGATACTGGATTGGCTGATAGGTTACGGTGTACGTAAAATTATCACAGCAGGATGCTGCGGTGCTCTGTCAGATTTTGAAGAAAATCTTTTTATTGTTCCGTATAAGGCATTGCGTGATGAAGGCACATCTTATCATTACATGAAACCTTCTCGTTTTGTTGAGATCAATAAAGACGCACTGACGGCAATCAGAGAAACAATAAATGAACATAATCTTAATTACCGAGAAACTGTAACATGGTCTACAGACGGATTTTACCGCGAAACAAAAGAAAAGGTAGTCTACAGAAAAGAGGAAGGATGCGAAGTAGTTGAAATGGAATGCTCTGCACTTGCAGCATGCGCCTCCTTCCGAAACGCCGTATGGGGTTGCATTCTGTTTACTGCAGATACGCTTGCCGATACCGAAAACTACAGTGAGCGAAACTGGGGCTGTGATTCATTTGATTATGCACTCAGATTATCTCTTGATGCAGTTATAAAACTATAATTTATAAAATAACCGTCACAGATAAAACCTGAAAATTATTAAAAACTTTTTGAGCACAGCTTCCAGGACTTATAAACTGAAACACAAGCTGCTTTATACTGCAAAAAACAACAACCGCCGGAATGACCGACGGTTGTTTGTTTATTGATTATTTAAGTGTTTCAAGACCTACAGATGCACGGAG
>JAZSNB010000155.1:0-4312 GCA_045536195.1 Acutalibacteraceae bacterium
ATCAGAGCTTCTTATTTCTATCTTTGATGAACTGTTAAAGAGTGGCTCATCCCGTATGGGTGGCGGTGTCGGTGCTAAAGATAAATCAATCATTGACCGTTGTACTATAAGAGTATTTGCGGACTATATGAATGGCAGAACTGATAAAGAACCTACACTTATGCAACTCCGTGACGAACTCTTAAATCAGCCTGAAGCTGAAGCTCATGACCTTGCTCTCTGTCTTGAAATGTTTACAACGGGTAGCTTAAATGCCTTTGCACATCAAAGTAATGTTGATGTCAATAAGCGAATTATAAGCTATGACATATTGGAGCTTGGCGAACAGATGAAATCAATCGGTCTTTTGATTATGCTCGATAACATTATGAACCGTGTAATCGAAAACAGAAAGAAAGGAAAATATACAAGAGTTTACATTGACGAAGCACACTTATTCTTCAAGAATCAGTATAGTGCAGAGTTCTTGTTAAAGGCTTGGAAGCGTTTCAGAAAATACGGCGGTCTTTTAACGGGTATTACACAGAATATATCCGATTGTCTGCTCAATGAAACTGCAAGAGGTATGCTATCCAATAGCGAATTTCTGCTGATGCTCAATCAATCGCCTTCAGACAGAAAGGACCTCTCGGAACTGTTAAACATTTCTGATACACAAATGAGTTATATTACAAATGCAGGAGCCGGCAGAGGTTTAATTAAAGTCGGCGGTTCTATCGTACCATTTGTAAATGACTTCCCAACAGATACGGAACTCTATAAGTTGATGAGTACCAAACCGGGAGAAGGTTAATTTATCAAACAATATCAATGGGCAGAGTGCAAAAACTCTGCCCTTAATTTATGGAGGTCAATATGAGAAACAAAGAAACCGAAAAACTTTTTAATCTTGCATATACGGATGCGATGACGGGTGTATATAACCGTGCTGCTTACGAAGAAAGAATTGCAAAGCTCCGTAAAAGAAATGCAAGACTTGATAACATTATGATTGTGATTGCCAAAATTGATAGTCTTAAAAAAATCAAAGAAACCTTTGGTAATCGTATGGGTGATGATGCTATCAAAACTTTAGCAAGTTGCCTGACAAGAACGGTAGGAACTAAAGCTGATGTTTGCAGAGTTGATGAAAACGAATTTATCTGCATTGCAGAAAGGGATATTCTCTCTTATGTTTCCGAATTGAGAGATTTGGTAAGCTTTGAAAACAGAGAGAAAATCTATCCGTTTTCGGTATCTCTCGGCTATGCACTTTTCAATCCTAAAAAGCAGAAAACCATTGACGATTTAATTTTCTATTCTGATAAGAAAATGAATGATATAAAAAACAGAAAGGCGGACAAATAATATGCAATTAAAAATTGAAATGTATGATGTAAAAGACGAAATGATTTTTGACACAGAGGAAATATTTGCACATGAAATAATTCAGGAGGTTGACGGTTATTATTGTGTTCCCGTAGTATTCGAAATTCTTGATGAAGATGAGAATGAAGTAGCAACGATTACGGCATATTTTCTTGATGAAAGAAGAATTGCCGACAACGGCTTAGAAATTTCAACTGTTGCTGATATGTTCAGTCAGGATTTGTATAACGCAGTAAACACTCTCAAAAAATCCGAAAATTACAGCGATATATGTTCGGAAGCATACACTTGTTACATTGAAACTTTGTATGTTTATCCGATGTTTAGAGGACTTGGTATTGGCAAGTATCTATGGGAAAACATTGCAGATATTTTTGAATATTTCACGAACAGAAATATTCACGCAATGGTTGTCTATCCTAAACCTCATGTACTGATTGAAGGTAGAACAAATACAATTAAAAGAGCAATTGAAGATGATGAACTGCTTCAGGTAATGAAACATTGCCTTGTTTCAAACGGCTATGAAGAAATTGAAGATTCAAATTACTTTATGAAGATTTATTTGAATGAATAATCGGAGGTGATTTGTTTTGAGTGAAAAAGACATCAAGACGAAACCTAAACAATCCCCAAATTCAAAAGGTTCTCCTAATATGCCGAAAGTTGCGGTCAAGAGCAAAGATGCAGTAGTAAATACTGTTAAAGATGCAAAAGCCGTGATGAAGGATACACTTGTAAAGAAAGCAGTTGAATCAAAGCTCGGTACAGAACAAGGATATTCCGAACTACCAAAAGCAGACACAGAAGCTTCAGAACGAGTTGAAAGTGCTGCTTACACAACTGCCGATACGGTTTATCATAAGGGCAAGACTTTTACACAAAACAAAGTCAAAGAACAAATACAAAAGGTTAAGACACGGGAAAATGAAACACCTGAAAATCAGGAGCCGACACCGGAAGAACCTGAAACTTCTGACAAAGAACCAAAGACGGTTGAGAATGAGCCTAAAACGGACGAAAACGCCCCTAAAACGAAGGAAAACTATAATGCTAACGAACAACCTTTAGGAAATGAAAGAGCCGTAGAACAAGCTAAAAGCAAAGCTCAAGAGAAAGCAACTGTCAAGACCAAAGAGGAATATTTGAAATCTCAAAGCGAAACATCTTCTCACGGTGTTAAGACAAAGGAAAACTATATAAAACAACATACACCTGAAGATGCAACAAAAGGTGTTAAGGGAAAGGAGCCGTTAAAGGCTCCTTCTTCTTCATCTGACTCTGCTATAACACCTAAAGATGCCCGGAGAGAATATGTTTCTAAAAAGCTTAAAACAAAAGCCGAATATCAAAAAAGACAAGCTGAAGAAAGCGGTTCAGAAGCACTAAAAAATGACACACATTCCAAAGCTTCAGAACTAAATGCTCCAAAGGAAAAATCAGCAGATGTCAAAACAGATACGGCAGTTAAAACGGATACGGCAGAAAAAAGTTCAGGTAAGTCAATGGTTAAAACAAAAGAAAGCTATATGCAATCTTTGAGAGAATCAAAACCTGAACCGATAAAATCTCCATACAATAACACTCCAAAATCAAAGCAAACTGCAAGCTCAGTTAAGCGGAGCACGGCAAATTCAAAGAAAGCTCTGAAAACCCGTGATAATGTTGTAGGACAATCGAAATCCGTTGTTAAAAGTGGTAGCTCCTATACCAAAAAAACTGCAAAGAAAAAAGCAACGAAAGCAACCAAGAAAGTTGTAAAGACTCAAAAAGAAGTAACAAAAAAAGCCGCAAAAGAAGCAGCAAAAAGAGCAAGACAAGCAGCTATAAAAGCAGCACGGGTTGCAAAGGCGGTTGCGATAAAAACCGCAAAAGCAGTAGCCGCCATTGGTAAAGCTATTGCAGCAGCGGTCACAAAAGCAGCAGCGGCATTTTTCGCAGCCTTTGGTTGGATAGGTGTTATAGTTGTTTTGGTAATCTTAATCGTTATAATCATTGTTGCAGCGATTGCCGGAAGTCCTTTTGGTATTTTTATCTCAGATGAAGCAGCAGATAGCAACAGTATTCCCGTTTCTTCAATCGTGAATGAGTGTAATATGGAACTCTCTGCTCGGCTAACGGAAATCGAAGATAACACCACCCATGACAGAATTGTAATGGAGGGTGAACAAGCGGATTGGAGCTTGGTTCTGTCTTTATTCTCTGTTAAAGTTGCAGGAGTTGATGATGAAACTGTTCAGGATGTAGTTGTCATAGATGATGCCAAAAAACAAAAACTCAAAGATGTGTTTTGGGATATGCACACAATTACAAAACGAACTGAAACTGTAACAAGTGGAGAAACAAGCGAAATTGTTTTGTATATCACAATTACCGCTAAAACGAAAGACCAAATGATTTCACAATATGGCTTTACACGAAAACAAAAAGAAGCTCTTGAAACTCTGCTTGAAAATGCAGACGGATTTATTGGAACTACACAAAGCCTTGCAATCTCTGATGCAACGGCTCAAGATGTTATTGATAACCTTCCTGATAGCTTATCTGCAGAAAGAAAAAATGTTGTAAAGAAAGCCTGCTCCCTTGTAGGTAAACTTACATACTTTTGGGGCGGTAAATCTTCTGCAATAGGTTGGGATTCTGAATGGGGCAAGATGAAACTTGTTACCTCTGAAGGTAGCCGTTCCACAGGATGTATGCGACCTTTCGGACTTGATTGCTCAGGTTTTGTTACCTGGGCATTTCATAACGCAGGCTTTTCAGAGTCAGCGATAGGTCATGGTGCAAGCACTCAGGCTTCCAAAGGAACCCGTATATCGTGGAGTTCCGCACAACCGGGAGATTTAGCAGTATATGACGATAAATCTCACATCGGTATTATCGGTGGTCGAGATAGTAGCGGTAATATACTTGTTATTCATTGCTCGTCAGGAGCTAACAATGT
>JAZSNB010000089.1:0-5284 GCA_045536195.1 Acutalibacteraceae bacterium
AGACCCATAAAATTAACCTTTTCTTTGTAGGGGACGACCCTCGGAAATATTGTCGTCTCACTCCCTTGGAGCGGTCGTGAGACTCTGTATTTCCTCAATTCATCCGCGTGCCTTTATCCGCCACCGGCGGCGGCACGCTTCTTCACCCTCGGCGTCCCGTTTTGCCACAAAAATAAATATGTTCGTATCGCTTATAAATATCCTCAAATCAGCCTCTTTTTTGTTCTGATACAGGTAATCTTTATTGCGATACAGGTGCTTCGCACGTTCCTGTGCCGGGACGCCGGGGGCGTCGTACCCTACAGGATTAGAAGGCAGCAAACATCAGAAATACTGATTTTTGCATACTCGGTACTTCGATAAATTAAAATTTCTGATTTTTATGTGACCTTTCGGGGTTCTCATACGTATTACAAATAGGAGGCAGTCAGGTGGGCAGATTTCCCAAAGCTGAAAAAGACATAGCTGATGTCTATAATAAATATTCCGATATGCTTTTCAGAGTGGCTCTGATGCATTCGGGCAATAAAGACGACGCTATGGATGCCGTTCAGGATGTTTATGTGAAATATATGGGCAGTAATATTCTGTTTTTATCCTCTGAGCACGAAAAAGCATGGTTTATCCGTGCGCTTATCAACCGTTGCCATGATATAAGCAGAAAAAACTCCGTGAGAAATCACGATGAGCTGTCCCGGGCAGAAAATGTTTCATATAACGAATATTTTTCAGGTGACGGCTTTTTGGTGGCTGATGCAATAGAAAAGCTCCCCGAAAAAATAAAAACGGTAATAATTCTTCATTATCTCGAAGGCTTTTCTGTGGAAGAAACCGCAAAAATGCTGAAGCTGTCCTCTTCTGCCGTAAAAATGAGATTATCCAGAGGAAGAGATTCCCTGAAAAAATTATTGGAGGAGGAAATGTATGTCTGACAAAAGCTTTATTGCGGAATATAAAAGCATAAAAGCACCCGATGAGCTTTTTGATAAAATAATAAACGACTCCCGTCCTCCCGAAAAAAACAACATAAAAGTCTACATAAAAACAGCAGCAGGCATTGCCGCAGCGCTTATCATCACTCTTGTATCAGCCTTTGCCCTCACGGGAAACAGCAATGCTCCCGGTATTTTTATCGGAGATGAGCTTCTGACAGGAGAGGTGCTTATCACAAGCGAAAACGCCGACGGTATTATGCTTGCACGTGCAGTAAATGAGCTTTGCGTGAATTTCAGGATCGAAGAAAAGGAAGATATTTCAATCACTCCGAAAAACGGCTTTGTGCTTGATGAAAACGGAGAAATCTTATGCGAGGAGAATAACACTCTCGGCATCAGCTCTTCATCGGCTCTCAGATGGACTATCCCCTTCCCCGATGAAAACAGTATTTATACTATGGACATTTCCGATAAAAACGAAGTCCGCACCCTCACCTTGTCCTTTGACAGGCAGACCGAAAACTGGACAGTCAGCCTGAACAAATAAAAAACATAATAAAAGGAGACAACAAAAATGAAAAAAATCATCGCACTCATCATCGCAGGTCTTATGGTACTCTCTTTTGCTGCTTGCGGCGGCAACACAACAGAAGAAACAACAGCTGAAGAAACAACTCAGGCAGCTGAATTAACAGTAGCAGGCACATTTGCAGCAGCTTTCAAGGAAGAAGCAGCTAAAGAAGGCGCAACAACAAACGCTGTAGCAACAGCTCTTTCCCAGAACCCCATCGTTCCCTTTGCTCCCACGGTTCTTGATATGGAAGAAGGCGCTCTTGCAGGCTTTGACAAGGAAATCACAGGCTTTGAAGCTTGCACAGCCTTTGCTCCCATGATCGGCACAATTCCTTTCGTAAGCTATGTTTTCCAGCTTGCTGAAGGTGCAGACGCAGAAGCTTTCGCAGCAACTCTTAAGGAAAGTGCAAACCTTCGCTGGAACGTATGCACAGAAGCTGAAGAAGTTCTTGTAGAAACAGAAGGCAACATGGTATTCTTCATCATGGCAGAGCTTTCCTTCGAGCAGGAGCCCGTTGAAGGTGAAGATGCTGCAGTTGAAGGCGGCGAAGCAGGCAACATGGAAGTTCTTCCCGAAGGCCCCGCAGCATTTGATCCCGAAGCAGAAACAGCAGAAGAAACAACTGTTGAAGCTGCAGAAGAAACAACTGTTGAAGAAACAACCGTTGCTTAATTTAAGTTAAATTAAATAATCTGTGTATTTAATGCACATAATGTGTTTTGAATAACAACTGAAGGGTGCACTGTCAGAAACGATATGCACCCTTTCTTTTTTTGAGAGGTCAGACATGCTTTTTTCAAGTATTCCTTTTTTATATTTTTTCCTTCCGATAGTTCTGATACTGTATTTTATTGCTCCGAAGAAGCTGAAAAACTCCGTTCTTCTTCTTTCGGGCCTGGTTTTCTATGCCTGGGGCGAGCCGAAATATGTCATTATAATGATAATCTCCGTGCTTGTGGGCTATGTTTCAGGACTTCTTATAGAGAAGCTTGACGGAAAACGCAAGGCACAGAAGGCTGTTCTCATACTTTCCGTGGGCACAGACCTGGGATTTCTCGCCTATTTCAAATATGCGGACTTCTTTATCGAAAATTTCAACGCTCTCACGGGGCTCGGCATCCCCCTTCTGAGAATTGCCCTGCCCATAGGTATAAGCTTTTATACCTTCCAGATACTCAGCTACACCGTGGATGTATACAGAGGACAGGTACCCGCACAGAAAAACCCCGTGACTCTCGGTGCATATATCACAATGTTCCCTCAGCTTATTGCAGGACCCATAGTGCGCTATTCCGACGTGGAAAAGGAGCTGAGACACCGCAGCCACACACTCAAGAAAACCTATGAGGGCATTCTTCGTTTTTCGGTCGGCTTCGGAAAAAAGATTCTTATTGCAAATGCCTTGGGTGAGCTTTGCGAAATCTTCAAGGCATCCGACGAAAAGACGGTGGCTTTCTACTGGCTTTATGCTATAGCCTTTTCCCTTCACATCTATTTCGATTTCTCAGGCTACAGCGATATGGCAATAGGTCTCGGAAAAATATTCGGCTTCACCTTTATGGAAAACTTCAACTATCCCTATATTTCAAAGAGCATCACCGAATTCTGGAGAAGATGGCATATGTCGCTGGGACAGTGGTTCAGAGATTATGTATATATCCCCATGGGCGGCAACCGTGTTTCGGTAAGCAAGCATCTGAGAAATATTTTTGTTGTCTGGTTTTTGACCGGCTTCTGGCACGGTGCAGACTGGAATTTTATCGTGTGGGGGCTTTATTTTGCCGTCCTTCTCACTCTTGAAAAGCTGTGGCTCGGGAAAATACTTGCAAAAAGCAAGGTTCTTTCAAGAATTTACGTGCTGTTCCTCATTGCAGTAAGCTTTGTTATTTTCAATGCCTCTTCGATGGGCGAGGCAGTAAGCTATATCGCAGGAATGTTCGGAATAAACACCTCAGGCTTATATGACAGCAGCTGGGTATACTATCTTTCAAGCTATGCTTTTATACTTGTTCTGGCAGCCGTAGGTGCCACTCCCCTTCCGAAGAAGATTACGGAAAAGATAAAAAACACAAAAGCGGGCAATATATTCTTTACAATTGCCTCCCCGGTGTTTGCTGCCGTAATTATAATTCTTTGCACGGCATATCTTGTTGACGGTTCCTTCAATCCCTTCTTATACTTCAGATTTTAAGGCAGGTGCAGACTATGACGGAAAAATTAAAATACATTCTGACGATCGGTGTTTCAGCCTGTCTCATATTCGGCTTCTCCGTATGGTTTATGCTGAAGGAGCCCTCAGAATACTCAGAATCGGAAAGACGTGCTCTTTCGGTTCTTCCTTCCTTCTCCTTTGAAGAAATCCGTTCGGGCGGCTTTATGAAGGATTTTGAAGAAGCCTCTCCCGAGCAGTTTCCGCTGAGAGATTTTTTCAGAACAATAAAGGCATATTCATCCCGTTATATATTCAAAAACTTGGATAACAACAAGCTGTTTTACACAGAGAATCATCTTTCCAAGCTTGAATATCCCGAGAATGGCAAAATGCTTCAGAATGCCGCAGATAAATTCACTTTCATTTATGATGAATATATAAAGGATACAGGTGCTGAGGTTTTTCTTTCGGTCATCCCCGACAAAAACTGCTTTATTGCGGAAAAAAACGGATATCTTGCCTTCAATTATGATAAATTTGCCGAAGACTTCAGAAATAAGCTCCCCTTTGCAACCTATATCGATATAAAACCCTTGCTTTCAGCCGACGATTATTACACTACCGACACCCACTGGAAGCAGGAAAATATAGTTGATGTGGCTGAAAAGCTCACCTCGGAAATGGGAGACAGCTTCACGGGGGAATTCAAGGAAAATAAGATTCAGAAGCCCTTTTACGGAGTTTATTTCAATCAGGCAAACCTGAAGGTGCCTGCTGACAGCATCAGCTATCTTACAAACACATTTATCGAAAATGCCGTGGTGAAAAACTACGACACGGGAAAAGAAAGGCTTCTTCCCGTATATGATACCGGAAAGCTCGAATCTCCCGATATGTATGAAATGTTCCTTTCGGGCACGGTGGCGGTTTCGGTTATAGAAAATCCTCTGGCGGAAGAAAAGAATGAGCTGATCCTTTTCAGAGATTCCTTCTCAAGCTCCTTAGCACCTCTTCTTACAGGCAGCTATTCAAAAATCACACTTGTGGACATAAGATATATCTCCTCCTCGGTGCTTTCCGGACTTGTGGATTTTGAAAATGCCGACAAGGTGCTTTTCCTCTATTCCACGATCCTCATAAACAATTCCCTCGCTTTTAAGTGAATTATTCGCAAGGGGCGCAAAAATCACCATATCTGATATTTATTGCCCCTTTATCCTGTAGGGGACGACCCTCGGAAATATTGTCGTCTCACTCCCTTGGAGCGGTCGTGATACTCTGTATTTCCTCAATTCATCCGCGTGCCTTTATCCGCCACCGGCGGCGGCACGCTTCTTCACCCTCGGCGTCCCGGCACAGGAACGTGCGAAGCACCTGTATCACAATATAGATTACCTGTAACAGAATACAAAGAGGCTGATTTGAGGATATTTATAAGCGATACAAACATATTTATTTTTGTGGCAAAACGGGACGCCGAGTCGTGTGTAGTGTGATAACATAGTTTACAAAATGTCCGAGGACATAGTTTACACTTTTAAGTATAATAAAGGCAATCACATCGAAAGGAAGATTGGTATGCCTTGGAAAGAAAAGAGTGTAGAACTTATGCGAGAAGAATTT
>JAZSNB010000043.1:0-12923 GCA_045536195.1 Acutalibacteraceae bacterium
CGAAACCTTGCATTTGATGTTAAACTAACCATAGAAAATTCAACTCCTTTTCGGTAAGTGTTTTTGTGGTTATTAACATCATACCATATTTGAGTTGGATTTTCTTTTTTATTTGTCACCCATCAATTGTACCATAACAAATTATCGGTTACTATCAGTTTCCCGATAAATGTATTGCATACCGTTCGGTCCGTTTTAGGTTTGACTTGTTGCAGACATATTGTAATAAATATAAACTGTCTTAATGGCCGTCTTAGGTGATCACTGTTTTTGTTATTTATCGGTGTTTACCATTTAGTCTGATCTTCCAGACCCACGGAAGCTCTCAGGATAAGTCTTGCATCTGCTGCGGTGACAGCTTTGTCTTTGTTTACGTCAAGAAGGGCGAGTAATTCTTCGGTGACAGCTTCAAGTCCTACAGAAGCGCGAAGAGAATATCTTGCATCTGCAGCTGTGATCTTACCGTTACCGTCAGCATCTCCCATTATACCGTCCTTTTCTTCCTCTGCTGTTATCGTAACAACATGAACATATCCGTCTTTTATATAATATAAAACACCGTCATTATATGTTGATGCTGTATCAGATTCTTTTTCATCAAATTGCCATATGATTTCTTTATTTACGGTCATAAGTGTAATCGGAGCATTTTCATTAAGCTGAGATGTTATTATTCCGTCGTGTATATATAAAGCATCGTATTCAAAGGGAATGATGGTTTCGCCCTTTTTGTTAATAAGTCCCCATTTGCCGTCCTTCTGTGCAGATGCATATTCACCGTCAAAATCGGTAACATCATCATATATATAGGGAATTACCAATTCTCCGGTTTTATTAACATAACCGAATTTTCCGCCTTTTGTGACAAAAGCATTCGCAATCTTATCATGCTCCACTGTATATTTATCCTGTACCCAAGCCATTCCGCTATGAAAATCTCCGGCTCTATAATATTCTTGTGGGATTATTATATTGCCTTCAATATCCATAAAACCGGCTAGTGCCTCTTCGTTCCAGGGATATTTTTCCAGTTTTTCAAATATACTCTCTTTATATCTGAAATTAGAAGAAAAGCTTATCAGCTCCTCAGAATATATACTGCAAAGACTATAATTGCCAAAGAAACATAAACCGTTGTCTCCCACTCCATAAGAATGTGAAAATGTTTCAGGCAATTTGAGTACTACATTTTCATTTTTGTCAATCAGACAAGCTTCCAAACCATCTGTTAATAAACCATTGCCCTCTTCTTCGTTATAATCAGGCTTTTCACGTCTTACGAATGCTATTCCGTCGCTGTAATTACGGGAATAATAATACTCAGTTTTGTTGATTCTGTTTCCTGATAAATCAAAATATCCGTTTGTTTCTTTATCGGGATAAGGATATGCATGATACCAATTGCCTTTTGATATTACACCGTCTGAAACATAGTAAGAATTCACAGCATAAGTATAGGGCATTATTATTTTGCCGTTTTTATCCATAAGTGCGCTGTAGTCGCCAAAATAGCTACTTGTAAATTCACCGTCAAGATAATATTCCTCAATATCCTCAAAGCCGTTTTTCTCAAGATACTCTTCAACAGTTTCACCGTCTTCAAGATAGTATTCCAGCTCCCTGTATGCTTCTTTTCTTTCTTCTTCAGAAAGTCGGTATTTTTTGGTAAGAGATGCATAACCTTCAGTATTACTTACCAAATCAGCTTCAACATCAGTCTTTTTTACCTCAACTGTATACTTTGTTTTAGCGTTTGCGGCGGGTAAGGGGAGCAGGGTGCATAATATAAGCACTGCCGCAAGCATTGTTTTAAGTGTTCTGTGTTTCATAGCTTTTCTCCTTTTTTATAATGTTTATAATAATTATAAGCCGTTTTATTTTGCTGCGCAATACACCCAGCCTGCCGTTCATTACGCAAAAATATACCATTCAGGCATTCTGAAAAGCCGAGCCGATAAATATGAGCAAACCAAAAGGGCTGTATCTCAAATAACGATACAACCCTAAATCAATTAAGAGGCAATATTTATATTATGAATTATCTGATATCAATTTTGAAAACGTTGTTATACTCTTTATATTCAGTATCATTGTATTCCACTTCAAGCAGCACGAAATCACTGTTGTTATCAAGCACGAATGATTCACTGCCTGTTACGGATTCACCTATACCGCAAGAGCCGGAATAATCCGTATGTGTACATGCATAAAGCTGTCCTGCAGTTCCTTTTTCATCGTACACATCATAGAGGCTTACATACATATCCTTGTTAATTCCTAAGTTTTTGACAGTGTAAGTGATATTCACAACCTGCTGATTTGTGTATCCGTTCTGTCTGTTGGAGTAGTCGTTACAAAGATGATGTACATCTATGTCTGTTATTGTAATTTCGCATTTGCCGGGTTCAGTCCATTTTTCACCGATGCCGGGCATTTTGTCAAGCTGTGCAGAGGGAATCTCAAGCTTATATGACGGAGCGCTCTTGCTTTCGTTAACATTGATTTTGTATGTTGCTTCGCATTTTCCGCTGTCTGTATATTCATCCAGTTCTACAGTAATTGTTTTGCTGTAATTCTTAAGATCAAATGCAACCTCACCCGTGCAGTTTGTTCCGACAATCAAGGATGACGGGGATCTGTAGTGTGTGCATGCATAAAGTATTGCTTTTTCTCCTGTTTCATCATAGACATTAAAAATGTCCATATAAAGCTCGTATTCGCCGTTATTATAACCGGTGTTCTTGTATGAATAGCTTATTATTACGACCTGCTCGTCAGTCAGATTATGCTCCTTGTTGGAAAACTGATTGCACAGCTCGTGAGTTCTTGAACGTGTAATTGTGAATTCAAAGTTGTTGTCAACCTTCCAGATTTCACCTGCTTTATAATAGCCTCTTTCTGCAGGAGTGGATGTGTCAAGATCTTCAAGTCCTACGGATGCACGAAGAATCAGTCTTGCATCAGCTGCTGTTATACTGCCGTTGTTGTCGGCATCTGCCGCTTTGAATGTGTTGCCTGAAAGCTTTTCAAGATTTACCGAAGCTCTGAGGGCAAGTCTTGCATCAGCTGCGGTGATTCCGCCAACTCCGTCAACATCGCCGAGAGTATAGTCTGCCGCATTAACGGGCAACAGGGAAGCTGCAAGAAGTGTAATAATTGTGATGATTGTGAAAATACGTTTTGTCATGGCTCTTCTCCTTACTTATTTTTTTTTATTATAACACATGATTTCAATAAAAAAAATACCATTCATCCCATAAATTAATGCATTTTGTTGACAATCTGTAAAAAATACAGTAAAATCATATTTATACCAATGATTATAAAGGGGAATAATATTATGAAAAAGCTGATTTCACTTATTCTTGCAGTTTCAATGCTTCTTAGTATGACAGCATTTTCGGTTTCAGCAAGTAAAGCAGAGGACAATCTGCCTGAGATTATTTATACTCAGTCTCAGCTTGACTGGCAAAATCTCAATATGGAAGAAGTTCCTGTTGTTGAGGTGCCGGGCTTCGGTGAAATTATTTACAGAAATCTTCATACAGAGGATGAAAGCGACGACACTACGGTTTTCGGACCTGATATGGGACTTCTCATACCTGCAATATTCAAGTATGTACCCGGTTTTCTTGCAGGTATTTTAACAAGGAATTATGAGCTTGTTGACAGAAATCTCGGTCCCTTCCTTCTTGATGTTTTTTCAGATGTAAGCTGTAATCCCGACGGTACTATGAAAGAGGGCACCGACGGAAAGTATGATAACAGCCTCGGTCTTGATGAGAATCTTGAGCCTCTTCCTCCCGAAGAACCCGAAGTTCCCGATGAAACTCTTATTACAAAGATAAATGAATTTTTTAACGGTATTTCGGAAAAGCTGAATTCTATGATTGACAGCTTCAAGGCTCTCTTTCCTGAAAATAAGCCCGAAACACCCGAGACTCCTGAGGATGTTGTTGAACATAAGTACGGCTACAGAAATTCTTATTATTTCAGATTCGACTGGCGTAAGGATATGCACACTCTTGCCGGCGAGCTTCACGAATATATTCAGAGAGTAAAGAAGGTTACAGGCAGCGACAAGGTTGCCATTACTGCCTTTTCACAGGGCAACTGTGTTGTTATGACATATCTTTATGAATACTACTATACTCAGACTGACCCTGCTGTCCGCGATGATATTACATCTGTTGTATTTATCTGCGGTGCTATGAACGGTGTTGCATCCTGTGCTGACCCCATTTCGGGAAATATCGGTATAGACAGCCTTTCTCTTCTCAGATTCCTCAAAACTGCCCTCGGCTCAAATGCAGCAACCATGGGACTTTATTATATGCTTGAAATACTTTATGCTGTCGGCGTATTTGATTGGCTTGTTGATATTCTTAATGAATATCTTGACCAGCGTCTTGATGCCGCAATTGATCCGTATCTTCTTGAAACCTTCGGTGCGATTCCCGGTTTCTATGCTATGATGAGCCCCGAACGTTATAAAGAAGCTGAAGAGTTTATTTTCGGTACACCCGAAAGACAGGAAAAATATGCAGGTCTTATTGAAAAGAACCGCTATTATCACGATGAGGTTCAGGCTAATATGCAGAATATCATTGATTCAATGATGTCAGAAGGCAAAAACGTGGGAATAATTGCAGAATACGGATATCCTATGGCTCCCTTTACTTCGGATAATGACAGAATGTCAGACTTCTCAATCTGCACTGCCGATGAATCCTTCGGTGCAACTGTTGCTGATGTTGACGGTATTTTAGGTCTCGACTATAAGCAGGCTGAAGAATGCGAATGCGGTAAGAATCACGTTTCCGTCGATCTTCAGGTGGATGCATCAACCTGTCTTTATCCCGATATCACCTGGTTCGGCAAAGGTCTTAAGCACGATGCAGGCTCCCGCTTCTGGGGTAATCTCATTGACCTTATCCTGTATTCTGATGAACAGATAACAGTGTGGGACTATGAAGACATTCCGCAGTTTATGGAAAATTATAACGACGAATATCTTGTACCCCTCACAAATGACGGCACATATGCGGTAGCCTTTGAGGAGACACTTATCTTCGGAAAGCTTCGTGCAAACGGCGGATCAAGCTTCTGATCAGATTCTTTCATAAATAATATAAGGCAATACCGTACATCCTCGGTGTTGCCTTTGATTTTTTTTGTTGCAAAAGGATTTCTTTTGTGATAATATAGTTTTCAGTAAAAAATTCAAGGAGAATACATATGGCATATTTTTATAAGAAAGACGGGGAAATTTTTATTCCCGAAAAGATCAATCCCGATCTCAGCAAGCTTGCTCTTGCAATTGTAAAGACCTGCAAGCTTTCCTTCAGACTTCAGATGAAGTCAACCTCCCTCACAAATGCACTCAAGGCAGGCAAAAGAGAGCAGATGCTTGATATCATCAATAAGTGTCTTGAGAAAAACCGCAGAATCTATAATCAGGATATGTCTCTTACAGGTGTTACCGTTGAAGAGGTAGAGGCAGATTTCTATAACGACAAGAGTGATGATTTCCTTAAGCAGCAGCTGCAGATATTGGTTGATTTTGCTGCAATCAACACTGTTGTTGAATCAAAGATGATGCCCGTTATGAGCGGCGCATGTGAAAAAACTCTCGGTGTTCCCCTTAATAAAATCAAGTTCTTCACCAATCAGGATGTTATTCTTGAAGAGCCTGAGGAAGAGGAAGAAGAAACAGAAGAATAAAACACAAAAATCCTGCAGTCCGGAAACTGCAGGATTTTTATTATTGTGCATTATTATAAAGTAACAACTGCTTCTGAATCCTTTTTCACTTCAACCTCATACATATTGCCGTTGGCTTTTACCTTAACGGTTTTGTCCTCAGGTGAAGAGAGTGTGAAGGATGTAACCTTGCTGTCGGAGAAGTTTGCACTGACGGTGATATTGCCTCTTGCCTTAAGGGCTGTGAATGAACCTGTAAGACCGTCCTTTGCAGCGGGAAGAAGGGAAATATATTCCTCGTGTGACTGCAGAAGTGATTCAGCGATACCTGCTGCACCGCCGAAATTTCCGTCAATCTGGAAGGGCGGGTGAATATCAAAAAGATTTGTGTGTGTGGATTTTTCAAGCAGAAGACGGATATGCTCATATGTATTTTTTCCGTCCTTAAGTCTTGCGAAAAGATTTATAAGCCATGCTCTTGACCAGCCTGTGTGACCGCCGCCGAAGGAAAGACGTCTGTGAAGAGTGTTTCTTATGGCATCAAAAAGCTCGGGAGTGGCTTCAGTTATCATATTGTCGGGATAAAGTGCGAATGCGTGGGAAATATGTCTGTGTCCGGGCTCGGGCTCACCGTAATCGTAAAGCCATTCCTGAAGACATCCGTTTTTTCCTACCTTGAGAGGAGGCAGCTTTTTAAGCGTTTCTTCTGCCTTTCTCTTATCTTCAGGATTTATGCCGAGGATATTTTCCGTTTCAATATAGTTTCTGAGGGTGCCTCCGATGATTTCAATATCCATAGTGGGAGAGAAGGCAATTGTGGCTGTTATGTCGGTGTTGCCTTCAACGGGATAATATTCATTTTCGGGAGACATTGAGGGGCCTGAAAGAAGATAACCGTCGGGACCTTCAAACATAAAGTCCATAAAGAACAGTGCGCACTCGTGAAGATAGTCATAAGCGCATTCCTTCAGGAATTCCTTGTCGTTTGTGTATAAATAATGCTCCCACATATGAAAGCTCAGCCATGCACCGCCCATGGGCCACACGCCCCATATTCCGTCGGCAGGTGTGGTAAAGCCGTATATGTCGCTGAGGTGATGAAGCACCGTGCCGCGGCAGCCGTAGTTTTCTTTCGCTGTTTTCTTGCCTGATTCAAGAAGAAATTCATTCATATAGTCGAAAAGCGGCATGTGGCATTCGGATATGTTTGCCACCTCAGGAAGCCAGTAGTTCATCTGAAGATTAATGTTTGTATGGTAGTCTGAATTCCAGGGATTTTCCGTTTTTTCAACCCACACGCCCTGAAGATTTGCAGGAAGCGTGCCTTCACGTGAGGATGCAATAAGAAGATATTTGCCGAAGGCAAAGTAAAGGGAAATAAGAGCGTCGTCCTTTGCATTCTTATCATTTTTAATTCTCATTACACGCTCATCGGTGAAAAGTGAGGTGATGCTTTCGTCTTCAGAAAAATCAATGTCGGAACGGTTGAAAAGCTCTGAAAAATCAGCACAGGCAGCATCCTTCATTTCCTCAAAATCCTCAGCCTCGCTGAGAATATCAAGGCATACAGCTTCAAAATCACTGTCAAAATTAAAGCTTGTGGCAACAGAAACGAAAAGAACCGTGTCGGTAGTATCGGTAATTCTTACCTTGCCGTCTTTATATTCAATTTCACCGTCGGTTTCAATTTTTATTCCCACCGCAAAGCCGTGCTTACCGCAGGCAGTTTTTGCTCTTACCAGAAGAAGATTGTTAAGAAAAGTAACACTTTCGGTGTTTTCTCTTGTGAAGGAAAGTGAAAAGCTTATTTCTTTTTCAGCAGTAAGCTTGATTGCCGTTGTTTCATCAGCATAAGAGCAGAATGCAGTTTCTGTGATACGGTTGCCGTTTTTTTCGTAGGACGCTTCAAATAAGCCGTTATTAAGCTGAAGATTTCTTGAATAGCTTTCAGCCTTTGATTTGTCGTCAAAATCAATGCTCATAAGACCTGCATATTCATAAGACATAATTCTTTCTATGCCTTCACCCAGGTGCTCCTCTGCCCAGGGATCTATTTCTGTTATTTTTCCTTCAAGATACATACTTCTCAGAGTGTCAACACGCTCCTTAAAGTCCTTTATTGGGGTATCTCTTTCTTCGCCTGCCCAGATGCTTTCTTCACAAAAATATATTTTTTCGGTTGATGTGTCGCCGAAAAGCATAGCACCGAAGGAACCGCCGCCTATGGGAGAAGCATGCTCCCAGTCTTCAGCAGGACTTGAAAGTCTGATTACGTGATTGTTCATTTTTATTACCCCATTGCCTGAATTTTATAAAGCTTTACACTGTGTCCCTTAAGATTTGCTGATATTGTACCGTTTGCAACAAAGGTTGTGTTTTCCCAGATATCGTGTACGGTATATCTGTCGCTTTCGGGAAGATTTACATATGAAAGATTAAGAAGCTCTTTTATATCAAAGGAAACATCCTGAGAAGAATTTATTTTATTGAGAAGACACACAGCTACCTCTTTGTTTTCAAGAGGCTTTACAAGCACATCTGTGATACCGTTGGTTTTGATTCTTCTGCACTGCACACCAAGCTTATCCTGGTTTATTGCAATAGCCTTTCTGTTTGAAATGATTTTCAGTACCTTATTATTTGTATCAACACTTCCGTCTTCCTTAAGGAAGGTTCTTATATCATTTCCGAGAATAAGAGGAGCGGCAAGCATACACCACAGTGAGAAATGTGCCTTGTTTTCGTCATCTGTAAGATTACCGTTTCCAACCTCAAGCATATCAGGGTCATTCCAGTTGCCGGGTCCGGCATATTCATAAAGACGTACGGTTGCTTCGTATATACCTATGACAGATTTCCATTCGGGACGTATGTCGGGAGTGGTTCTCCAGAGATTACCTGCAGTATGCCCCCATTTCCAGGGACGGTTAAGACCCCATTCGCAGATGGAGAAGCAAATGGGCTTTTCGGGTCTGCCTGTTTCTTCTGCCACCTTTTTCGTAGCTCTCATAAGCTCTTTTCCCATATTGCGGTACTGCTTTGCGGCAGAATCGGCTCTTGAGCCTATGGGATTTGTGATCATAAAAGAATTCTTACCTTTTCTGAGTGTAACACAGGCCTGATTTCTTCCTTCTCTCGTAAAGCCCTTTGAACCGGGAACACGGAATTCATAAGTATCTGTTCCGTTTACGGTTACCTCGCAGTATTTATTTTTGTTTATTGCTTTTCTTATACCGAGAGTAAGTGTATATTCACCATCTTCAGGGATTTCTATATCATAGAAAACTGCACTTCCGAGTCCGCCTGAAAGTCCGGATATATATTTGCCGGTGCCTGTAAGCTTTTCATCCTCAAGAATAATTGCATCGCCTCTGAGCTGTGCCATATCGGCTGTGAGGGTGATGGTTTCCGTTTCGCCTTTTTTTGCAATAAGGATCTTTTCGATTTCGGGCGCAAGAGTGGGAATAGCTTCATTGTGGCAGAAATCGTATTTGAAATACTCCACACCCCATTCGGCAAAGGTTTCTGCATCAATTCTTTCGTGATAAAGGCTTGAGGGCAGGTCTTCGCAGGTGAGAGTACCGTTTGAGGTGTATATACCCATTTTAAGACCGTAGGAATTTACGGCTTCAACAAGGCTTTTTATACCTGAGGGGAAAGTGGAAAGGTCACCCTGAAGCCTTCCGTTTTCGTCTCTTACGGAAGACATCCAGCAGTCGTCAACATTCACATACTGATAGCCAAGCTCATCAAGATGTGCCGCTTTTATTGCAGCGGCAATTTCTTTTATTATGTCTTCATTTATATTATGACGGAATAAATTCCAGCTTGCCCATCCCATCGGGGGCGTGAGAGCAACACCGTTATTGAATCTGTCTGCACCGTTGACATTTATTCTTGTTGCTGCCATAAGCTTTTTCATATGGCACACAGGACATAGATTATTCTGTCTTATAAATTTTTTGAAAGCCTCGTTCATAAAGAATAAACCTCCTTAACAATCATAATAATTATATTACACGTATATCAGATAAAAATCAACCGTTATTTCCTTTTTGCATATAATAAGAACAGAATATATTTTATATGAGAAATGAGGAATCAATTATGCGCGGCAGAAGAAAAAGCAGGTTTTTTCCCTTTGTGTTATTAGTGCTTTTAATATCGCTTACAGTTTTTTCAGTTTTTGCCGTTGATAAAAAAATGACTCCGGTGATAAACACTCTTGCTTTGTCAAAGGCTCAGAATCTTACCACTCTTATTATAAACGACACCGTAGGAGAAATGCTTTCCGACGGAAACAACAATTTTTCAGATCTTATCAAAACAGAGTATGATGAAAACGGAAAAATCTCCGCTCTTTCCACCGACAGTATAAAAATGAATAAGCTCAAATCACTTATAAGCGTGAGCATTACCGAGGCTATAGGAAAAATTGAAGAAAGCCGCATAAGTGTGGCTTTGGGCACACTTACGGGAAACACTCTTCTTACGGGCAGAGGACCGAATATTGACCTTAATGTGCACATTTCCTGCGCATGCTCTATCGAAGTAAAAAACAGCTTTGAATACACAGGCATCAATCAGACTATGCACAAGGTGATATTAGAAGTTACTACGGATGTATATGTGCTGTCTGTAGGTGAAAATCTCACCTCCCGGGTTTATACCAGCATTCCCATTGCCGAAACCGTGATAATAGGACAGATCCCCGAAATCTATGCAGGCAAGGATGACAGCCTCTGGCAGGATCTTATTGACTGAGACTTTACTTTTCTCCCGAAAAGTAGTATAATAAATTTTCAGGAGAAATTTTTTATATGATACTTATTATTGCGGAAAAACCCTCACTTGCAAGAAATATTGTTGCAGGCATCGGGCAGATGAAAAAGAATAACGGCTATTTTGAAGGGCTCGGGTATATTGTTACCTGGGCTTTCGGGCATTTGTTTTCGCTTTGTGATATTGAAGATTATACGGGTGCTACATCAAACGGCAGATGGAGTATGGAAAATATACCCTGCTTTCCCGAAAAATTCCGCTTCAAAATAAAAAACGGCAGCGATAAAAAGCCCGATGCGGGAGTTGTACGTCAGTTTGAGGTTATCAAAGCTCTTTGCAACCGCAGTGATGTGGATACCATTGTAAATGCGGGAGACGCCGACCGTGAGGGTGAGATTATTGTCCGCCTTTGCGTAGAAAATGCTTTGCAGTCGAAAAAGGAATTTCTGCGTCTGTGGCTTCCGGATCAGACTCCCGAAACAGTTGCCGATGCTCTGAAAAATATGAAAAATGAAGCCGAATATGATCTTCTTGCCAACGAAGGCTTTGCAAGAACATATATCGACTGGCTTTACGGAGTTAATCTTACAAGATATGCCTCTCTCAGAACAGGTACACTTCTGAGAGTAGGAAGAGTCATCGTGCCCGTTGTAAAGGCAATATATGACCGTGATATGGCAATCAGAAACTTTGTTCCCGATAAATACTGGTCGCTTGTAAGCGTGGCAGAAACTGACGGAGAAACGGTTGAGCTTACATCGAAGCATAAATTTCCGTATGAAAAGGCGGCTCTTGCTCAGCGTGCCTGCGATAAGCTCAATGCTCAGGATGCAATCGTTACCGCAAAGAAAACAAAAAAGGATAAGCTGAATCCGGGCAAGCTTTATTCTCTTTCAAAGCTTCAGAATTATCTCGGTAAAAAATTCAAGATGCCTATGGATACCTCTCTTTCAATTGTGCAGAAGCTTTACGAAGAAGGCTTTCTTACATATCCGAGAACCAATTCGGAATATCTTGCCACCGCAGAAAAAGACAAGATAAAGAAGATAATTGAAATAGTAAGAGGGAAGGGCTATCCTGTTGAATTCAAGGATAAAAAAACTATCTTCGACGACAGCAAGATTGAATCCCATTCAGCACTTACTCCCACCTATAAGTTTCCTCAGCCGGGGCAGCTTTCAGAGGATGAAAAAACTGTTTATTCTGCCGTGCTCAGACGTTTTGTTGCCGTATTCTGCAGTGAAGAATGTGTGGTGCAGAAAACTGAAATCACCGTAAGCGTAGGAGAATGTGAGGATTATAATCTGAAAGGTCTTATGATTCTTGAGCCGGGCTGGACAAAATATGATGAGGCAGGAAAGAACAATAAGATTCTGCCCAATCTCAACAAGGGCGATAAGGTAAATATAGATTTTAAGCCAAAAGAAAAGGAAACGAGCCCTCCCAAGCACTACACAATAGAAACTCTCAATAATTATCTTAAGAATCCCTTCAGGGAGGATAAGGCCGCCGCAAGTGAGGAAGGCGACGATACCGAGGACTATAAGGCTATTTTTGAAGGTCTTGAGCTCGGAACAGAGGCAACAAGAACGGGCATTATTGATAATGCCGTAAAGAGTAAGTATATTGAGCTTAAAAAGGATGTTTACAGAATACTTCCCGATGGTGAGTATCTTATTGAACAGCTGAGTAATATGGGTATTTCCATGGATAAATATAAAACCAGTGAGCTGGGTCAGGCTCTCAAGAAGGTTTTTCGCGGTGAAATTCTTATAGAAGACAGCGTCAGTCAGGCTGTAAATGAAATAAGAGGCGTGTTCAATGCCCCTGAGAATTCGCCCGAGTCTGACAGATATTTCGGCTTTGCCGGGGATGAAACAGGCATCTGTCCCGTATGCGGCAGCAAGGTTTTAAGGGGAAAATACGGCTATCAGTGTGACGGCTATAAAGATGGCTGTAAATTCCGTATTCCCGGTATTCTGTGTAAAAGAGTTATTACTCCCTCGTGTGCTTCTCAGCTTCTTACTCAGGGAAAAACCGATAAAATCGACGGCTTTATATCAAAAAACGGAAAAACCTTTTCCGCCTCTCTCTGCTTACAGGATAATAAAACCGTATTTGTATTCGAAGACTGAAAAAAACACCTTACAAAGGCATTAATTGCCGAAGTAAGGTGTTTTTTTACTTTATAGGAAATTCCTTCCTATAAAGTAAAAAGATTATATGTCCCGCCGAACGGGAAGTAAACTTCCCTTGGGCGTGTGACTATCCGAAAACGGTCGCCGTAGGCGTACGGCGAAGCCGTTTTCTTGTCAGGGAAAAATAATTAAAAATATCGGCGGATGTTTCAGGTCTGTTTTCTCCGAATTCCGACCTCTGACCTCCGACCTCACAATAAAGGGTGATTATTATGGTAAACGTAAAACTCAGAGATGATG
>JAZSNB010000063.1:0-9534 GCA_045536195.1 Acutalibacteraceae bacterium
AATGTCAACATTTTTGCTTAAAGAACATAATATATATATTTAATACAAAACATAAATTAGCCCAATCAGAGACAAATAAGCGACAAGAAAACGGCTTCGCCGTACGCCTGCGGCGAAACGCTTTCGTATAGTCCATCGCCGAGGGAAGTTTACTTCCCGTTCGGCGGGACATATAATCTTTTTACTTTATAGGAAGGAATTTCCTATAAAGTAAAAAAGAACTGCCGGAGCAGTTCTTAGTTTTTCGGTAGTCTGATTAAGCAAAGAGATCGGTAAGTCTTTCATCAAGTGCGCTGCCGATTTCATCAACCAGTGTTGCACCTTCCTGATCAACTTCGGGAGCTACATCCACACCGAAGAGTGAGAAAATAAAGGAAAGAATCTTTTCAAAAATTTTGAAGATAAGAGAAGACTTGAGCTGGTTGAAATTAATGGGAACAACAAGACCGTCATCATTCTTGATATTACGGGTTGTATTTTCCTCCTGAACAACAGGAGCAGTTGTTGTTTCTGTATCTGTTTCACCTGCAAAAACTGCAATTGAGCATGTTGTGAATACAACAAGAACAGCCATAAAGATTGCCAATAACTTTTTCATGGGAATTCCTCCAAATATTATTTTACAGATGCATTATATAACATAATTTCATTTAAATCAATAAATTTTTGGTTAATTAACAAAAAACAATTATTTTTTGTAAGATTGCACATTGAAAATAACAACTCTTTGTTCAAAATTGATGTTTATTTGTCAACTTTGTTTTTTTATATTTTTTTGTCATTCTCTTAACTTGACAAGGCAAAATCATTAACATATAATTGAAAAAAAGACTTTATATTTAAGGAGGAAAAAGGATGGTTGTTATTTCCGCCTGCGGCATTTACGGTAATTCTCCGGCAGAAAAAAAAGCAGCAGCAATACTCTTTGAAGAAATTGCTGCACGTATAAATATTGATCCGGAAGAAACAATTACTTTTACATTTGAGTTTTCCGAAGATGCATCTTCAGAAAATGCTGATTGCTATACAGTTGAACAGGATTCCGGACATATAACCTTCAGAGCATCCTCCGTAAGGGGCTTTATCTACGGTATTGGTCTTTTTCTCAGAAAAAGTGAAGTCAGAAATAATAAAATATATTTGCTGTCAGACATTTCCGGCACCTATTCTCCTTATAAAAAAATCAGAGGTCATCAGCTGGGATACAGACAGACCAGCAACACCTATGATGCTTGGGGTATAGACGAATATATCCGCTGTTATCTGGACATTATGTATTTCGGGGCAAACACCTGCGAGCATATTCCCTATGAAAACGGACATTCAGACAGAAATGAAATAATGAAGCTTGATGAGCAGGAGCTTTTATGCAAAGCTGCAAAAGAGGCCGGCAATTTAGGTCTGCAGGTTTCATTATGGTATCCTAACTGTGAAAAAACTCTTGACGAAGCGCTAAAAAACAGAGAAAAGCTTTTCAGTGAGTGCGAAAAAACAGATTATGTTTTCCCTCCGGGAGGCGATCCCGGCAGCCTTCTTCCTGATGAGCTTATGGAAAGATGCAGAGAAATAAGAAAAATATTAAGAAAATACCATCCCGATGCAGAAATGTGGCCCTCGGCTCAGCAGCCGCATCAATATCCCGACTGGGGCACAAGATTTCTCATTGAAATGAAAAAGAAGCCTGATTTTATAGACGGTGTTATCACAGGCCCCAACGCAGCATTTCCTCTTGATGTTTTAAGACGCTATCTTCCGGAGGAATATCCCATAAGATATTATCCCGATATAACACATAATCTCAGGTGCGAATTTCCCGTGCATTTTGACCGTGACGACTGGCATTTTGCACTTCAGACCGTAAACGGAAGAGAATGCGCTAATCCCCGCCCCACTGAGTACAAAAGGATATACGATAAAACCAAAGGCTATGTTGTGGGAAGCGTATCCTATTCGGAGGGTGTAAACGACGATATAAATAAAGCTGTATGGGGTGCTCTTGACTTTGACCCCGATACTCCCGTAAGAGAAATTCTTGAGGATTATTCAAGATTATTTTTCCCGGGCAGCGATGCGGCAAAGGCTGCAGATGCAATTTTCGGTCTTGAAAGAAACTGGGAAGGCGCTCCCGATGAAAATCCCTGCATAGAGCACACGCTTAAAGACTGGGAAGAAATCGGTGAAGAGAATCCCGCGCTTTACAAAAACTGGCGATACATTCAGTGTATTTTCAGAGCACGATGCGATGCGTTTGTAAGAAGAAAGATTCTCTTTGAAAAAGCACTTATCTCAAAAGCAAAAAAAGCTGTTTTTTCAGGTGACCTGAAAAAAGCAAAAGAAATTCTCAGCACTCCGCTTCCCGAAAGCGTCACCTCTTTAAGAAAAGCAATAGACAAGGATGCCGATGATCTGTTCAGACTCATTGGTCTGCAGCTTGGCACAAAAAAATATTATGCCAAGAATTTTGAACGCGGCGCTGTGCTTGACACTATAGATTTTGCACTCACAGATCTTCCCTGGCTTCTTAACCGCATCGAAACAGCAGAAAAGTCGGGGATTGAGGACAAAGAAGCTTATATTAAAAGATGCTTCTTAAGAAACCGTGTCGATGATGACGAATATTACTACAGCGTTGCACTTGACGGACTTTGTCCCGGCGGAGCAACTCAGGACAAGGGCTTTTATATGAATATTCAGGGAGACAGACCGGAAAAGAATAACGGCACGCTCCCCACTTCCCTGTTCAAGCTTTATGACCACTTCAACTTCCGACTGAAAACAGGAGGTCTTTATAATAAAGACGGCTATGTTCTTATGATAACCTACAGGGATGTGAATAATGAAGACAGCGTGAAGCACACCGTAAAAATAAACGGCAGAACCGTATATTCGGGACAGCAGTTCGGAGGAACAAGAAACACCGAATATGAAAGAGATATGCTCCCGGACGGCTTCATAGCCGTGCAGTACGATATTCCCGCTGAATTTATAGTTAACGGCTGTGTTCAGCTTGAAATAACAGAAAAAGTAAACGGCTTTGAAATAGCCGAATTAAGATTCACAAAAGAAGCCTACAAATCATAAAGGGAGGAACATATGAAAAAAAGAATAATTGTTTCATTGGCAGCATCTGCTGCGGGAACATTGCTTGCTCATACGGCAGTAAAAAAGCTCAAAGACTTTTCAGCTTCTCCCGACAATAAACGCCGTTTGCTCGACTCAGGACATCGGCTGACAATGAAGGCTGTGGGAAAGCTTTCCGATAATGTATCAGACAAAGGCATTCCCTACCTTAACAGATACGACAACAGCGGCTTTCTTGAAGGAAACGGATATTTTCTTTCTGAGCCCGTAAAGGATGCAAAATGGCATCTCGGATTTTCAAAGGCATCTGTTATTCCCGAAAAAATTGAGGGAGACTATTATATCGGCGGATATCTTGCGTTTCCGCCAAATAAAATGAACGGTATAATGAATGAGCAGATGGTAAGAGCCGTTGCAGTAAGCGATAATTCCGGCAGAGGACTTCATGTATTTGCCGTTATCGATTGCATCGGTATTTCCGGTACAGATATAAGAGATATCAGGCAAAGACTTCAGAGTCTCATTTCCGAAAGAAACATACTGTCCGTAAACATAAGCGCAACCCATTGCCATTCAGGAATTGACACCACCGGACTCTGGGGAGATCTTCCTAAAGCGTACAAAAACAACAAGAAGGCAATAAAAAAAGGCAGACAGGAAGACATTATAACCGGCAAAAACAAGGCATTTATGGAGCATCTCAAGGACACCTGTGCAAAAACTATTACTGACGCCGTCAACAATATGAAGCCCGGAAAGCTTTTCTATGCTCTTTTACCCGCTGGGCAGTTTGTAAGAGATAAAAGACCTCCGTATGTAACGGTGAATGAAATAACATCTCTTCGCTTTGTACCCGACGATAAGAGTAAGGAAGTCAATGCTGTTTTCCTTGCGGCTCATCCGGTTTGTTACGGAGATCGTCAGAGAGAAGCAAGCCGCGATTTTCCGGGATATATGTGCGATAAAATGGAAGCTCTGGGCGTGGAGGCAATGTTCATTCAGGGTGCTGAAGCCGCAGTTGCCACTGACCGAGGTGCATTTATTCCCGAGGGTGCCTCCGGAGATGAGGGCATAAAGGCATACGGAGAAGCAATTGCAGAATATGTGCTGAACTTTGATAAGAGTGCGTATAAAGAGCTTTCACCCCTTATCAACGTTACCGTAAACGAGCTTTTCCTGAGTGCAGACAATAAGATTCTTGAGTTTGCAGCAAAGCTGAGGCTGGTAAATAATCCTCTTGTACGCATCACTATGGCAGATGACAGCGACAAGGATGACAAGTCATATGACCTTAATCTTGTAACAGAGGTTGGCTTTGCAGTGCTCGGAAACGAGCTCACTCTTGCTATGATACCGGGCGAGCTTATGCCTGAAATCGCAGTAGGCGGTGCATATCCCGATTGGGCAAGCTACAACGGTACAAATTGGGAATACCCCTCACTTAAAGAAATACTTGGCACTGATATTGCAGTTGTCGGACTTTGCAACGACTTTATCGGTTACATTGTTCCCGATAATGACTACGGCAGTGTATTTGCTCCCGTGCATTACGAAGAAGCCGTTTCTGCAGGCAGAAAAACAGCATCGGAAATTGTATCTTCATTTATAAGAATGAAAGAGAATGCAGACAGAATAACCGTCACCCGAGCTCAGGTGACGACTGAATAAATAATTATTTTCGTTTTGAAGGATTCAAAAAAAGACTATGGAAACTAAAAGACCTGTAACAGCAATTATTGTAGGCGGCGGTCACCGTTCTATGACCTATGCCGATTATTCACTCAAGCATCCCGAAGATCTCAAAATCGTCGGAATTGCAGATCCGAACCGTGTACGTTGCGAAATCGCAGCAGAAAGATACGGTTTTTCGGAAGAATTCTGTTTTGAAAGTGCACAGGAACTGGCAAAAAAACCGCGCTTTGCAGATGTTATCATAAATGGCACTATGGACCATCAGCATTATGAAACAGCAGTTCCCCTTTTGGAGCTCGGCTATGATATGCTGTTGGAAAAGCCCTTCGCAGTAAGCTATGAAGAAATGAAAAAGCTTATTGCAGTAATCAGAAAGCACAACAACAAGGTTATGATATGCCATGTTCTGAGATATGCTTCATTCTACAGAGCAATCAAGGAAAAAATACTTGACGGCACATTGGGTGATATCATTAACATTCAGCTTTCAGAGCACGTAAGCTATCATCATCTTTCCACCTCTTATATAAGAGGAAAATGGGCAAATTCCGATATCTGCAAAACAAGTATGCTTCTTGCAAAAAGCTGTCATGATATTGATATAATGATGTGGCTTATGGATCGGACCAGACCTGAAACTGTTTCTTCCCACGGCAGTATTTTTCAGTTCAAACCTGAAAACGCTCCGGAGGGTGCAGGTACACGCTGTCTTCTCGACTGCCCTCATGTCGATACCTGCAGATACTCTGTAAAGCCTATGTATCTGGGCCATCCCGACAGATGGGAATGCTATGTATGGTCAGGACTTGAAGCGATAAAGGATCCCTCACTTGAAATGAAGGAAGAATTCTTAAGGAATGAAAGTCCCTACGGCAGATGCATATACAAATGCGACAATAATATCGTTGACCATCAGTCTGTGCTTGTTAAGTTTGAAAACGGAGCTACCGGCACGCACAACATGATAGGCGGCACGGCACTGAGCCTCAGAAAGATACATATTATAGGAACAAAAGCTGAGCTTCACGGAAACTTTGAAGAAAACAGCTTCTCCATTGAAAAAATAGTTACCGAAGCCCCCGAAGGCTTTACGAGAGAAACCTTTGATACAGACACTCTTTGCAGAGAGGGTCACGGCGGCGGTGACGATGCTCTTACAGAAGACTTTATAAACTTTGTAAGAACAGGTGAGCAGTCTGTTTCCTGCACATCCATTTATAATTCCATAGCAGGTCATCTTACAGTTTTCCTTGCCGATAAATCTATGGCTGAAGGCGGAAAGCCTTACAAATGCGATTTTTCGGAGTTCTGATTTTTTTGTAACATTATAACAAAACCTCCGTATTATGTTATTGAAGTTTTCGGATTTCAGATAACATATTACAGGAGGTTTTTTTATGTCTGAAAAATTCAACCAGCCTGCAGACAACATTTGCGACAGAAGCATAAATGAGGCAATATGCATAGACACGGCACGGGTTTATGATTCATGTGCAGACAAAGACTGTCTTCAGGATCTGAGAGTTTATTTCACGGATACGGTACAGTCTGTGATTGATTCTGCAATTAACATAAGATGCAGAGGCACAGAAGTTATCAACGTGTTCACCGATGTGGAAAGTGTTCCGTTTAACCGCGGTTATTATTCTGTGGATATCACCTTCTTCTTTGCCGTGACTCTTGATGTGTTCTCATCAGGATCTTCACAGCCCGTTACCATAACAGGTCTTTCTGTCTTTTCAAAGAAATGCATTCTCTACGGTTCTGAAGGAAATGTAAAGGTATTTTCATCCGATGAAGACGCTTCAAGCAACATTCCATCTTCTGTTTCAGCAAACCCCAGAGCAAAGATACAGGTTGCAACCCCCTTGTGCCTTGATGCAAGAATATGCCGTCCCTGCGATTGCTGCAACAATATTCAGGACGCAGGCAGCTCTATTCCAAGAAGCGTTGCACGTATGTTTACAGGCTCCTTCGGCCCTCAGAGCAATCAGCGTGCCGTGAGAGTGACTATAGGATTATTTTCCATTGTTCAGCTTGAAAGAGACGTACAGATGCTCATTCCTGCATATGATTTCTGTATGCCTTCAAAAGAATGCTCCTGTGATACGGAAGATCCCTGTGATTCATTCAGAAAAATCCGATTTCCGGTTTCGGAATTCTTCCCGCCTGATACCCCGGATAATGACTGCGGCTGTGATGATCCTCCCGCATTTGATCCTCCCTGCTGCTGCGGAAGATGATTTATATAATCCTATAAAACACGTACCGGATAAAATCCAAAAGACGGGAAAGACGCTGATGCGTCTTTCTCCCTTTTATATATCTGCTTCTGTGATTTATTGATTTTTTTTATTCTTTGTGTATAATAGAATTATACTATTTATATTATAAGGATGTGAAAGCTATGTCTGTTATTCAGCAGTTCACCTGTCCTTCCTGTGCAGGTAAAATTGAGTTTGATGCCTCTTTACAAAAAATGAAATGTCCCTATTGCGACACGGAATATTCTGTTGAAAGCCTTAATGAGCTTATGGGCGCTATCAACGAAGAGGAAATCAAGGATGATAATTTCAACTGGGATGATAACAATTCTTCGGAAATTGATGAAAATGATAAAAACAATCTGAAAAACTATATCTGTAGCACCTGCAGCGGTGAAATAATAACCGACAACGAAACTGCTGCAACAAGCTGTCCGTATTGCGGCAATCCCGTTGTGCTTCAGGACAGACTTGACGGTATGCTGAAGCCCGATTTTGTTATTCCCTTCAAGCTTGATAAGAAGCAGGCAATTGCAGCATATAAAAAGCATATCACAGGAAAAAAACTCCTTCCCGATATATTTTCCTCAAAGAATCATATTGATGAAATAAAAGGCATATATGTCCCCTTCTGGCTGTTCGACTCTGCAGTTCAGGGTTCCGCTCAGTATAAAGCAACAACAGTCAGACATTGGAGCGATGCAAACTATAATTACACGGAAACCCGCCATTTCTCCGTTTTCAGAAGCGGCAATATGGCATTTTCAAAAATTCCCGTTGACGGCTCATCAAAAATGGCAGATGAGCTTATGGAATCGGTTGAACCCTTTGATTTTTCTCAGGCAGTTGACTTTAATACTGCTTTTCTTTCAGGATATTTTGCAGACAAATACGATGTTTCAAAGGAAGAAAGTATTCTCAGGGCGAATGAAAGAATCAAAAAAAGCACAGAAGAAGCTCTCAGATCAACTGTTCACGGCTACAGCTCCGTATTACCTGCCGGCAGCAATGTTAATATGCTTAACGGCAGTGCCAGATATGCTCTTTATCCGGTATGGATACTTAATACTACATTTCAGGGTGAGAAGTACACCTTTGCAATGAACGGACAAACAGGTAAATTCGTAGGCGATCTTCCTATAGACAAGAATAAATGTATCAAATACTTCGGACTTGCTTCTGTTATAGGAACCGTAATCGGCTTCGGCGCCACCGTTTTATATAATCTTTTTATAGGTTAAGGAGGGCAGAATAATGAAAAAAATATTTATTACACTTATAAGCATTCTGCTTCTGTTCTCTCTTTTTATCCCTGCTTCTGCATATGATTATTCAGGCGGAGAAAGGGCAAGTGTTTTCAACGATTTTGCCGACCTTGTTGATCAGTTCAAGGAAAAAGAGCTTCTCAACCGTCTTGAAGAAATAAGCGAGGCTTACGAATGTGAGGTTGCCGTTCTCACGGTTTCAACCACTTCGGGAAAGGATCTCACTGAATTTGCAGACGATTATTATGACACCTTCGGCTTCGGATATTCAGAAAATGACGACGGAATAATGCTTGTTATTGCAATGGATATAAGAGAATATGTGATTACGGCTAACGGCACGGCAACGGAAATCTTCTCTGATTCTGACTTTGTCTTTATTGAAAACGAATTTATCGGTTTTCTTAAGGAGGAGGAATATTATGATGCATTCAGTGCTTTTGCATCAGGCTGTGAATCCGTTTTGTATAATTACCTTTACGGCAACGAAGATGTTGTTCCGTACGGTAAAGATGAAATTCCTGATCCTGAGCCCGCAATAAGCAACAATCCTCTTTCTGAAATGCTTTCTCTTAAATGGATAGGAGTTTCCGTAATTATCGGTATTGTTATAGGCTTTATCTATTTAGCATTTCTCAAATCCCAGATGAAATCGGTAAAAAGACAGCCTGCCGCATCAGAATATATCATTCCCGGAAGCTTTAATCTGACACAGCAAAGAGACATTTACCTCTACGGTAATGTAAAGAAAACTCCTAAACCGAAATCAAATAATTCATCCTCAGGAAAAAGCTCATTCGGCGGCTCTGCAAGGGTATCATCCTCAGGCAGAGTTCACACCGGAACAAGAGGAAAATTCTGATAAATACTTATTATGTATAAACATATGAAATACCCTTCACCATTTAGCGGTGAAGGGTATTTTTCTGATTATTTATTCTGCTTTTTTTCAGCAAGAGTCTTATGCAAATAAGCCCTTGAAGAAAGCTGCTATCTTTCTGAAGAACTCAAGGAGAAGCTCCCAGAAGGATTTCTTTACAGTATTGCCGTTGCCGTCATCAACCTCTGCTGCACCCTGAACGGTAACAACGCCCCATTCGGTATCTGCAGGGATAGTATAATAGCCGTTTTCATCAGCTTCGATGGGTTTGCCGTCAACATAAACAATATATGTTTCAAATGAGAAGTCACCGTATGCTCTTACTCTGAAGCGGATGGGTTCACCCTCTGCC
>JAZSNB010000112.1:0-3897 GCA_045536195.1 Acutalibacteraceae bacterium
GCAAAAAGCAGGGTGCAAAAATAATCTTAATTAAAATAAGCCCTTCATAAAATCAATGAATGCGGTCCAGATAAGCTTCATCATTTCAATAAATGACGCAAACACACTCCGGAAGGAAGGCTCCTGATTCACACTTGTGATCCAGCTTCCGTCTGCCATATTATCTGCAGTCATATTCACAAACTCATTTTTTGCGGATTTATCAAAAACAAGGAAACGGTTTATTCCTCTGTTGTTTGTGTTTACCTTTACATTCTCATACTGAGTGAAATACTCTGCAAGATATACATAAGCATTACCGTAGTCGTGGTGCTTGTTTTTCATTATCCATGTGGTTTCGGGGAAAAGACAGGTTGAAGCATCTATCCTTTTGTCGGGAGAGATATATTCACCGAAGCCGAGAGCTTCTCTTTGAGCAATATATTCATCACTGAGAGTGCTGAACATACCCGCTGCAGTACCGCCGAAGGAAGCGTCGGGGAAGCCTACAACACAGTCGCTTGTTTCGTCATAGTGCTCCATTATGGGCGCATTGAAAAGGCCATAGCCTGCAAGCACACCGATTTCAACACCGTATTCTTCATTGAACTTCTTATAAAGGTCATCGCCCTTATTAACGATATTGTCTCTGATATACTCTATCTTTGCAACAAGACCTGCATTTTCTTCTCTTACGGAAGTGCCTTCCTTACCGAAAACAAGATCAACTGCCTTGTCAAAATCCTCTGCATAAACGCTGCACCAGTAGTTTGCCCATGTGCCGATACCTGTAGCTCTGAGCATTGCGGGAATAAATGCTTCATAAAGTCTGTTATAAAGCTTTTCAACACCGCCGAGAACACCTGTGAGGATACCCGACTGTGTGGCATAATCAAGCACAGCCTCTACAAGCTCAAGAGTCAGATTGCTCACGCCCTCAAGATCAACACCCTGTCCGTCAAATCCGAAATATTCAGCCTGAAGAAGATAGCCCTGAGTGTGCTTGTCGCTGAATTTAATTTTTCCGCTGAAGCAGTCATTGATGATGGAGCTGCCGTTTGACATAACCTCATCATAGAAAACCTTCTTTACAAGGCCTTCTTCACCGTATTTATCAAGATAAGCCGTGATAACGCTGCCGCCGAGACATCTTCCTACAAGTGAAACCTGAGAGCAGCCGGTAGATTTAATTATAGTTTTGATATATTCGTGAAGTCTGTCTGCATGGTCATAGGGAGAAAGACGCCAGTCATAACGGAATTTATAGTCGTTTATATTAAACGTACCGTCTGAGCCCTTATTTTTCTTGGCTTCATTGTTCCAGCGGTCTATTTCTGCCTGAGAAACACCTGTGCCGTATTTTGCTTTTCCGTCGCCGCCGAGCTGTGTTTCATCCCAGATGGGTGCAAGCTCTTCATAAAGAGCAGTACCGTAATTATCCCACTTATCAAAGGGAAGACCCTCAAGAATAAAGGGTTTGAGAATATTCATTGCAGTTTCTATGATCTTGTCTGTTGTCATATCACCTTCATCATCGTCGGTGAGAACATCAAAGCCCGTGGAAATCTCATTTCCTTCGGCATCGCAGATATCAACGGAGCTTCCTGCAATAAAAATAATAGGATTTTTTGCTTTTTTCTCCTGGGAAGCAGCTGCTGCAGATGTTGTCAGCATACCTGAAACCAAAAGGACAGCAAGAACAAGTGAAATAATCTTTTTCATAATCATATTTCCTTTTCGTGATTGTTAATAGAATTTTAACATATTATTCTTTATTAGTCAACAAACAAGAAGGATAAACTTAAACTAATTTATCAATAGTTAATTATAAATTTACAATCAGTATACTTTCGTCCTTGAAGGCTTACGGAAAACAGGCTTTTTCTCCCCTGCTTTTTCCATCTCCCGGGAAAGCAGCTCTCTCATTGTCATAAGTATTTCATCATATTCGCTGTTATTAACAAGATTATTCTTTTCGTAAGGGTCATTTTTCAGGTCATACAAATAATCATCGTAATAATTCACAGCCTTATATTTATACCATCCGGAACCCCTTGCTCTTGCAGAATACTTCCAGTCCTTTGTTCTCACACATCTTCCTATGTGGGATTCGCTTATCTGCACAAAAACACAGTCCCTTTCAGGCGCTGAAAGACCGTTTACGGGAATCAGGTTTCCCGAATAGCTATCAGGCACGGGAATACCCGCCAGACTTAAAAGGGTGGGCGGAATATCAATAAGACTCTGAAGGCAGTCCTTCACACCCTCTTTTTTAACTGCTCCGCCTCCGAAAACAAGGGGGATATGAATACTTGCATCGTGGCAGCTGCGCTTATATTCCTCATTTCTGGTTCTGAAATGACAGCCATGGTCGCTTGTATATATTATAACGGTATTTTCATACATTCCTTTTTCCCTGAGCTTATCGACAAGACGTCCCATATTATAGTCAAGACGGTTTATTGCTGCGATATAATCGGGATATTCCTCTTTATAATCCCCCTCAAGAAAGGTAAGATCCTCGGGAAAAGGATAACTGCGGTATCTGTCAACCGCATCAACAGGCCCCTCAAAATGCTTTCTGTCATTCTGATGGTGAGGCTCAAGCTGTGAAATAAACATAAAGAAGGGCTTATCTCCGCTGTGATTTTCAATATATTCAAGAGCAAAATCATTTATACAGTCGGCACGGTAGCCCTTAAAATCAATTCTGTTGAGATTTTCGTCAAAAACATAGCCGTCATACCCGTGGGATGTAAATTCCAGCACGTCGGCGGCTCTCCAGTATTTATATCCGCCCTGACGGCTTACGGGCACGGCAGTTTTTTCACAGTGCACACCGATTCCCGGAAAACGGTCCGAGGCAAGATGCCATTTTCCTATGTATGCAGTATCATAGCCGTGAGCGTTAAAATGATGTGCAAGAGTAAGGCAATCCTCTGCCAGAGGAACAGCATTCACATAACAGCGGTTCTGAGTAGCATACTGTCCTGTCTGAAGGCAGGCTCTTGCAGGTCCGCACACAGGCTGACAGGTGTAGAAATCCGAAAAAACAACACCGTCGTTTCCAAGGCTATATACATTCGGCATAACCTCTTCAGTCAGGGTATCCCATCTTTGCTGGTCGGAAAAACAGAATATTATATTTGGCCTCATAAATTTTCTTCTCCTCTCAAAAGAAAATTACTGACCGCTCTTACGGGGCAGCACCCTGTTTATATATAAGGTATAAGCAAGAGGAACAATCGTAAGAAGCAAGGGAATTATATATTCCGAAAAAACACTTTCTGCACAAAAAACCGAGAGTGCATTGGTCAGAGAATGTGTGATTATGCAAGGTATAAGCGAACCGCTTTTACGGAAAATTTCAACAAAGAGCCACCCTGCAGCACAGGCATATATTATCTGAAGAAGCGTGGGAAGAATATCTGCGCCGATAAAAAGATTCATTATATGTCCGACACCGAAGGTAACGGAGCTTACGATCACAGCAGCCTTTTCATTATCTTTTTCCATCATCTTAAAAAGAAAGCCGCGGAAAATAATTTCTTCAATAAAGCCTATATTCAGCATATTGATAATAAAGAATATTATCTCACCTGCCGTATTTTCTGTATTGATACCGCCCGTAAGATTTGCAAAAGCAATAAAAAGCAGGGGCAGAAAATACAGAAGCTTTTTAGTATTCAGAGGCTTTTTCAATCCGTAGAATTCCCGTCTTTTCAGAACAAATATAAGACACAGAAGAAAAACTGAGAAAGCCGTATTCACCGCCGCACTCATGGGATGAAATTCCGAAAAAGCACTCCGGCAAAGAGAATTTACGGCAATATATAAAACAATGAGAAGAACCGTGAACAGGGTCTCATATTTTTCAAAAAGCTTTTTCATATTCTCATCCTCATATAATGCAGATTT
>JAZSNB010000115.1:0-36534 GCA_045536195.1 Acutalibacteraceae bacterium
AAGAAACTATATTGACAAGCATACATTCGTTCTGTATAATGATGTCACAAATTAAATATTAACTTTGTAGCGCGTAAGCGGAGCAATATTTATTGACTACCCAAGCACCGTATGAAGATAAGAACAGAGGCAATCTGTACTTATTTCAGCGGTGTTTTTTTGTTTTCCTTTCGTGATACCGATGCTTAAAGTTCTTTCCTCTGTTCATCGGAGGTGAGGACTTTTTTGTTTTATATGCACCTTGACAACTAAATGACCGTCCGAAAGTGATACGACTTAGCGATGATACGAGGGAGGCAACGCTGCGGTGAGATTCCGGGGCAGGAACTATTTCAGGTGAAACGGCAAGAAATTTGTAGAAAAATATTGACAAAGTAACAAATGCTCTTTACAATAGTAAATTTGTAAATAATGTATTTACCCTACAAATAAATATCAACTGAAACACATATTTTTACTTATTGGCTTTATGCCACACACATTATCTGACCGAAGAAAGTATAGTCCGATACTCGGTTAGTAACATACGGACAATCAGAGCTTAAAGTTTAAGCCGTTACATAGTTTCAGTGTAAACTGTGCGAGAGGAAGAAATGTCCTCCCGCAATTTGTGCTGTCTATGTGACGGCTTTTTTGTTTTCGGAAAAGTACTTATGAAAATTAGGAACAAACTTATGTGGCATATTCCCATCACTTGTATTATAACTTTATATAGAAAAAGCTCCGCAATCACGGAGCTTTTTCTCTGTATTCTTAGATATAAACAAAAAATCCGAACCCTTTTCCTATTGGGAAAATTTGGTTCGGATTTTTCTGGTTTGGTGCCGGTGACCGGACTTGAACCGGTACGATGTTGCCACCGAGGGATTTTAAGTCCCTTGCGTCTGCCTATTCCGCCACACCGGCAGGTGTTTGCTGCCTTAATATTATAATCTTTAGTATTATGTTTGTCAAGATTTATTTATATTGTTTTTACTGTTTTACGGTTTTTTATGATTTTTTTTGCCGGTTTGTTTTTTTGATTCCGATAAGAAATACAGCGTTCCGCAAAATTATCGGAACGCTGCAGTTTTTATGAAATGCCTAAAAACTTTCTGAGTTTTTCAAAGAATTCTGCAATAAATGCTTTTATTTTTGTAAAAAAGCCTGCAAGACCGGTTTCTGAGGAATCACTTTCACCCATATCGGAAATGATTGAATCGGTTTCAAAATCATAGACCATAAATCCGGGGAACTGCTCATAGGTATTGACTGTTATTTCTTCATCACTCTGCAGAATTGCAAGAGCAAGAGCTTCTAAATCTTTGTATGCGTTTGAATGCTTTGTGTTCTTTATGAATCAGGTTTTTTCGGGAAAAAGGCAGGAAGTCGCATCTATGGTTTCGTCGGGTGAGATATATTCTGCCGCAGTGCTTTCAATTATTTCATCGCTGAGCGTTGCACCGTACAGTGCAAATGTAGCTCCGAATGAAGAATTTTTTGAATCAAGTACACCGTCACTTATCTGCTGCCACACCTGCATCGGGACTATTCGTGTCATTATAAATATCTGTATGCATAATTCCCGGTACATGAATTATCGGATATTTTTCAACTTCAGAAGCAGACGAAAAGCAGTACATAAACGGAACGGTAAGCATAACGGCAGTAATTATCACCGATATAAATTTCTTTAACAATCCGGACCTTATAAATTTTCACTCTTTACACTTTCTTAACCCAAATATAGCATTTCTTTTGTGTATTGCAAAGAAAATTATTATTCTTTATTGTTATTTGACTTTATTATTATTTAGTGTTATCATATTCAAAGGATGTGGTAATGGATTATGAATAATATTTTATATTTTAATAAACCTGCAAAAATATGGGAAGAAGCTCTTCCGATAGGAAACGGTGAACTCGGAGCAATGGTGTATTCGGGGACAAAAGAGTTGATTCTTCAGATGAATGAAATAACCCTGTGGAACGGAGCTCCTTATAAAGAGGCAGATAAGAAGGATGCCTATATGCATCTTCCCGCATTGCGGCAGCTTATCAGTGATAAGAATTATAAAAAAGCCGCACAGCTTCTTGATGAGGAATTTATAAATAACGGCGGAGGATTTGAAGGTGCTTATTCAGGTTCATACCAGACCTTCGGCAATATGACAATTAAGTTTTTGAAAACCTCCCGCAGAGTAAGTGATTTTCAGCGAAAGCTTGATATATCTCAGGCTGTTCTTTCTGACAGCTTTATGACCGGCTCGGTTCGGATTAAAAGAGAATATTTTTCTTCAGCTGTTCACAATGCTGTTTTTGTAAAAATAGAGGCTTCCGAAAAAGCATTTCTCAATCTTGACTTTTCCTATTCTCTTGAGCATATAGAGAGTTTTTCCGTTTCGAGTGATGGCTTCAGCTTCACGGGACATTGTGACGGAAATAAAGACCATATGGCTTTTGCAGCCGGGATGAAGGTTCTGACCGAAGGCGGTTCAACAGAAGCATCAGACCGTGTTTTTTCTGTAAGAGGAGCGGATTGCGTTGTGTTGTGCTTTTCTGCAGCCACGGACTATGTGCTGAATTCTGCCGAAAATTTTAAACACGGCAAGCCTTCAGATAAATGCGATGCCGTTATATCATCCGTTCAGCTTGAAAAGTATGATGAAATAAAGGCACTTCATATTGCCGACTATAAAAAGTATTACGATGCTTCTTCAATATCACTCGGCGGTGACGGCAGCTTTGAAAACATCGCTTTACCCGACCGACTCAGAAAATTCAGAAAAAAGCAAGCTGATACCGGTCTTACAGAGCTGCTTTTTAATTACGGTAAATATCTTCTTATTTCCTGCAGCCGTGAAGACAATATGCTTCCCGCAAATCTTCAGGGGCTTTGGTGCAAGGATTATAAAGCACCCTGGCACAGTGACTATCACACAAATATTAATGTCCAGATGAATTACTGGTGTGCAGGTCCTGTAAATCTCACCCGCTGCACAGAGCCTTTGGCAAAGTTTATATGTTCTCTTCCTGAAAACGGATCAAAAACGGCAAAAGCATATTATAATGCACCCGGCTGGACTTTGTATACAATTTCCAATCCGTGGCTCTGGACATCACCCGGATGGGGCGGTGCCTGGTCGCAGTATCCCTTGGGCGGTGCCTGGCTTTGTAAGCATCTTGTTGAATACTACAATTACACCTCGGATAAAAAGCTTCTTGAAAGATTTTATGATGTTATAAAAGAAAACTGTCTTTTCAATATAAGTATTCTCTATGAAGATGAAAAAGGTTTTCTGATGACAAATCCTGCTACCTCTCCCGAAAACAGTTTCCGTGATGATGACGGAAACGAAGGTTGGGTATGTAAGGGTACGGCAATGGATATTGAAATGCTTTACGAGAATTTTACCGATATGGCTGATATCTGTGATATTCTTGGCAGAGATGCAGAGCTTAAAGAAAAGCTTCTTTCTCTGAGAAGCAGACTTCTCCCGTTAAAAACAGGAAAAGCGGGTCAGCTTTGTGAATGGGAAGGCGACTGGGATATGAATGCTCCCGAAATTCATCACAGACATGTTTCTCATCTTTACGGACTTCATCCCGGAAGTATGATTTCTCCCGAAAAAACACCTGAGCTTGCGAAGGCTTGCGAAAAAACTCTTGAAATAAGAGGAGATGACGGTACGGGCTGGAGCCTTGCTTGGAAGATTAATTTCTTTGCACGTCTTCTTGACGGTGATCATGCATTGAGACTTGTGTACAGACTCTTAAGACCCGTACGCGACGGCTTGTCCATACGCTACGGCGGAGGAGGGGGAGTGTACCCCAATCTTTTTGATGCACATCCGCCTTTTCAGATCGACGGTAATTTCGGTGCAGTGGCAGGTATTTGCGAAATGCTTCTTCAGAGTCACGTTAAGTTGAACAGCGGAAGCTTTCTTATTCATCTTCTTCCCGCTCTTCCCTCAGCATGGAAAAACGGACAGGTAAAGGGGCTTCTTGCAAGAGGAAATACCGAGGTTTCCGTAAGCTGGGAAAACGGGACGCTTAAAGATGCCGTTGTCAAAAGCAGAACCGGTTCTGAAATAGCCGTAAAAGGTAGTTTTTCGGTAATGCACAATAACAGCATAAAAGATGTGAAAATTAATGACAATATAACAGTATTTTTTGCCGAAAAAGATATTGAATATACATTGAAACCTGAAAGGATATGATATTATGAGTGAAAAAAGAATTGAAACAAAATGCGTACAGGGCGGCTATACCCCGGGAAACGGTGAGCCCCGACAGATTCCGATAATTCAGAGTACTACCTTCAAATACAACACAAGTGAGGATATGGGAAAGCTCTTTGATCTTGAAGCAAGCGGATATTTCTATTCCAGGCTTCAGAATCCCACCTGTGACACGGTAGCTGCCAAGATATGTGAAATGGAAGGCGGCACTGCTGCAATGCTTACATCTTCCGGTCAGGCAGCAAGCTTTTTTGCTACCTTCAATATCTGCGAAAGCGGCGGTCACATTGTTTCTTCCTCAGCAATCTACGGCGGCACATTCAATCTTTTTGCAGTAACTATGAAAAAAATGGGTATCTCCTGCACATTTGTTGATCCCGACTGCACAGAAGAAGAGCTTGAAGCTGCATTCCGCCCCGAAACAAAGCTTGTTTTCGGTGAAACCATAGCCAATCCCGCACTTAAAGTGCTTGATATTGAAAAGTTTGCAAATGCTGCTCATAAGCACGGTGTACCGCTTATTATCGATAACACTTTTGCAACTCCCGTGCATTGCCGTCCCATTGAGTGGGGTGCAGATATTGTTACTCATTCCACTACAAAATATATGGACGGACACGGTGCGGCTGTAGGCGGCTGTATTGTTGATTCCGGTAAGTTTGACTGGATGAAATATGCAGACAAATATCCGGGGCTTTGCACTCCCGATGACAGCTATCACGGAATTACATATGTTGAAAAATTCGGAAACGAAGGCGCATACATCACAAAAGCTACTGCTCAGCTTATGAGAGATCTTGGCTCAACTCCCGCTCCTCAGAGTGCATTTATTCTCAATCTCGGTCTTGAAAGCCTTCACGTAAGAATAAAGAGACATTTTGAAAACGCTCTTGCTGTTGCAAAGTATCTTAAAGATAATGATAAAATTTCATGGGTAAGCTTTTCAGGTCTTGAAGGGGACAAGTATTATGAGCTTGCACAGAAATATCTTCCCGACGGCTCCTGCGGTGTTATAAGCTTCGGAGTGAAGGGCGGCAGAGCTGCTGCAGAAAAGTTTATGAAGGCTCTTAAGCTTATTGCAATAGAAACTCATGTTGCAGATGCCCGTTCCTGTTGTCTTCATCCCGCAAATGCTACTCACAGACAGATGAACGAAGAAGAGCTTATTGCTGCAGGTGTGCCCTCTGACCTTATAAGACTTTCCTGCGGACTTGAAAACAGTGCCGATCTTATTGATGATATAGCACAGGCACTTGCTACTATTGATTAAGGAGTGATCAGATGCCCATTAAAATCCCGAATGAGCTTCCTGCCGTTAAAACCCTTACCGAAGAAAACATATTTGTAATGACTGAAACAAGAGCGATTTCTCAGGATATACGTCCTCTGAAAATTCTTGTTCTCAATCTTATGCCTAAAAAAATAGCAACGGAAACGCAGCTTTCACGCATTCTCGGCAATACTCCTCTTCAGATAGAAATAGAGCTTATTATGACAGCAAGCCACGTACCCACCCACATTTCCGCCGAGCATCTTCTGGCATTCTATAAAACCTTTGATGACGTCAAGGACAGGTATTTTGACGGTCTTATTATCACGGGTGCTCCTGTTGAGCAGATGCCCTTTGAACAGGTTGATTACTGGCAGGAGCTTTGTGAGATTATGGAATGGAGCAAAACTCATGTTCACAGCACCTTCCATATCTGCTGGGGTGCGCAGGCAGGACTTTATTATCACTACGGAATTAATAAATACGATCTTCCCGAAAAGATGTTCGGTGTATTTTCCCATAAGGTTGATTATAAGCGATCTATCCTTTTCAGAGGCTTTGATGATGAATTCTGGGTGCCTCATTCAAGACACACAAGTGTAAGGCGTGAAGATATTGAAAAAGTTCCTGCTCTCAGAATTCTTGCTTCTTCTGAAGAAGCAGGTGTATATTGTGTTGCTACCGAAAGAGGTAAGCAGGTTTTTGTAATGGGACATTCCGAGTATGATCCGCTCACGCTTAAAGAAGAATACGACAGAGATGTAAATAAAGGTCTTGATATAAAGGTCCCCGTGAATTATTTCCCCGGTGATGATCCTCATAAGGACCCTGTTGTGAGATGGCGCGCCCACGCAAACCTTCTTTATTGTAATTGGCTTAACTACTTTGTTTATCAGACTACACCGTATGATCTTAATAATATTCCGGGTGAAGAACAGTTTCTTCATACCGAGAAACAGAAATCTTAATATTTTAAGTGTTGAATAATGACTGAAAAGCGTATATAATGGCATTAATGCTGTTATTACGCTTTTTTTTGAGGTGCATATGAAAAGAATTGTTTCTCTTCTGGTTATTTTATCGGTTTTTTTATGTTCTTGCTCTTTTCTCGGTGATTTGTCTGAAATTGAAACCACTACTGAATATGTTTCACCATATGCTACTGATATAAACGGTGAGCTTGTTCCCAAGCACGAGGATGTAAGTGAAAGCAGTCTTGACCCTATGCTTTTTTCTTTTGATGAAAAGGGAAGGGCTGTTTATTCCGATTCATCCCGCAGAACATACACGGGAATAGATGTCTCTGTTTTTCAGGGGGATATAGATTGGAATGCAGTAGCCGCGGACGGAATAGATTTTGCAATGCTTCGTATCGGCTACAGAGGCTACGGCAAAAAAGGTATTATGGGAATTGATGATAATTTTTATAAGAATTATCATGCTGCGACCGATGCCGGACTTTCAGTAGGTGTGTATTTTTATTCTCAGGCTGTAAATACTGCAGAAGCACGTGAAGAGGCATTGTATGTGCTTGATGCTCTCGGAGAGCTTACATTGGATTATCCCGTTGCCTATGACTGGGAATATGTGGAAAATGATGCCGCAAGAACAAAGGATATGACAAGTGATGCGATTACTCAGTGCGCACTTGCTTTCTGCGATGAAATAGAAAAAGCAGGCAGAACCGCAATAATCTATTTTAACCGTGAAATAGGTTATTTTGAATATGACCTCAAGGTTCTGGAAAACTATGATTTCTGGCTTGCCGAATATGAAAACTATCCGACATTCCTTTACGCATATAAGATGTGGCAATACACCGATGCCGGTAAGGTTGACGGTATTGACGGAGAAGTGGATATTAATATCAGTATAAAAGACTATTCGGCAATCGGTGATTTCGGTTGATTTTTTCCCCTGATTATACAGGGGATTTTTTCTTTATAAAAAATTTAATATTTTATACTTCCCGATTAAAATAAATCTTGCATTTATAAATACATTTGTTATAATTATAACAAAGAGCATTTTCCGGTTTTCAGGAATCTGCATAAGAAAGGATGAGTTTTGTGGCTGATTACAAAATCGAACTTACTCCCGAGCAGCTTGCCATTCTTAACGGTGAGCAGGGAGAAACTATGGCAAAAATAATGAAAACATTGGTTATGTACGGTGAAACCTTCGGTGCTACCAGAATGGTGCCTGTTACCGGCAAGAAAGGACATCTTGTTACAAGCTTCGGTATCAAGGTTATGAAACCCGTGTATGAGCTCATGGACAGACTTATAAGCGACGGCGTTGTTTCAGGTCAGCAGTTTTCCGTTGACCCCAAGCCCGTTGATAAAAATGTTCCTGCAAGCTTCCTTGAAAATCTTATATTCAAAAAGTTTATGTATTCCGCACAGGAAATGTATGACGGTCAGCTTCAGAAAATGGGTCTTGTAAGTGATTCTGCATATACATGCACCTGTTATCTTGACGAAGTAGGCAACACTCCCGAGAAGGGCGATATTCTTTCCTGGGCTGAGTCAAGTGCTGTTGTTTATGCAAACTCCGTTCTCGGTGCACGCTGCAACAGAAATTCAGGTATTATTGACCTTTTCGGTTCTATTGTAGGCTATGTTCCTTATTTCGGACTTCTTACCGATGAAGGCAGAAACGCAACATGGATCATTGAGGTTAAAACAGAAAAAATTCCCGAAGCACAGGTTCTCGGTTCTGCTATCGGCATGAAGGTAATGGAAGACGTACCTTATGTAAAGGGTCTTACAAAGTGGATAGGCAATGAGCTTAACGATGATGCTAAGGCATATCTTAAGGATTTCGGAGCAGCTACCGCTTCAAACGGTGCTGTCGGTCTTTATCATATTGACGGTCTTACTCCCGAAGCAGTTGAAATGGGAGAAAGCCTTATTGCTGAAAATGCTCAGGTTTATGTAATTGATGATGCAGAACTCGAAAGAGTAAAGAACAATTATCCCGTTATCTGGAAGGATCCCGATGCAGACCCCAAGCTTTGCTTTATCGGTTGTCCCCATCTTACTTATTCACAGCTTATTGACTGGACTGAAAAGGTTGAAGCTGCTCTCAAGGCTAACGGAAACAGCAAGGTTGTTATTCCCACAGTATTTACAGCCGCTCCTGCAGTTGTTGAAAAATTCAACAAAACTGCATATGCTGCAAGACTTAAGAAAACAGGTGTAATTCTCAGCTACATTTGTCCTCTTATGTATATGAATAATCCTCTTTGCGGCAAAAAGCCTGTTATAACAAATTCAAACAAGCTCAGAACATACACAACATCAAAGTATTATACTAACGCAGAAATTCTCGATTGCATTACAAAGGGGGTTAAATAATTATGAAAACATTCAAAGGCCGCGTTGTAGTTCCCGGCTCCTGCGAAGCTGAAGCTCTTGTTACAAAAAACGGATTCAATACTCTTGCAAGCTTCCAGAAAAGCCTTCAGTTCGGTGATAAAACCGCAAAGTGCGGAGATCAGAACAATCCTGACCTTTTCGGAAAACCCATGGTAGGCACAGCTCTTTGTCTTCCGCAGACAATCGGCTCCACTACAGGCGGTATGGTGCTTTATTGTGCAACCGCTATGAACAGAAGTCCCGCTTGTCTTCTCTTTTCAAAGCCCATTGATTCTCTTGCTGCTGCAGGAGCTATTCTTTCAGATGTCTGGACCGATAACTCCCTTCCCACAGTCGACAGTCTCGGTGATGAATTCCTTGAAACAGTAAAAACAGGTGATAGAATTAAAGTTGAGGAGGACGGTACTGTTACCATTCTTTGATAGCACTACCAAAAAATTATGTCAAAGCTTACAGAAAATTATGAGGGCATTTATTCTTTAATGCTCACTCCCTATAATGATGATCTTACAATTAATTATGATGCTTATGAAGAATATGCCGACTGGCAGGTAGAGCAGGGTGTAGAACATCTCTTCTGCGTATGCGGAAGCTCAGAAATGGTAAATCTTACTCTTGACGAAAGAATTAAGCTTGCCGAGCTTACCGTAAAGCATAAGGGCGGTACAACTGTTGTGGCTACTGCTAATGTTGAGCCCTCATGGTTCAGACAGGTTGAAGAAGTAAAGAGAATTACCGATACAGGTGTTGACGGTATTGTTTTTACAACAAAGGGCTTCGGTAAGGATCCCGACAGACTTGTAAGTTATATCGGAGAGCTTAAATCTCACACTCATCTTCCTGTTTTCTGTTATGAATTCCCCGGCTTCCAGCCTCATCTTATTTCAGGCGAAACCTATGGAAGACTTGTAAATGAATGCGGAATTTACGGTATTAAAGACTGCACATGTCTTCTTGAGGGCGGAATAAAGGATAAGATTGAAAATAAGGGTAATTCCTGTCTTATCCAGGCTAATATGCCTTTCCTTTTTGATGCTTATAAGCTTGGTGCAAGAGGTGTTATGGCTACTCCCACTTCCTGCGGCGGTGCTTTCTTCCAGCGCTTCCATGAGGCATTTGTAAGCGGTGATATGGCTCTTGCCGAAAAGAGATTCAATGAAATTACTCTGCTTGACAATGCAATTGACAGCGGATTCAACTGTTCAGCAAAGTATCTTGTTAACCTTCAGGGTGTAAAGAGTATGAAAGCAATCAACAGAGGCGGACAGACTCTTTCTCCCGCACGTATGAGAAGCATTGAATCCTTCCATGCATGGAGTGTTGCAGAAGGTCTTATGAAATAATCACATAAAGATTATTGATTTTATTTTATAAAAAACAAAAGCCTGCGTTATTTCAGTTCCGAATAACGCAGGCTGATTTTTTTAGAGAAAAAAATAAAAGAGAGCATAAAACTCTCTTTTATTTACAACAAAAGCTTATGCAGTTGTTGTTTCATCTGTTTTGATTGTGGTTTCTTCTTCTTCACCCTTAAGAGCAGCAACGAGACCCTTGATGGTGTTTACAAGATAAAGAATGAAATCATAAATCTTCTGTACGAATTCCATTATAATATCCTCCTTATTATTTAGTTAACATTAGTCCTTTTTATCGTTTTCGGCTCTGATAGAAGCAACGAGATCCTTAATGGTTTGGATGAAATTCTGAATAAATTCAACGATCTTATTGATGAAATCCATATGTATGCCTCCCTGATAAAATTTTTTACGATTTGATTTTATCACAATAAGAAAAATAAATCAATTATTTTTTTATATGTTTACAAAATTTTCATTAAAATATGAAAATTTAATCCCATTCATAATTTCTGAGGCTTCCTGCAGTCTGCAATAACGGAAAATTCCATTGTCTGAGTATCTCATAAACCCCTATTGCAACAGAGTTTGAGAGGTTAAGGCTTCTGGCATCCGATATCATGGGAATTCTCACAGTGGTATCCGGATTGTTATGAAGCAGCTCTTCGGGAAGACCTGCAGTTTCCTTTCCGAAAACAATAAAAACCTTATCGGGGTATGTTATATCGGAATATTTATGCTTTGCTTTTGTTGAAAAATAATAAAAATTTCCGTCGGGATTTTTATTGAAAAAATCCTCAGTGGAAGAGTAGTATGTGATATCAAGCAGATGCCAGTAATCAAGACCTGCTCTTTTCAGCTTTTTATCATCGACCCTGAAACCCATTGGTTCAACAAGATGAAGTCTTGCTCCCGTTGCGGCACAAGTCCTTGCAATGTTTCCCGTGTTCTGAGGAATTTCAGGTTCTATAAGTACAATATTCAATTCTTTCATTATTTTTGCCTTCTGTAATTTTTTGATATTTTTATATTAGCACAAAAATTTTTATTTGTAAAATAATATTTGAGTTTCAGTCAATACTATTTTACGGAGGTGCATTGAAATGAAAACAAATAAAAGCAGTATTATGAAATATCTCGGTGCCGCAGCTGCTGTGGGCGGTACTGTTATGTTAGGTTCAGGGCTTATGAAGGAAAGCAAAAGTATGAAGAAAAAAATGAAAAAAACAGCAAATAAGGCACTTGACGCTGTAGACAGCATAGTTACAGGTGTGCATAATATGGTAAAATAATGCCATAATAAGTGATAAAACCGGAAAAATAAAGATTTTGAATTTTTCCGGTTTTATATGTTGAGAATTATACTTATTTGTGATAATATCAATATTGGTGATGAATATGAAAATATTAAAAAATTCAGTTGTTATTTTTCTTATTGCAGTTTTATTATGCTCGTGCACTGCACCTGCTGAAAATGATGTTCAGGACAGTACGGATTCAGCTTCCGCCGAAGAAACTTCATCTGAAGAAATTACCGAGGCTGCAGTTAATCCTCTTAATACGGACAGGTGCTTTTTCGGCAATGATACCGGCACGGATAAAACAGCAACGGGGCTTGAGCCGCTGGAGAAGGTTGAGTACAGCCTTAAGGATTTGGAAAACTCCGAGGGCTATTCCAATGAAATGATTTCTCACAGCTACGGCTATGCAACAGACGAGAAGCCTCATACGATCAGTGTTGATTTCCAGAAAACCTTTGATGAAAAGAATTACGATGCTGTTTGCTATGATTCAAAAAGCTCAGAAAAGGTGATTTATCTTACCTTTGACTGCGGCTATGAAAACGGATATACTGCAAAAATACTTGATACTCTCAAAGAGAAAAATGTTCCGGCGGCATTTTTCTGCACCCTTCCGCAGATGCGTGATAATCATGATATTATTGCAAGAATGATTAATGAGGGGCATATTGTAGGAAATCACAGTGTTACCCATCCTGATTTTTCCACTCTTTCAAGACAGCAGATAATAGATGAAATAAAAGGCTTTGATGATTATATCAGAGAAAACTTCGGTTATTCTTCATTATATTTCAGATATCCTCAGGGAAAGTATTCTGAAAATTCAATGAGAGCCGTAAATGAACTCGGTTTTAAGTGTGTTTTCTGGTCACTTGCATATGCAGACTGGGACCTTGAGAATCAGAAGGGGGCTATGTATGCCTATGAAACCGTAATGGAAAGAATTCATCCCGGTGCGGTTATTCTTCTTCATGCTGTTTCTCCCGATAACGCAAACGCACTTTCCGATATTATTGATTCTGCAAGAGAAAGAGGCTATGAATTCAGATCTCTTGAAGATTTATAATTTATTTAAGAGCTGTCTCACGGGGCAGTTCTTTTTTTCTATTTACTTAGTTTATTGTTTGTGATAAAATAAATTATATCATATTCAGAATGACAGGTGATTGATTTGAAACTTGAAGAAATAGATAAAAACGGTACGCTGCAAGGCTTTGTTCTTGTAAAATCCTGTGACAGAAAAAGTGCAAAGAACGGGTCGAGCTATCTTGATCTTATTATCACAGACGGAGAAAGCGATGTGGTTGCAAAAATCTGGGATTTCAGAGGTTTGCCTGAGGAACAGCCTGCTGTCGGTACTCTTATAAGAGTAAGAGGAACACTCAGCCTTTATAACAATCAGCCTCAGTTTAAAATTGACCGCTTCCGTCCTGCAAATGAAAGCGATGATGTTGACATAGGCAGCTTTGTTCCTTCTGCGTCGTTCAGCGGTGAAGAAATGTATGACGCAGTTACGGAAATTGCAGAAAGCTTCAAGGATGAAGAACTGAAAAAGCTTACACTTGCAGTGCTCGGAGAGTATAAAAACATAATTCTCAATCTTCCCGCCGCATTCAAGCTTCATCATGCCGTAAGAAGCGGACTGCTTATGCATACTCTCACTCTTTGCAGACTTGCTCAGAGTGTATGCGATATTTATCCGTATATAGACAGAGATCTTTTGCTTTGCGGAGCAATTCTTCACGATATTGCAAAATCCGAAGAATTCAATCTTGCTCCCACCGGTCTTGTTGACGGATATACGGTAAGAGGTACTCTCATAGGCCATCTTGTGGGCGGTGCCATGCTTATTGATGAAACAGGCAAAAAACTTGGAATTTCTCCTGATACACTGATGCTTGTTGAACATATGCTTATATCCCATCACGGTATTCCCGATTACGGAGCTGCCGTTCGTCCGCTGTTTATTGAAGCAGAGGTTCTTTCTTCCATAGATACATTTGATGCCAACCTTTTTGAAATCGCAAATGCAGTGAAGGGCGTTGAGACCGGCAGCTTTACAAACCGTATGTGGGCTCTTGACGACAGAAAATTCTATAATCACGGAAGAATCCCCGTCGGCACAGATGTTTGTATTATCAATAAAGAGGAATGCAAGACAGAGAATAAAGGAGAACAGTTATGAGTAAGAGAAATCATGAGATAACAAGTGTTCAGCGGCTTCTCAGGGATGACGGTTCTTTAAGGGAGCCCGGCTGGTCACGTAAGCTTTATCAGATATATGATCGCAAGGATATCAAAGCTCCGTCCTTCAGAATAAAGGAATGGGACTACTATCTTATTATGTCGGATAAATTCGGTGTTGCTCTTACAGTTTCTGATGACGGCTATATAGGACTGCAGTCTGCAAGTCTTCTGCTTTTTGATGAAACTCCTTGGGAGCATACAGAAACTATTCTGAACTTTTTCCCTATGGGAAAGCTTAAGATGCCGCCGTCAACTGATGTGGGAGATGTGAAATACAAGGATAAAAGACTTGATATTTCTTATATAAAATCGGTAGCTTCAAGGCACCTTGTCTGTGATTTCAAGAATTTTTGTGACGGAAAGGATTTTTTCTGCGATATAACCTTAGAAGAGCCCGATATGGATTCTCTTGTTATAGCTACTCCCTGGAAAGAGGATAAAAAGGCATTTTATTATAACAGAAAAATCAATTGCATGAGAGCCTCCGGTAAGGCTTGCTTTGACGGAAAGGAATACGTTTTTAATCCCGAAACGGATTTCGGCACCCTCGACTGGGGCAGAGGTGTATGGACATATGATAACACCTGGTACTGGGGTTCAGGAAACGGTATTGTTAACGGAAAGCCCTTCGGTTTTAATCTCGGCTACGGATTCGGTGACACCTCTGCTGCAAGTGAAAACATAATTTTCTATGACGGTAAGGGGCACAAGTTTGATGATATATCCTTTAATATTCCTGTTGATGAAAACGGCAGGAAGAATTATATGGGTATCTGGACCTTCACCTCATCTGACGGACGTTTTGAAGCTGAATTTGTGCCCGTACTTGACAGAGCTGCTAAAATAGATGTAAAATTCATAATAACCGATCAGCATCAGGTTTTCGGCAGAATGACAGGCAGAGCTGTGCTTGATAACGGAGAAGTGCTTGAATTCAGAGACCTTCTTTGCTTTGCTGAAGATGTGCATAATAAATATTGATAGGGAGAAAATATGGAAAACTGGACAGAAATAAAAATCAATGTGCCCGTAGAAAGGGTAGATGAAGCAGGTGCCGTTGCATCGATGACCGTGCCTTACGGAATTTATATAGAAGACTACAGCAATCTTGAAGAAGAAGCTATGGAAATTGCAAAAATTGATCTTATAGATGAAGATCTTCTTGCTAAAGACAGAAGCATCGGTATTGTTCATATATACATTTCTCCTGAAGAAAATCCTCAGGAAGCAATTTCTTTTATTGAAGACAGACTTTCTGCTGAAAAAATAACCTATACTATTGATGTGGGTAATTGTGCAAGAGAAGATTGGGAGAATAATTGGAAGCAGTATTTCAAACCGATAAAGGTAGGTTCAAAGCTGCTCATCAGACCCATCTGGGTTGAGGATTATGATGCAGAGGACAGAGTAGTTCTTAATCTTGAACCCGGCATTGCGTTCGGAACAGGAACTCATGAAACCACAAGACTCTGTCTTGAAGCCCTTGAAAACCATATTACGGAAGATACACATATGCTTGATGTGGGCTGCGGAAGCGGTATACTCAGCGTTGCCGGTATGCTTCTCGGTGCTAAGGATGCAACAGGTGTGGACATTGATAAGCTTGCCGTCAAGGTTGCTGTTGAAAACGGAAAACTTAACGGACTTAGCTTCCCGGATTATAATATGATCGTGGGTAACCTCATTGACAGAGTTTCCGGTAAGTATTCTGTTGTCACTGCAAATATTGTGGCTGATGCAATAATTATGCTTACTCCCGATATTAAAAACTTCCTGAGTGAGGATGCTGTTTATATTGTGTCCGGCATTATCGATATCAGAGAAGATGAAGTGCTTTCTTGCCTTGCTTCTAACGGTTTTTCTGTTATAAACCGCCGTGAAGAGGGCGGATGGGTTTGTCTTGAATGTAAGCTTTCCTGAAAAAAATAAAAATTTACAGGTGTACTGAAAAAGTATGCCTGTTATTTTTTTTACCCTGTATCAGCAATCGACAAACTATTTGCTTCACTTGGGTATATAATTCAGTTATTGTGAGAGGGGAGAGCGCATTGCAGTCTGTTATATATGCTGATGTTCTGTTTTTTATTAATACGGTTATTACCTTTCTGATACTTCTTACTACAGCGGACATTCTCAAAATCAATTCTTCAAAATGCCGTTTTTTGTCAGGATCATTTGCGGGCGGAATATTTGCTTTTATCATATTTGCACCACCGATGAATATTTTTTTGGTTTTTCTTATCCGTATACTTATCAGCGTGCTGATTGTTCTGATTACTTTCGGGATAAATAATGTCCGCAGACTTCTGAAATGCTTCACAGGTTTTTTTCTTATAAGTTTTCTGTATGCAGGTGTCGTATATTTTGTTTCATCTTTCCTCGGTTTTTCGGGAGTATATCTTAATAATGGTTTTACGTATTTTGATTTAAGTGCTGTCAGTCTTATTGCAGTTACGGTGATTCTTTTTATATGCATCTGTTTTATCAACAGAAAGATTCTGTCCAGGAAGAAGGAAGATATGTTTTTTGACGTCAGAATCTGTCGAGGCGGAAGAACAGCGTCAGTATGTGCATTGTATGATACGGGTAACAATGTGAAGGATATATACAGCGGAAGACCTGTTATAATTATCAGTATTACAGGGGTTGACAGACTTATGAACAAAAATGAACTTAACTTACTTGAGGATTTTATAAATAATCGTACTTATTGTGAATTGCCTGAAGGAATGAGGCTTCTGCCGGTGAAAACAATTGATACTGAAAAGCTGCTGCCGGTGTTTCAGGCCGATAACGCAGTAATAAGCAATGATGAAAACAGATTCTATGTCGAAAAAATCCTGATAGCTGTAACTTCTGATACATTCGGAGAAAATAAATATAATGCACTGATAAATGATTCTGTGCTCGGAAAGGTGTTTTGATTATGCATATAAAAGACTATCTGAAAGACCTCAGACTGAAATTACTATTGCTTTTTAATCTGAAAAACAAGAATAACGATAACAGTCTGTATTTTGTAAACGGAACTCCCTCTATGCCTGCCCCTCTTTCAAAGGAAGAGGAGGAAGAATGCTTTGAAGAAATAAGAAAGGGAAATCCCGATGCTGCAGATAAGCTTATTGTACATAATTTGCGGCTTGTGGTTTATATAGCAAAAAAATTCGAGAATTCGGGTGTAGCCATTGATGATCTTGTCTCAATCGGAACAATAGGACTTATAAAAGCAGTAAAGACATTTTGTCCGGATAAAAAAATAAAACTCGCCACATATGCCAGCAGATGTATAGAAAATGAAGTGCTTATGTATCTCAGGAAAATCGGAAATATGAAAAGTGAGGTTTCCATAGATGAGCCGCTGAATGTGGATTGGGACGGAAATGAGCTGCTGCTCAGCGATATTCTTGCGACTGAGGAGGATATTGTCAGCATAGGCATTGAGAGTGATGATGAAATCAGAATGCTGATGGAATGTATTGACAGATTGCCCGAACGTGATAAGCGTATAATTTATCTGAGATTCGGTCTGAATTTCGGTAAAGAATATACTCAGAAGGAAGTGGCTGATATGCTGGGAATTTCACAAAGCTATATTTCCCGTATAGAGAAAAAAATTATAGGACAATTGAAAACTGAAATGAACAGGATTAACCTGACAGAATGAAACAAATTCCGGAGAATATAAATCCGGAATTTATTTTTAAAAATTTTATATAAGTCTTGTAAAAATAATTAAATGTTGTTATAATAAAGCGATAATAGATAAATATTGGCTTTTTTCAGGTGTATTTTATTTTGTAGAATTATAAAGGTGTTTGTATGATTTATATGTTTCTTGCTGACGGTTTTGAAGAAACCGAGGCTTTGGTAACGCTTGATATGCTCAGAAGAGCAGGAATTGAAATAAAAACAGCAGGTGTCGGCTCGGTAACTCCCCGCGGTGCTCATGCAATAACGGTTACCGCTGATATGCCGGCTGAACAGATTTCATTTGATAGCCTGAGCGGTATAATTCTTCCCGGAGGAATGCCCGGCACCGAGAATCTTTATGCTGATGACTCTGTAATTCGTGCTCTTGATTATTGTGTTGCTAACGGACTGCTTGTTGCGGCAATATGTGCGGCACCCATAATTCCCGGCAGAAAAGGTTATCTTTCCGGAAAAAAGGCTGTTTGTTATCCCGGCTTTGAAAATGAATTGCAGGGTGCTGACCTTTTTGACGGCGTATGTGTTACAGACGGTAATATTATAACGGCAAAAGGTGCCGGCTGTGTTTTTGAATTTTCTTATGACATTATCTCATTTCTTCTTGATGATGAAAAAGCTATAAAAGTTATAAAAGAGATTCAGCACAAAGGTTTGACTTGAATTACGGTTTTACGGAGGAAATAAAAATGGACGATAAAACTATTAATGATAATAATGCTTATGATGAGCTGCTTAAAAGTTTTTCTGTAACAAAAAAGAGCTCTCCCGAATCAGCTCCTTCTGAAGTTAAAAATCACGGTGAAATATATTTTTCAGGCAATACAAGATCCGCAAAAGACAGACCTGTAATAAAAAGAACACCGGTGACAAGTTCTTCTTCCGAGGCTGATTATTCTTCAGATGATCAGGTAAAGCGTCCCGAAAAAAGCACCGACAAAAAAGGTGCAAAAAGAACATTAAGCAAAGCTGAAAAGCAGAAAAGAAAGAAAAAAAGAAAAAAGAATGCCAGAAAGAGACTTGAAAGCATTCTTATGGCAATAGTTATTATTGCCATATCCGTAATCGGTGCTTTTCTTATAAGAACGGCTGCCATGGCTTGTATCAATGATATTCTTGCAATTGATGTTTCTTCAACAGAGTTCCGTGTTGTGCTTGATGAAGATATGGTTGCTAATGATGTTATAGATATTCTTGCCGAGAAAAATCTTATCAAGAATAAATTGTTCTGTAAGCTTTTTGCTGCTATCGCAGGGCTTAATACGAAGACAGACAGCAGCGGCAATAAGAAGGATATTGTTTATCCTGCAGGTACATATCATCTCAGCTCAAGTCAGGGACTTGAGGGTATGCTTCTTGAAATCAGAACAAGCGGTGTTGACAGCAACGTTATTAAGGTTACATTCCCCGAAGGTTATAATGTTGAGCAGATCGCTGAAAAGCTTGAAAGCAGTGAAGTATGCTCTGCACAGGCATTTTATGAGGCAATGGTCAGCGACGAGATATTTGAAAAATTCGAATTCTTGTCTTCCGTGACTGATAAGGAGCGCAGATTCCGCGTTCTTGAAGGCTTCCTCTATCCCGATACATATGAATTTTATATCGGTGAATCCGCAACAAGCGTTGTCGAAAGATTCCTCAAGAACTTTGAAAACAAATGGACTGAAACATATGCAGCAAAGGCAAAGGAAATGGGTTATTCTGTTGATGAAATAATCAGAGTTGCTTCTATCATTGAAAAGGAAGCATACGATGCAGAGCAGATGCCCGTAATAGCATCAGTTCTTTATAACAGACTTGATTCCTCTTCCTTCCCCTATATAAACTGCGACTCTACAGGACAGTATATTGATAACTTCAAGGAGAAGCTTGAAGCAGAGGGCACATATGAAACTTATATGAAAGTATACAGCACATATGAAAAGACAGGTCTTCCCATAGGTGCAATATGTAACCCAGGTGCCGATGCAATATATGCAGCTCTTTACCCTGAATCAACCGATTATTACTACTTCCTCCATGACAGCGAAGGAAAAGTTTATCTTGCAACAACTGCTGAAGAGCATGAAGCAAATATGCAGTATCTCGGTTAAAAAATTAACAAATTGTTGAAACATTGTTCTTGTATTACCTGACTGCTTATTGTAAAATAATCAGGTGAATATAAATTTAGAGAGAGGGTTTGAAAATGAAGGTATTTATGATTGGCGGAACCGGTCTTCTCGGTTGCGAAGCAGCAAGAATCTTTATTGAAAGAGGACATCAGGTTAAGAGCGTTGCTCTTCCTCCGCTCCCCGAAGGAGCTCCTATACCCGAAGAAATGGAGCTTGAATTCTGCAATATTTATGAAAAGACCGATGATGAAATCAAAGCTATGATGGAAGGATATGATTGCTTTGTTTTTGCAGCGGGCATAGATGAAAGAGTTGAGTTCCCTGCACCTGTTTATGATGCATATTATAAGTATAATATTGCACCTCTTAAGAGAATTCTTCCTCTTTGCAAAGAAGTAGGAATGAAGAATTCTGTTATCCTCGGTTCATATTTCTCATATGCAGCAAAGCAGTATCCTGAAATGAAGCTTACTGAAAAGCATCCCTATATCAGAAGCCGTATTGATCAGGAAGAAGTTGCTTTCTCCTTTGCAGATGAAAACTTTGATGTTGCTGTTCTTGAGCTTCCTTATATTTTCGGAACTCAGCCCGGAAGAAAGCCTGTATGGGTTATTCTTATTGAGCAGATCAAGATGATGGATAAGCTTCCCTGCACAATGTATCCCGGCGGCGGCACAGCTATGCTTACAGTCCGCCAGGTCGGTGAAGTTATTGTAGGTGCTGCTGAAAAATCAAAGGGTGCTACAGCATGGCCCATCAGTATGTACAATATGGATTGGAAGAAATTCCTCAAAATCGTATATGCAGCAAGAGGTATGGGTGAAAACAGAAAGATTATCAGCATTCCTCCCTGGATGATGAGAATGGGACTCGGCGGAGTTAAAAAGGAATATGCCGAAAAAGGTATCGAAAGCGGTATTGATGTTGACGGACTTGCAGATATTATGGATATAAATCTCTTTATCGACAGAAAATACAGTGTTGAGCTCGGTGCCACCGAAGATGATATTGAAGAGGCAATTGCCGATTCTATCAGAGTAAGCCAGGCTGTATATGACGGTACTGCAAAGCTCCTCGAAATGAAGGGTGAATAATCCTGTTTGACAACAGAGTAAAATAATAATATAATTATTGCGGTGATTTTTGTCACCGCAATTTTTACTGTATGTATAATTATAAAAATGATTCAGAACTGATTATTTTGCGGAGAAAATTATGAAAGAATACTCATTTCCTTGCCCGGTTGCAAAAAAATGCGGAGGCTGTCAGCTTACCAATTTGAGCTATGAACAGCAGCTTAAATATAAGCAGTCAAAAGAAATCAGGCTTCTCGGAAAATTCTGCAGGGTGGATAATATTATCGGTATGAAAAATCCCTACCATTACCGTAACAAGGTTCAGGCAGCCTTTGGCCGTACAAAAAGCGGTATGACTATTTCGGGAGTTTATCAGTCAAGTACCCATAATATTGTTAAGGTTGATTCCTGTCTTATTGAAGATGAAAAGGCTGATGAAATAATCGTAACTATACGTGAAATGCTGAAAAGCTTTCACCTCACTGTTTTTGATGACCGAACCGGAAAAGGATTTCTGCGTCATGTGCTTGTAAAACGGGCATTCGGAACAGGGGAGATAATGGTTGTTCTTGTAACGGGAACTCCTGTTTTTAAGTCCAAAAACGATTTCTGCCGTGTGCTCAGAGAAAAGCATCCCGAAATCACAACAATTGTCCAGAATGTAAACAACAGCTTTACCAGTCTTGTGCTCGGTGAAAAAGAAATGGTGCTTTTCGGAGACGGTTATATCACGGATGAACTTCTGGGCTACAGATTCAGAATTTCTCCGAAATCCTTTTATCAGATAAATTATGCAGGTACACATATACTTTATTCCAAAGCAATGGAATTTGCAGATATTTCTGAAGAAGATGTGGTTATTGATGCTTATGCAGGTGTAGGAACAATAGGAATAATTGCCTCGCAGTATGCCAAAGAGGTTATAAGCGTTGAGCTCAATAAAGACGCTGTAAAGGATGCAAAAATCAATGCTTCAATAAATAAAATTAAAAACATACGGTTTTTCTGTGCTGATGCAACTGAATTTCTTCTTTCTGCAGCAAAAGAAAACGAAAAAATTGATGTTGTGCTTATGGATCCTCCCCGTGCAGGCAGCACTGTTGATTTTATGAAAAGTGTATGCACTCTTTCACCCGAAAAGGTGGTTTACATTTCCTGTAATCCCGAAACTCTTGCACGAGATCTTCTCTATTTTTCAAAAAACGGCTATAAAGTAAAAAAAATACAGCCTGTTGATATGTTTCCTCATACGAATCATATAGAGACGGTTGTTCTTTTGTCCCAACGCTGACCGGACGCACATATCGACATAAAGCTTGACCTTTCAGAGCTTGATGTTACTGCCGCTGAAACAAAGGCGACATATCAGGAAATCAAGGACTATGTGCTTGAGAAACACGGTCTTAAAGTTTCAACCCTTTATATATCGCAGGTTAAAAACAAATGTGGAATTGTTGAGCGTGAGAATTATAATAAGGGTAAAGAGGGACACAGAGTGCCAAAATGCCCGAAGGAAAAAGAAGCTGCTATCATGGATGCGTTGCGGTATTTTAGGATGATATAAAAATTGAATATAATCGATACATTCGACAAATTGAGGACCTCCTTGTAAAATGGTATTACCAAATTACAAGGAGGTTGCTTTATGTAAAACGAAAAATCAGTTGCGCAGCATTAAGGAATTTGTATAAATAATATTTAAATGATTAAACTCATATTTAAAGGAGTGATTTCAGTGAATGAAAAACATTTCACATTAGAAATTATCAATGATTTTAATAATAATTTGTATTTAGAAGAGAAAAGTACTGCAACGATAGAAAAATATATACGAGATATAAAAGCTTTTTATCGTTTTGTACAAAGCAATTGTGTTACCAAAGACATAGTGATTGAATACAAGAAAAAACTCATAAATGATGGTTATACTGTACGAAGTATCAACTCTATGCTGGCGGCAATAAATAAGTTGTTTTCGTTTCTCGGTTGGTATGATTGTCGGGTTAAACCTTTAAAGGTTCAACAGGAGATATTCAGGTCTGAAGAAAAAGAATTAACCAAAGCTGAATACTTGAGATTGGTTAACACTGCAAGCAAAAAGAAAAACGAAAGGATGTCTCTGATCTTACAGACGATCTGCGGCACCGGTATCCGTGTGAGTGAATTACAATATATAACAGTAGAAGCGGCACAAAAAGGCAGTGCTTATGTTAACTGTAAAGCAAAAAACCGCAGTATATTTATAGTCAGAGAGCTTAGAAAAAAACTATTGAAATATGCTAAAAGCAAGGGTATAACTTCAGGTAAAATCTTTATAACTCGTACAGGTAAAGCTATTGATAGAGTAACAATTTGGCGTGAAATGAAAAAACTCTGCCAAGAGGCAGAGGTCAATCCGTCAAAGGTATTCCCGCATAATCTCCGTCACCTTTTTGCAAGAGCTTTTTATGCACTTGAGAAAGATATTGCAAAACTTGCAGATGTTTTAGGTCACAGTAATATAAACACAACCCGAATTTATATTGTTTCCACAGGTATAGAGCATTGCAAGAAAATGGAAGCGATGCGATTGATAGTTTAAATTCAAATCGGATTACAACATAATCCACATTATGTTGTAATTTATAAACAATCACCCATATAATATCTAAAATTATATCATATTTACAAAAAAAAACAATAGTTTTAACAATTTATATGCATGTTTTCTTAAGAATTTAACTTGAAATATACTTATAGGCACAACAAAATACCTCATCCTGATATATTTTTTAAATATCAGAAGATGAGGTTGAATTGTTGTGCATTTTTTCTTTTTTTGCCTGTGTATGTATAATGCCAAAGCAACATAATGTGGATTATGTTGTAATAAAAAAGTGGCAGGTGTTTTGACATGTTAACATTTGATTTATATTGTGATTTGGTGCATGAGGCACAAATCAGTATTAATAAAAAAAATAAGAAAAATAATGATTTTGCATTATTGTTTGCAGATGATCAAAGTGAAGATGCATTTTGGGTTTTGATACAAAACTGTGATAAAGAAACGCTTTATCAATTAAGAAATTATTTTCCCTCTGATGCACCTGTACAGGAATTATTAAAAAAACGACTTAGAGAAATCGAAAAACAAGGAGATAAAAAAGAACTTAACGAAAAGGATATTGAGGAATATAAAAGTCTTACGAAGATAAAGCCGTCATTTTATAAGTATTTGGCAGATACTATTGAAAGCAAAGGATATACGGAACCGGAATTTTATAATTACATAGGAATGTCCAGACAGACTTTTGGCAAAATACGAAAATACGAGAAAATATCAAGAAACCATATTTTGCTTATGGCTGTTGGGCTGGAACTGGATTATAACGAAGCGGTACATTTTATGGCTGAAGCAGGCTTTGTTTTCAGACCATCTGACAACAGAGAATCTTTTATTTCTTATGTTATGAGGAACAAGAAGTATACATTGGAAAGCATGGAGGAAATGCTGTTTTTTATGGGAGAAAAGCCTTTGATGGATGTCTGAGATTTGTCGCCTGAAAGTTGACGCCTTTTTATAGGGAGGTATGCTAAGATGTTATCATACCAAACAGAAAAGAGGTGATATTGTGGCAATCAGGTTACAGGAATTCGGAAAAGAAAAAGTTGAAGTGTTATTTACCGAAAATGAAGGTAAGGTTATATACCCAAACATGAAAAATATTAGAAAAGAGGATTCGGGATATATAATAAACTCTACATTATGGGATTGTGCAGGTGATATTGCATTAACGATTTTAACAAATCAATCCGAAAATAGTTTTGATACAATCAAAGATAAAAGGATAGTTTTGAATACTATATATAGCGAAATAAAAAAAGCACAGTTTTATTCGCCGATAACATTATTAAAAATTTTTTCAAAACTTCAGGAGTGGAAAGTCGTTATCAATAATTCAAATGAGAAAGAAGGAACAAAAATGAACAATGAAGCATTTGAGGTTGAATGTCCTAAATTTGAAGGAAACCAATGGAATACCGATTATAAAACAAAGAACGAAAAAGCAAGAAGAGATTATGCACATCCCATTGATTCGGGAATAGTAAAATTATTGGATAATAAAATAGTTAATTCTATTTTTAAGCAGGGTGTTGATATGGTGTCAGACACAACTTACGGTCCCATTGTTGCAAGCGGTGTACTCGTAAGCAAAGAAAATTATCCGGAAATTGATGCCATAGTAAATGAATGCATTTCAGAACTGGGAATAAAGCGTCCGTATGTTGTTATATCAAGCGGTGTATCAGGAATAAATGCAATGACATTTGGTAGTGATGAAGAGCCGTATATTGCAATAAGCCCCCTGATGGCTAAGACAATGAGCAGAGAACAGTTGAAATTTGTTATTGGACACGAGTGCGGTCATATTGCTATGGGACATGTGGTTTATCATACTGTCGTGAATGTCGCAAGTGTTTTTGCTTCAGCGGTTCCGATTATTGCTCCTATTGTAAATACAGTAGGGACTGCTCCGCTTATGGCGTGGTCCAGAAGAAGTGAGATATCAGCTGATAGAGCAGGTCTCTTATGTTGCGGCGATGTTGAAACAGCAAAGCGTACTTTACTGCAAATTACAATGCCCTTTATGGATGCCGATGAAATCAATGTTGATAAGTATGTAAAGGATTCAGCGGATTACCTTAAAAAGGGCGTTTTGAGAAAGGCTAATGAGTTAAATCATAATCACCCGATTATACCCAAGCGTATACATGCTTTGGATGAATTTGCCAAGAGTGAAAAATATTGCAGACTGACAGGAAAGGCAATTTTCACCGGTGCAATTGCAGATAAAGAGTTGGAAAGAATAACAGAAGAAATTATTAGAGTATTTTAGTTTATTGGAGGTTTTATTATGTACAGCAACATATTAAATACTATTAGCGAAAAGGTAGGCAGAATTGATATAAACGAGTTTAAGAATATTATTTCGACAGCAGAGAAAAGTCTTCTTGAGCCTCACAAAAACAGTCTCGCCATTGTGGCAGAGGCTTACGGAAAAGCAGCGGTACTTTCGGAACTGAAAACACTTTGCGGCTATGGCGGTGATATATCTCAGCTCACAAATGACGATAAACCGTTTTGCGTTACCTTTACCTTAGGTGAAGATGATGCTTTGCCTTTTGTCGCAGAAGATAATCTTGGCTATCAAAAAACAGCATATAGGAAGATAGTTGTTTCAGCAAAGGGGGATGTCCTGGAAAAAGCAGATATTTCTTTCTATTGCGGTTTTGATTTTCACACACTTGATGCCAAAGTACTGGGAAAACATGACTATCTTGCGATGTTTACCAATGCAATAATGGCTATGAATATTAATGAAAAGAAATGGATAAAAGAAACTGTCGAGCCCTGCTTTGGATGTGACAGATTTGCGGCAGTAATTTTTAACACACAGCTTCTTAATACAGATGAAGAGGTTAACAGCGTTGCGGATGCGGTTAAAGGTCATCTCAACAGAGTAAATACTGATGCAAAGCTTTTTAAAGCCACAGATGAATTCAGAGAAAATATAATGAATGTTTTTGATGAAGCAGAGGTGCTTAATCAGAAAAGATGTAAGTATATTGTTAAAAACTGTATAACAGATATTACAGGCATCGCAAAAAAGCATATGGAAGCAAAGAATATCGATATTGATAAATTGAAAGAACTCACTCAGAAAGTAGAAAAAGAAAAGAAAAATATTGAAATTTCAGGAAGAGTAGCGGTAAGTTCAAAAATTGAAAATCTTTATTCAGATATTAAGTTTACGGTAATTCCTTCTCTTGAAAAGTATGTTGAAGAAGCCTATGGAAGCATTATCGGCAGAATATCTGAAACAAAGGAACTTGAAAAGGATATTGAGTTAATACCGTCTTATCTTGAAAAGGCGCTTTCTATGTTTGAGGAGAAGCTCAGTGAAAAACTGGCAAAGGACCATACAGAAGTCATTAAGACTATTGAGGAAGACCTGACAAAGGATTGCAATCATTTATTGAAAATAGTTGATATCCCTGGGTTCAATAGTTTCATTGATGAAAAGTATGCTTCAATTACATTGGATGTGGCTGTTCAAAAAGAAAAGACCTACAGTGCAGCTGACGGGGAAATGCTTAAGAAAAGCAAGTTAGTATCTAACGGTATGCTTGTAGCTTCTGTTGTAAGTGCGTTGTTTGTAAGTCCTTTTACCGGTGTAGCCTTTTTGGTTGGTAAAACAATCTATGATAAGTTCAGCCAAAAAGAGATAAGCAAAGGATCTCGTGCTAATGTTCTCGAACAGCTTGTAAATGACCGCGAAGAAATGAAGAAACAGCTTAGAGCACAGGTTGAAGAAAATCTTGAAAAAATGAAGGGGGAAACAAAGGAAAAGGTTTCTGAAGCATATAAAAAGGTAGTCGACAGCATAGCTGAGTCCATTATTCTCTCCGTAGAAAAAGTAGAAAAAGCGAAAGATGAATATCAGGCACTTGAAAAATTGGTAAACGAAAGCCTGCCTGAAATAATAACAATGTTAAATTAATGTCGTGAAAACGGCGCATAAATATAATCAAAAACAAAGGAGAAAAAAACATGGGTATTTATTCAAAATCACAGGAAATGGTTGATCAGGTTGTAAAGGAATTAGCAGTGTTCAAAGACCTTATTGACAAAAGAGACGAGGAAAAGGAAGAACAGTATGGTTTTATTCCCGGTATGAACATGAAAAATGAAACCGAACTTGTTGAAGAACAGATTCATAAGCTCAGAGAAGGTATTTTCCAGGTTCTCTTTACAGGAGGTTTTTCATCAGGCAAGTCAACTGTCTTAAATGCTTTAATGCGTAAAGATCTTTTAAAAACAGGTATTAACCCTGAAACAGCCGTTGTTACAAAGTTAGTCTTCAATGCTGATGAAAAAGTAATAGTATATAAGAAAAACGTTGACCAGATAACAGGTAAACAGATTACTGAGGAGATGACTGTAGAAAAATTTTTCGAGAAGTATCGCGTAAGTCAGGAAAATGCGGATATGTTTATCGATATTGATTATGTTCAGTTGCAGCAGTCTCAAGATGGTGTTGGCGGAAGTATGGTTCAGCTTGTTGACTCTCCGGGTACATCAAATAGTGTTGCAGATACAGAGGCTGCCCGTAATTTTGCGGAAAAAGCCAGTGCAATTGTATATCTTATAAATGCTGTTATGCCGTTTATAGATGATGATAAGGAATACATCAAGTCTCATTTTGCTGGCAGAAACATGAAGAACCTTTTCTTTGTTATTAACCGCTTCGACTGTGTTCAACCTGGAGAGGTTGATGCACTTAAGGCAAATGTGGAAAAACAGTTAAGAGAAGTGTTTACAAAAAAAGACGGTTCATTTGACAGAGATTTGTTCGAAAGCCGCGTGTTCTATACAAACGCTTTTGGTTCACTTAATACAAGAACAAATAAAAAGACACCTATTCAGGGCGTTGGCGAAATAATGATTCCTGATGAAAACACGGGTGTTCCTGATTTTGAAGATGCTCTTGGTAAATTCCTTACCGATGACAATAGAGATCGTGATGCTTTGTCAGCTTATATTCCTAAACTCGCAAAGATTTATGTTGAGGCAGAAAATAAGATAAATGATGAAATTGCTGCTTATGATAAGAGTTTAGAAGACCTTGAAAAGGAGAAGGCTGAATTTGACGCAAGCATTGAGAAAACAGAAAAAATCATAGAAAATATCGAAAACACTTGCCGTACAACAGCACAGAATATTCTTCTTGATATTAAGTTAGCTTATGATAATTTTGTTAACGATGTTGAATTTGGTTGGGATGATCACTTTAAGAATGTCAACATCAAGTTTTCGGCTATAGATTTAATCAAGACAGCACTTGAGAAAAATGAAGAAAAGAAGGCAGAAAAAGTCAAGCCGATACATGATGCTATATCAAACTATACTGATGAAAAAGTCAAGACTCTTGAGGAAAATATAGGAAGCATCATTGAAACAAAGGTTAAAACTTTTGAAGATCAGTTGATAACATTCCAGGAACAGTTAGAAGCTATTGATTCTCCCGTAAAACTTGAAGACATTATGAGCAAACTTACCGGGGGGACACAGGTTGATGTTAATGGTGGACAGGAAATAAAAATGAACACATTCCAATTTGTGCTTGGTATTATTGGATTAGATTTGGATATTATTGGTGGTGCTGCTAATGGCGCAAGCAATAAGAGTGCTGTTATCAAGTCTATAACAGGAAATATAGTTGAATATATTGCTCTTAATGTTGTTGGTTGGCCTATTGGTCTTGCCATGATGGGTGTTCGTATATGGAAAATGGTTAGCGAATTCAGGGTAGTGGGTGAAAAGGCTGCAAAGACACTTATCGAAAAACTTAAGCCCGATACAATCGGGGCATTAAGATCCGGTAAAGATGCAATGGTAATGGATCTTGAAAAGGATATCGCTGGTAGCTTTATTAAGGCCGGTAATACCTTTGCTACTAACTTCAGAAATAAGCTTGAGGAACAAAAGGAATCATACGAAGCAACAATCAAGAACCTTCAGGACGAAAACTTTAGTTTGGAAGTAGAAAAGGAAAGAGCCGATAAACTTCTTGATAAGATGGTTCAGGTTATCAGTAACATCAATAAGATTGTTTTAGGCGAAGAACTGAACATTCACGGTGTTAAGGCCCAGGCTTTCTCCTATGAAAAGCGTCAGGAACAGAAATAAGAATTGATACTTATATGCGGTGCTGTATAAACGGCACCGCAAAATGAAAGAAACGCAAGTTTGGAGGTGACAAAATGTCATATAAAAACAGTTTTTCGGGTCAGTGGGACAGCTTAAAAGTTGCCTTTAAGGCTGAAATGAGCAAACTCCCCGCCGATGCTATAACTTTAAAAAAACTCGGTGATTGGTACAGAGCATATTCCTTCCGTTGGAGCAGTATCGTGGAAACAGAAGGTCTGCTTCTGGGCGAACAAAAAAATGAGCAGTTCAGAAGAGAACTCTTAAACGGTATATCGGATTTTAAATTTCAGGAAATTAAAGGCATAAAGAAGCCCTCTTTTGTTGTAAAGCTTTTAATTGCGATTGCTGTCGCTATTGTAATTGGTTTGGTTTTACACTTCGCTTTAAAGGCTAAAGTGTGGATAATCATTGTTCAGGCAGTTGTTTGTCTTCTTGCCTCTCTCGTGAGCTATGCTTCAAGTCTTGACAAATATGAAAAAAATTCGGTAAATCATCTGGTTGAAGGCTATGCAAAACAGCTTGAAGAATATAAAAACACTCTTATTGTAATATGCGACAAGTACGGTGAATGATTACGAAGAAATCTTGATTGATTTCATACACCAAAATTAAAAGAGGTTTCCTGATTGCTTTTAATCAGGAAATTTCTTTTACGGGGGATTTTTAAATGCAGAAATATTTAGAATACAAGCAAGAATTAGAGAGAATACAAAACATTTCTATTGGCGAGAAATTTGTAATTACTTTTTGCGGTGTTTTTTCCGCCGGAAAATCGTCTCTTTTGAATTGTTTGTTGAATTGCGAGGAATATAAACTTCCAACCGGACTTTTTCCTGTAACAAAGGTGGTTACACGGTTAAGATACGGGAAAGAACTAAGTTTTTACTATGAAGATAATGGAATAAAAAAAAGAATTACCAAAGAAAATTTTGAAAAAATGGTTACAGGTGAAAAAAAGACGCCAAATAATACCGAAGAAATAATTGTAGAAATGCCCTCTGTAATTCTCAAAATGGGAATAGAAATTCTTGACACACCGGGCTTTAATGATGAAATGGGTGGCAGATTAGAGGAAATAAGCCGAAATGCTGTTTTAAACGGTGATCTGATCGTTTTTTGTACAAATGCTGTACAGTTAGGTGTGCTGTTTGAAAAGGATTATCTCAAAGAAATTCAGAGCAGTCACGGTAATTTTATAATGATTGTTAACCGAATGGACAATTTGAATACCGTCGAAGACATAAAAAGCATAAAGGCTAAAGCAGAATATCTGATGAGAGATAAGGGCGGGAATTTGATAAACAATATATTTGGCACCAATATTTTCTATACGGTTGCTGATGGCCCCCTGAAGAGTCTTGCAGGCTTTGACTCCCACTTAGCATTTTTATTGGAAAACAAAGATGTCACAGATAGATTAAAGAAAGAAGTTTGTATTAATAAAAAAAGGTATTATTATGATTTAATGATACAAAAACTCAGTATGGATATCTGGGAGGAAAGGGAAAAACTGGAAGCGCTTGCTAAACAGGATAGAAAAAAAAGAAGAGAAATTAAACAACAACAGATAGTTGAAAATTCAAAAAATCAAACAAAAAAAGAAGTGCAGATAAACAGATACATAGTAAAGCTGAATTCACACCTTGACAAGGTTTATAAATATGTAAATCAGCTGGAGCAAGAGGGTAGATGCAATAAATTCTCTGTTGATACAAAAAATTTCTTAGTGATGCAAATGAGCTATTTGGTGTCAGATATTCGCGTCGACTTTGGCTATGATTATCATGCTCGGGGACTTATAAATTATTTTAACAGAAGGGTTGATAATTTTACAATTCCCAAACCAATCGCAAAGAGCGTAAAAAAAAGAGGTTTTTTACAGCGGTTGGGAGAAACAGTAAAAACCGCAATAGATTATGGAATACTTAATATTGGCGACGGGTGCGACTTGGTATACGAAAATTATGCGGCACCTGCAATTAGAACAATCGAAAGTGAATTAAAGCCTCAATTACAAAATATAATTGAACAAATAATATCATGGAAGTATGAAATAAAAAGCGAGGAATCAATCCAAACCGGATATGAAGAAGAAATAAATTATATAGAATATGATTTAAAAAAACTTGCTGAGATAGAAGATGCAATGCGTAAATTTTATTATCTCCAGTTCGGATTGAATTTGAAAGGAATTATAAAAAACTGAACAGCACAATATAATGCCTATATATTTTTCGGTTATTATGATTTCTATTGTTAAAAGAAAAGGGGAAGATAAAATGACTTTAGAAAATACAATAAAAGAATTGGAAAAATATTATAATAATGCCTCTGAGGTGAAAGGCATAATTGAAAAAAATGCAAAAATTGCAGGTACTGCAGCTGTTGGTGGACCTATAATAGCTTATACGGCAGCTTTGAGTGTAACGGTGAAAATGTATACTGAAATTTGTAAATGTCTTAACACTCCGTTAAAGGCAACTTTAATTGCGGAACTTTCAAAAGATATCATAATGCGGTTAACGGCAGATATGATGTTAGAAAATATAATAATTACTATTATTGCTATGCCGTTTAGGCCTATGGCGTCAGCGTATGTAAGTGTCACACTGGCAGGAAAAAAGCTATTGGATATTCTTTTGGTTTTAGCGAAGCAGGGTAAGGTCGGAAAAAAACTTCGTAATGTTACTAATGAAGAATTAAAGGAAATAATTAAAAACTGTGAGTTGACAGATGACGAGGTTAAAGAATCTGTCGATATGTACAAAGCAAACAGAGAAAAATAAAGAAAATGCGAGGGAATCATCATGAAACCTTATGAAAAAACTCAAAGGATAGTTGATACAGTTATAAAGGAAATGACGGTTATAAAAGAGCTTATTGGAAAAACAGATGAAAGCAAAATCGATAAATATGGCTTTTTACCGGGCATGAATATGAAATATGAGGTTGAACTGATAGATGAAGGGATCAACAGTATCAATGAAGGTATTTTCAGTGTTGTGTTTATAAGTGGACTTCCTGCCGGCAAATCAACGCTTATAAATGCTTTGGCGCATAAAAATCTTCTACGTAATTCAGTGTTTTATCATGCGTCTTTTGTTACAAAGCTAGTATTCCACGCTGAAGAAAAAGTAATCGTGTATAAAAATAGCATTGATATGACAACAGGTAAACAACTTGTGGAAGAGTTGACTGTAGATAATTTCTTTGAAAAGTACCGTACAAGCATTGAAGAACCTGATAAGTTTTCTGATGTTGATTATGTTCAGATGCAGTATGTTCATGATGGTATCGGTGGTGGTCTGGTTCAGCTTGTTGACTTGCCATGCGAATGGTATTATTGCAGAGATGTGCAATTGGCAGTTTCCCGTGATTTTGCAAGAAAAGCCAGTGCCATTGTTTATGTTGTAAATGCTGCTATGCCATTTACGTACGATGAAAAGGAATATATCAAGTCTCATTTTGCTGGCAGAAATATGAAAAACATCTTCTTTGTTATTAACCGCTTCGACTGTGTTCAAACTGGAGAGGTTGATGAACTCAAGCAACATGTGGAAAAACAGTTAAGAGAAGTGTTTACAAAAAAAGACGGTTCATTTGACAGAGATTTGTTCGAAAGCCGCGTGTTCTATACAAATGCCTTTGGTTCACTTAATACAAGAACAAATAAAAAGACACCTATTTGTGGCGTTGGCGAAATAATGATTCCTGATGAAAACACGGGTGTTCCTGATTTTGAAGATGCTCTTGGTAAATTCCTTACCGATGACAATAGATATCGTGATGCTTTGTCAGCTTATATTCCTAAACTCGCAAAGATTTATGTTGATGCAGAGAACAAAGCTAATGCTGAAATCAATGCACACGATAACAGTCTTAAAAAACTGAAAAAGGAAAAAGCAAAAGTGGACGCTGATATTGAAAAAACAGAAAATCTCATAAATAATATTTTCAGTGAGGTAATAGAGGATATTCTTAGGGATATAAAAACAGCCTACGATACATTTCTTTATATGCTTGATTCAGCTTGGAATGGATATTTCGGTAGAACAGAGTTTAGCAATTTTAGCATAGCCGATCTGATTAAATTGGGTTTTATGAAAAATGAAGATGAAAAAACAAAACTTATTGTACCGATTAAGGAAAAAGTTCTGTCTTACTTAACCGAAAAAACGAATGAATTAGAAAAGGAATGCACTTACATTCTTGAAAAAAGAATAAATCAATTGGAGAAACAGCTTAGCAGTGTATATCCGAGCGAGATTTTGTGCCCTACTGTTCCGTTTGTATCAGATGGAGGACTGTGGATGCGTTCTCAAAAAACATATTCACCGATAAAAGAGATTGAATTCTGGCTTGAAGAGCATCTTTCTTTGTATCTTAAGATCGGAATAGGTGCAAAATCAGAAAAAATACTTAATAATACGAACGAACTGCTCCTTGATGAGATCAAGCAGTTCGTTATGGATAAATTAAATGAGTTTGAAAAGTTTATAATATCAGAGATGAAAACCAGGCTTAATAAAGAATGTGATAGCTTTATATCAGTTGTCACAGAGGCAGAAAGCAAATATAATGAGATTATCGAACAAAACATTCAGGATGAAAGTGTCTATCTTGAGAAAGAAAAAGAAAGGATTGAAAAAATTCTTTATAGACTGGCTGATTCTGTAAGTGAAATAAACGGAGCTGTTTTGGGAGACAAATTAAATGTACAGGACATTAAAGAAATGGCTGCAGAGTATAACTGTCGTATGTTAATGGATTGATGCTTACGTTTGAAAAGCAACAGTATTAAACATATAAGTTATTTGTCGCCTAAAAGGTTACCCGTTTTTATGTTGTTGGTGGTATGATATAGTCATCTTAAGAAAGAGAGGACTAATAAATGAACACAACAATTAACACAAAAGACGAAGCAACTTTTAATGTGATTTACAAAATGATTAACAGAAAGGCAAATTCAAACGCATTCATCCAAGGCGTTAGCGGAGTTGCAGGATTTCCTTCTACGATTGCTATTGACGGTATGGTGCTTCTGACGCATTATGAGCCAATGATTAATGATATCAGAGGACTTTACGGCAGAAGTAAATTAACTGCAAAGGATTTGGCTCCTGTGCTCAGTGGATTGTTTAAGGAAATTTTAGTTGATATAGCTGTTGATAAGATTATGGGTCATGTCCCGGTAATAGGTGTGTATTTTAATGCAATATCTGCCAAAGCACTGACATGGCGTTTGGGTATGCTCACAACTGTGCTTTCCAGTAGAGGAGAAGATTTTACGCAGGACAACCTTTCGAATGTAATTAAACTTATTCGTAACATAACGCCTCAGACGGATATGTTTAAGTTTACAAAACCCAACTATGAGGCATTCAAAAAGATTGTTTTTTCAGTAAGCGATGATGATTTTGATACATTTGAAGATAAGCTAAAAACAGCTCTTAAGGCTTTTGAATAATGTTAAGGAAGTGGAAATAATGGAAATTAAAATCAAAGTTGACAACATTAACTACGAATCAATATTAAAGGTGCTTATGCCTCTTTTAAGTGAAAATAAAGGAGATTCTGAAAAAAAGATTGCGAGCAAATTCATTGCTATGTTTGGGAAAGGTACACTTGCAACAAAAATGATTTCACTAATTCCTCAGGATGCAAAAGATAATATGGTGATGCATTTTGTTAACGATCAAAAAGATTTTATAATAAGTATAATAAAGGAAAAATTGGGAGAGCTTGGTATAGAAGTTCAGATAAATGATATTGAAATTACTAAAGATTAATTTTTTATTGTTTATTTATCTCAAATTCTATATAAAAATCGGTTTCCTTGAGCTTTACTTTCGGAAACCGTTTTTTGTCTTACTATTTAATCGAAAGGAAGAGAAATTATGTTATTTAAAAAGAAAAAGGTAACAAACGAAGAAATTATCAAAGCACTTATAGATAAAAGCTTAGAAGTGATTATTAATCAATTGCCCGAAAAGACGTTTCCCAGCGGGGTTATCCGTCCTTATTTCGTTGCATTTGATATTCCAGAAACTAAGAATGAAGCTTTTTTGAGAATTGAACGATCGGGTGGAGATGTAAGCCTGCGTGTTCATGTGATAAGACAGGGTACGGACAGGTCTTATTCGAACTTCATACATAGCTGCAGTGATGCTGAGCTTGAAAACTACCTTAAAAATGAGGTCGATCGTGATGAAATTTATAAATCAGTAATACATTTATCTGAAAGCGTAGACGAGTACTGGAAATGACCATATTCATGATATGAATATCTGCCAACGCTATGCATCATTCAGCAGATATATTATGGCCAAGACTATTATAAACGGTTTGTTCGGAAAAGCAGTTGAAGACTATGAACATTTTGAAACAGTTCATAACTATATAGATATGGAAAGCGATATAATCCGTAAGGGTGCCGTTTCCGCTAAAAAAGACGAGCTTCTGCTTATCCCTATTAATATGCGTGACGGAAGCCTTATTTGTATCGGTAAGGGTAACGAGGAGTGGAACTGTTCTGCACCCCATGGCGCAGGCCGCTTGTATTCCCGTTCTCAGGCAAAGGCGGAGCTTAGTATGGAAAACTACAAAAAGTCGATGGAAGGTATTTATACTACTTCCGTATCTCTAGAAACTCTTGATGAGTGCCCACAGGCGTATAAGCCTATTGAGAGCATACTTGAAAACATTGTGCCTACCGTTGATGTGCTTAAGATTGTCCGCCCTGTGTATAACTTCAAGGCGGGAGATTTGCAGAAGTAAAAATCATAAATGAGAGAGGTGATATGTGTTGACAGAAGCAACTTGTGAATGTAGTGATTGTGTGGAATTTAGCAACTTCATATACAGAATATCTCTTCTCAGCGACCTGCACCTCTCAAGAAAAACCGGCAGAGTTATGAGGGCACTTAAAAAGGCTTTTGAGGCTGACTGTGTCCTTGTATCCGGTGATCTTGTTAATGACGGTAAGCCTGAGCAGCTTGAGCTTTTTTCAGAGTGCGTGAATAATACTGCAAAAGACAACGTTCCCTTATTCAGCGTTTGCGGAAATCACGATTTTCCTATAGATGGGTTCGATGAAACGCAATTCAATTATTGG
>JAZSNB010000085.1:0-3777 GCA_045536195.1 Acutalibacteraceae bacterium
ATACCTGCCGCCGCCACCACTCTGTCCCTGTCACATATAACCGCCGCAAGACCCGTGGTACGGCTTAACACGTCCACATACTGCTTTGTGTCTGCACCCAACTCACCTACTGGGGAATATTTTTTGAAGATTACTTCCCCGTCAGCCTGGGTGTAGATTTCAAGGGGGTCGCCGTTACTGACAATACTGACATCGTAAACCTTGTCCTTATGGTTGTTCCTTTTAAGGACTTTTTGGCGTTTGAATACTGAGATATCTACGATGTCTGAATTAAAATTTACGGCTTCCTCCTGCTGTTCGGGAAGCATTCCGCTTGTTAAAATCGACTCTATATCTGCCTTTAATTTGATGTGTATATGGTCTTCATAAACATAAATTCTTTCAATAAGAAGCTCAAGGTCATTTTTATCAAGCTTTTCTTTATTAAGAATTTCATCAAAAATATTAATAGCAAGATTCGCTATACGGTTAACTCTTATGATTGTGTTATGCTTGTTTTCAGTAAGTTCAATCTGATTTTCAAGCCCCTGAATTTTATCATCACACTCGGCAATCATTTCTTCATAAAGCGATTCAATGTGAGCTTCTTTTTCAGGATGCTTTATTACTTCTCTGGTCTTTTGTCTGATATAGATTTTGCGTTCTTCTCTTGCTTCATCAAGCTGTTTCTGAAGAAGATTTACCGTGTTTCGGTTACTATTGATAGCATCCTTTTCTCCTGCAATAGCCTTCTGCAATTTTTCAATCATATCGGCAGAAGTCATGCGGATTTCGGTAAGATACTCTTTGACGGTTTCATCAAGCATATCAACTCTTGTATGGTGACTTGTACACGCTTTAAGACCTCTTGTATGATAAGCACCGCATCGATAAGCGTCGGGCAAATCGGCTCTGCTCATAGGAAACATCGGACTTCCGCAGTCGCCGCACTCCATAAGCCCTGAATAAACATTGTCGTATTTCTTAACACCACGGTAATTGTTGGTGGTACGTTTTTTCATAGCTTCTTTAGCAAGAGCAAAAGTACGGTAATCAATGATTGCCTCGTGATTATTTTCAAATACTATATGGTCATCTTCATCTATCTTGATGTCGGCTCCGTTAATTTTCTTTCGGGTGTATTTACCCTGTCGGAGAGTACCGATGTAAAAATCGTTTGCAAGTATGCCCTGAATGGTAACAATGCTCCATACAGGCTTTGCTTTGATTTTGCACTCCTCACCAAGAGCCTCTTTTCTTGCCTTCTCACACATCCTTGGTGTGGGAATATTTTTTTCGGTCAGGTGGTTTGCAATTTTCTTGTAGCCCCAACCGTCGATATAAAGAGAAAAGATTTCTCTGACGACCTCAGCCTGAACAGGGTCAACCTCAAACGCCATTGTCTTAGTATTGGTAATAACATAACCGTAAGGTACGGCACAAATCCACCTTCCGTCTGACTGACGGCGTTTGATAACAGAACGAACCTTTTTCGAAGTATCGGTAACAGGCATTTCATTTATAAGGAACTGAAACTGAATTTTAAGCCAGTCGTCATCATTCGGAAAGTCAATAACATCACCGATAGATATGATTCTTACTCCTGCATCACGTAAGTCTTCAAGTTCAACAAGGCCACGGCTGTTTCTTCTTGAAAAACGGGAAAAGTCTTTGACAATAAGAATATCTTTTCGGCCTGAGACTAACTGCTTACGCATCTGCTGATAACCGTCACGCTGTTCAAAGGTGTAACCCGATTTATCTCTGTCTTCATAAAAAGTAAGAGTTGAACCGGGGAAATTTATTTTCACATAATCCTCAATGATTGCCTTCTGATTCTCGATTGAGGTATTGTCACGGTCAAGCTCAAGGTCAACTGAGATTCGACAATAACCGGCAATATCAAATTTTTCAATCATGTTCAATCCTCCTTTTTATCATTCACTACAGCTTCTATCATTCCGGTAACAACAGCGTTAAGCTCGGCAGCATTCTTTTCTGTTATTACAGAAGTTCCTGTTTCTTCTTCAAGCTCCCTTCTCGCATTACCTGCAATTTTACCGCCACGCTTGGCGACGGCTCTGCTTTCTTCAAAGGTTTCAGGTTTAGTTTGTGCAGAAATATCTTTTGTTGCAGTTTCAGCAAGCATATTTAAAATTATTTCTGTTGTACTCATATTATCACGAAGATTTTCTTTTTTTAGACCTTTGAGTTTCTTATACTGGCGTGTTGTCATACCTGACCAGGCCCGTGTAATTTCATCTGTCAGAATTGCATATTCTTTTCCTTTTTCAACGCCACGGGATTGCCATTCTGCTGTCAGCTCATTACGGACACGAATAGATAAAATACGCTGATGAATCCAATCTTCACTATATCCCTTTTTGAGATATGTATCAAGCGCTCTGTCAATTGCAAGTTCCGGATCTATTGTTTCCTCGATACGCTCTCTGCCCACTTCGGCAAGCCACATTTTGAAAGGCTCCGCTTTAGGTGAAGGAACAGATTGAATAATACGAAGAAGCTGTTCGGTGTCGGCAACATCGGTCAGATACTTTTTTCCGTCTTTCGGTGATTTCATTTTCAGTTGGTTACAGTTTGTAACCAACTGATTACCTTCCGCCTTGATGCGATGCTTCAGAACCTTCCAATAATTTTTTGCACCATCATAAGTTTCCTGTTCAGTCAAAATCCCAACCACATCAACAACAGAAAAATACCATTCTTCTTTTTCTTCATCCCAGGCAGAACGGATAGGTTGGTTTTCATACAATTGGATGTTATCATTCATTTTCAATCACTCTTTCAATAAAGTCTTGTATTTTTTCTTTGTTTCTGACAACATTGTACCACAAGTTTTAGGAGTAAGTCAACACTTTTCCATAAAAATTTTTACCGCCGATATTTTCCACCGACGGTAAAACAGAAATCTATATACAATAGTAATATAATCAAGTACGATTTATGTATTGTGATGTGAGTAACCACATCACGTTAAAGTCAGATTGAAAGCTCTGACTTCTTTGCCAAAAGCTCCATATTACGTTTCATCAGCATATACATATTGTCCTCAAGACTTTCACTGCCGGACTCGAAAACTACAGGAAGGTAATTTTTGTTCTTCCATTCTTTGAATTGAAGTTTCAGGGAATCCATCAGTTTTTTGTCTGCCGCTTCTGATTTTGATAACCAGAAGTAAACGACTTTGCGGGGAGCGTCTCGCACTTCTATTCGCAATAAGCCACACCTCTTAAATTATTTTTTATTTTTATTATTTCCATTTAATGCCTCCTTAAACAAAAAATTTTATCGTTCCCAACCGCTGCGATTACGTGCTCTGCGGCTTTCTCTTTCAAGCTCCGTCGCTTTATCAACGAGCTTGTCAACCTCTTCATCACCGAAAACTTTTCTTAGCAGTCTGAACTTCAGTACATCTCCGACAAGCTCTTGATTTTCTTCACGAAGGTAACTGTTATCCTCATACAGTTCATTAACTTTTCTTTTATCAAGACCTGCTCCTACCTTCATGCCGAACACACGGGATTGAAGCTCCATACACTGCTTTGCTAATCCTTTAACAAGACCAATCAGCTTATTAAAAAGAGGCTCAATAAATTTCGTCTTGTAAGTTCTGGCGGTCATAAGCGGCGGAGGTTCAGGCAACTTGAACTCATCCTGCTCATAGAAATCTTCTGTCAGTTCATCTATGTTCACTTCGTACTTCGCAAGTGATTCATACTTTGCTGTCAGCTCCTCAACCTTGACATTGAGCTCCTCTGTCTGCTGAGTTAGTTTCTC
>JAZSNB010000052.1:0-29849 GCA_045536195.1 Acutalibacteraceae bacterium
GAAATTGCTCGCGTTGTGAGCAATTTAGCTTATAATTCGCCTGCAGGCTCATTGAATAACGCAAGCTTATTGAACAAGAAACACCTACAGCCCCCAAGATTGGGGGTAGGGGGTTGATAAATCGTAAGATTTTTTCTTATAGACCGAAGCGTGCAAAGGTAATATAGCCCGAAGGATATGCTTCATAAAGAAGCCCTACCGTGCTGTTATCAATCACACTAAGGCAGGAATACGCATAAAAATCGGCATATTTTCCGAAGGAGGCATATTTTTCGGGATCGGTAACATTATATTCCTTTATCCAGCTGATTTTTTCACCGTCAATTCTTCCGAGGAACACCTTTCCGTCTGTTCTTGTTCTGTCTTTTCCGCCGTGTCCCGTTGGAGCAGAAAGAAGAATAAATCTTCCGTCATTGGTCAGATTATCAGGAAGAATAAAATCTTCCGGCAACACTGTCACACTGCGCTGACATTGCGGCACATAAGGCTCAACAGCATCAAGCTTTCTGAAGCTTTCCCCTCCGTCATCGGAAACACTGAGAGGAATTTTTCCGCCGCCTTTAGGACGTCCGAAGCAGAAAACCTTTCCGTCGGGCATTTCTGCAAGCTGACATTCATCAATATTTTCACAGAAATCCGCGGAATTACGGTGCCATGTTTTTCCGTCATCATCACTTATAAGTACAAGAGCTTTCCCGAGAATATAACAGGGGGCAAGAATTCTTCCTTTATGCTTTTCATTTCTGAGAGTTATGCCGACACCGGGGCCTACTCCGAGAAAAACACCGTCAGACGTTTTTTTATAGAAATGTGTTATATCAACCGGCTGTGAAAAGGTTTTTCCTCCGTCGCTGCTTTCAAATTTAAGAATATATGAAATCATAGGTGCTCTGAACGGAGCAGGTGCGGTTTCCGTACAAAGAAGCCTGCCTTCATCATCAAAAACCTGTTTTTTTACAACCGCCTGAGGTGCTGACTGGGGCATTTTGTTATTATAGCATATCTTTGATTTACTGACATAAATATTACCGACATATATATCTTCACCGGCTTTATTTTCCGGCAGCAAGGGAGCAGCAGTATCAAGATACTGCGGTTCATCACCGACACAGTAATACAAATCACCGAAGGTAGAAAAAGCATTTTTATATGAATGCACCTGCGGTGTATAATACTTTGTTTTTTCGCCTTCCGAGGTATAAACAAAACCGTCGGAACGTAAAGTAAATTCCTTTCCTTTTCTCGCAAAAATACCGTCAAGCTTTGTTTTCCCTGAATAAAGTTTAAGCGCAGGACCGTTGACAGTATTGACATAACCGCTTCCTCGCTCAAGAAATTTAGCAGCATGAAGCCCTTTGCTTTCAGGATAAAAATCGACAAGCATTATTACTTTACCGTCGCTTGTTTCCATAAGCAGAGGATCAATTGCAAAAGCAGAAGTATATTCATTTCCGTCGAAAGGATATTTTCTTACGGGCGGTGTAAAAACTGTTTTCATATCATCAAAGGTTTTACCGCCGTCCGTGCTCCTTCTTACCGCAATTTCAATATACCCCCAATCGGCACCGCATGAAGCCTTATCGGCTGCAGCAATAACAGTACCTTTATGTACGCCGTTATTTATGGTAAGAAGAGACGGAATTCTGCCGTCAACCATACCGCTGTACTGTTTTTCATCATCATAAAATCTTCTGAATTCATCACAATTTTTTCCGACAAAAAGAGGATAATCTTTCATAGCACCTAACCCCATATACCTTTTTTTGTTATAATAACACAAAATTTTCATATTAGCAATAAGCTTTCTATTGCAAATCAATATCTGATATGATATTATTATTAAAAACAATCTACAAAGGATGTTTATCATGCAGGAAACCACCGAAAAGAAACAAACGATTTTTCAGTTTATAAAATTCGCTCTTTTTTCTGCATCGGCAGGTATTATTCAGATAGTCAGCTTCACGCTGCTCAACGAAGTTCTGATGCAGACCGATTTTATGCAGAATCTTATTGTCAGCAATGAAACTCTCGGTAAAATTCTCACAAATGAATACGGCCCCTGTTATCTTATAGCGTTACTTCTCTCTGTTATCTGGAATTTCACCTTTAACAGAAAATTTACCTTCAAATCTGCAGCAAACATCCCTGTTGCAATGCTTAAGGTATTTGCATTTTATCTTGTTTTTACACCTGTTTCAACAATCATCGGTGTGTATTTCACAAACAAATTCCAATCATTTGCCGCAATTGAATACATCGTGCTTGGTGTAACAATGCTTTGTAATATGGTAACAGAATATCTTTTCTGCAAATTTGTGGTTTACAGAAATCAGGAAAATACAGCAGCTTAACACTCAGTTTTATAAAGGAGGAAGAGAACATTATGTCCGGATTTTTTTCTTCAAAGAAGTTTGTCCGTATGACGGAAAAGCTTCTTACAGGCGCACTCGGTGGATTTGCGGATTCTCTTAATGACGGACCGTCATTCATTTCCGCATCCGAATATGACAACACTTATTTTTATAAGGGAAACGAAAAATTCAGAAAAAACCCTTCAAAAAATGCCCGTTGGAGTTTAGGCTATGCAATAGTAGACCTTACCCCTGCTGATTACAAAGAAAGAGATTATTATCTGGGAGGATATCTTACTCCGGATAACGGTTTCAACAACAAGGTACAGAGAATTATCGATAAGATGCAGTGCAGAATTATTGCACTTGACGACAATTCAGGACACGGCACTTCCCTGTTTGCCACCATCGACTGTATCGGTACGGGCAGTACAGAAATCAGAATGATCCGCAGAAGGTTTGCGGATCTGATGAAATATGCCCATCCCGAAGCAAAAATTGCATCTGTCAATGTTTTTTCAACACATGCCCACTCCTGTGTTGACACACAGGGACTGTGGACAGATACAATTGCAACGTTGCTTCACAATAAGAAGAAAAACAAAAAGGGCAAAGGCACTTACCTCAGCGGTGCAGACAGTGAGTTTATGAATGCTCTTACTCTTAAAATTGCCTACGGTCTTCTTGAAGCATACGAGGATATGACAGAAGGAAAGATGACTCTTGCCGTCAAGGATATCGGCACAGATTATTTCAATAACAAAAACAGAAAATCAGCAACAAGCCTTGTAACAAAAATAACAAGACTTATGTTCACTCCCGATGACAGCACCAAAACACCCACGATCATAGCAACTTTGGGAGCACATCCCGATGTTGCCGGTCTCCCCACATCTGACGGTCACGGCACAGGCAGAGACCTTTGCGGTGAATACATCTACTATATGGGTGAAACAATTAACAAAGCCGGCTACAACTTTATGTTCTTCAACGGAGCAATATGTGCGATATATATGTCCTGCGGTGCCAGTGATGACGGTGTTACTCTTGCACAGAGATATGAAAAATCCGTAAGATTCGGAAAAGAGCTGGGCAGAATAACCCTTGCATTGACAAAATCTCTTGAGGAAATCAAAGCTGATCCGGTGCTGTATGATGAAAAGGAAATCGACAGCGACACAAAAAGTGCTGAAAATAATAATTGCAGATATTCACTCTGGTGTGAGAATTGGGTTCCTGTCAAAGAAACAGCTGTTAAACCCTTGCTTAATATAAGACTCAAGGAGGTTCATCTTACCGTAACAAATCCGCTTATTCAGATAGTAGGTAAGCTCAATCTTGTATCTTATAAGGTTCTCAGAGAAAAGGACGGCACCTATACCGTAGTAACCGAAATAGGTCTTATGGAAATAGGCAAAGAGCTCAGTGTAGTTCTTGTTCCCGGTGAATTCTGCGCAGACCTTCTTACCGGCGGTGAATCTCTTACAGCAAACGGGTCTTTCAACAACATGGACTTTCCCTACCCGTCCCTTAATGAAATTTTCGGCAAGGACCTTACCGCATTCGGACTCGCAAATGATGCAATCGGTTATATTGTTCCCGATAACGACTATGTTCTCGGTGAATTCGGTAATCATTATCACGAGCTTATAGGAATAGGCGAGCATACAGGCTCAACAATAATCAAAAACTTTATAGATATGAAGGCTGAACTGGGGGTATAAACAGTGGACTTTTCAAAAATTGCTTCCTCTGCGCTGAAAGGCATTAATGCTATGGCAAAAACAACCTATGCCGAAATGCTGGAAGACGGTGAGTTTGATTATACCGAGGCTTCACCCTCGCAGCATTTTACGGCAGGCTTCGGAAAAGCTGTTATGCTTCCCGACGATATAAAAACAAAGAAATATTATATTGCGGGCTACGGCGAAAACAATCCCGCAAAAGGTGTTATTGATCCGCAGTATGCGCACGCTTTGTGGCTTGATGACAATTCCGGCAAAGGCGGACATCTTTTTGTATCCCTTGATATTGTCGGACTTCTCAACAAGGATGTAAATGCCTTAAAAAAGGCACTTGGTGAATTTTCCGAAAAAACAGGCTGCAGAACAATCACTATAATGAGCACTCATAATCATGCAGGTATTGACACAATGGGTATCTGGGGCAGACTTCCCCACACCGGCAAAAGCAGAAAATTCATGACAATTCTTTTCAATGCCGTAATCACGGCAGCCTCTGATGCTTACCGCGACAGACGTGACGGAAAGCTTTATCTGGGAAGAATTGAAGTCCCGGATATGCAGGAGGATATACGGACTCCTGAAGTATATTCAAAAACCCTTACCCGTCTTCGTTTTGTACCTGATGACGGAACAAGAGAGATTTACTTTATAAACTTTGCATCTCACTCGGAATCTCTTCAGGGCTGCAATTCACTTGTAAGCGCAGACTTCCCATGTTATCTGAGAGAAAAAATCAGAAATGAAACGGGCGCCGAAACAATTTACGGTGTAGGAGCAATCGGCGGAATGATCAGTATGCTGATAGAAGATGAGCAGAAGCTCCGTCAGGAAAACCGTCTTCTTGAATCCACAAGAAATATAGGCTACAAGCTTGCTGACTATGCTCTTAAAATTAAAGAAGAAAAAGAACTCAAAGCCTGCATAAGCCATATGAAGCAGGAATTTTATGTACCCGTAGAAAATCCCGTTCTTACAATTGCTTGTCAGCTTGGTATTCTCAATGCAGACGCTTATACAATTCCTTATTCTGATAAGAAGGCATTAAAAACTGAGCTTAATTATTTTGAAATTGACTCCCTCAGGATTCTTATGATTCCCTGCGAATTATTCCCCGAGCTCGCTTATGGCGGATATCTCAGTGAAGATGAGTCTGCAGAAGGACTCCCCCCTGAAATCAATCCCACTCCGCTGACAGAGATTGCAGATGATGAAAATCTTCTGATTTTCGGTCTTGCAAACGATGAACTGGGATATGTTTTGCCGCCTAATGACTTTATGCTGAACACCGATGCGCCCTATCTTGACAGAGCAATTGACCGTTTCGGCAGAAGACATTACGAAGAAACAAACTCAATGGGCCCCGATACGGCAGCACTTATCGCTGAGAATTTCTCAGTAATTATGAACAAGGTTAATACTGTTAAATCAGTTTAATAAAAAATATACGGAGGAAAAAATAATGAAAAAAGCAAAAAAAGTAATTGCTCTTGTGCTTACGGCAGTAATGATTCTTCTTACTCTTGCCGTTCCCGCATCAGCAGCATCAAAGGTTGATCCCTCAGAAAGCACATCAGCAAAAATCGAAGCAACATTATACCAGCTTCTTGATAAACTCGTAAGCATACTCGGTAAGTTCCTGAACTTCCTTATTCCCGGTCTTAACCTGGGTAACAGGTGGCAGAATTTTGACGACTATGTTTCTCCTGAAGGCTTCTATGCCGGTGAAGAAACCTTTGACACAGCCGTAAAAGAAGGCGCACAGTGGAGTGCAGGCTATGCATACGCTTCTCTTCTTGAAGGTCTTGACATTTTCGACGGCACATTCTTTATGGCAGGTACTCTTGAAGCTATTGAAGGCAGAGTTCCCGTTAAAGTAATTGACGATCAGGGTGTAAGTGTTTATGCTCTTTCCGACGGAACAAGCGGTATCGTTGTTCAGGCTGTAATTGACGGTTACGGCATTGCAAGAGGCGATGTGCTTGCAATAAGAAACAAGCTCGCTCAGTTTGCTGAAGAGAATAATATCATCAGCATAAATGTTTCCGTGCTTCACCAGCATTCCTGTATTGATATTCTCGGCATGGGTGCTCCCCTTGTTCCCGCAATCCTCAAGAATCCTGCTCTCAGTCTTATCGGTGCTGACCTTGATCAGTTTGTAGGCGGTAAGTCTGTTGAATTCATGAACAATCTCTATGATGTTGTTTCCGGTGCTATCATCACAGCAGTTAACGACATGGAAGAAGGTACTCTTTACTACGGCAGCGTTGACGCAAGCGAACTCATGTATGATAAGCGTGAGCCTATCACATTTGACGGCGAACTCCACAGATTCCGTTTTGATCCCGATAATGAGGCTTCTGATGAAATCTGGATCTGCGAAGCAGGTATCCACGCTGTCGGCTTCGGTGCAGGTGCAGATGTTATCTCTGCTGACTTCCCCTATTATTTCAAGGAATATGTAAAAGAAACAACAGGCGCTGATGTAGTTTATGTTCAGGGTGCAGAGCTTGCAATAACAACTGAATATGACAATATCACAACTGAAGGAACTGAAGAAAATTCAAGAGTAAAGGCTTACGGCTCAGAGCTTGCAAAGAAAGCTATTTCTATTGACAACGAAGTTGAGCTCGATCCTGTTCTCAATGTCAAATTCCAGGAAGTTGCTATTGAAACAGACAATCAGATACTCACTCTTGTTGTAAGAGAAGGTCTCATCAGCAGTGTTATTACAAAGAATAAGCTTGGTTACAACATCATAACTGAAATCGGTTATATGGAACTCGGCAATAAAGTAGGCGTTGTATTTATCCCCGGTGAAATTGCTCCCGAAATCATCTGGGGCGGTGTTGTAGGTGCAGACAAGAGCTGGACCAATACAACATGGGACTATGCTCCTATGTCTGAAACTGCAGGAATTGAAAAGCTTATCTGCTTCGGTCTTAACAATGACCAGATCGGATATATCCTTGCCGATAACGACATTCATTCAATGTTTACAGAAAATGAAGAAATCAATGCTTCTTCCACAAAATCAGGCTCTGCTTTAACAAAGGCATTTGAAGAGCTTATTGCAACAGTAAAATAATTCATAACTCATAATAATAACCCCTTCCTGAAAAACGGAAGGGGTTATTGTTATCCACTCAGCCCAACAAAAAGACATTTATAAGCTAAATTTTTCTTTTATTATGTGTGCGACACCCTCGGGAGAAATATTGCTGTTATCAATTTTTATATAATTGGGATAGTTTATTTCACCCTCATAGCTTTGTGTGCGGTATTTTTTATCTGTTTCAAGAAGATCTTTCTGAGAAAACTCCAAATCTCTTTTTGAAGGCTTGTGCGTCAATCTGTTTTCGGATATGTTTCTTTCAAGACGGATTTCCTGCGAAGCAACAAGCTCAACATAGAATACCTCTGCTCCCTGATTTTTGAAAAGCTGTGTAAGATTTTCTATATAATTCCAATCGCTTTGCAGGTTAAATGCCCATACATAAGTAAATATCATTCCCGGATTGTCACTTTTCAGAAATTCTTCAAAGTAAACCTGTCGGAGCTTACCTATCGCCTCGCTGTTATAATACCCGAAAAGTTCGATAACCGGTTCTATAGTAAAATGATTATGAAAAAGCTTCAGGCCGGTAGTTTTTGCAAGCTCTTGACCTACTGTCATTTTACCAACGGCAATATCACCGAATATAATCACCAGTTTCATTTTATCACCTTCTTCAGAATAATCTGATTTAATCAAGACTTCATTTTTACTTAATTGCAAGAGTTGCAAAATACTGAGGATAGTATTTTCTTATTTCACTGCCGCCTTCTCTGTCACAGTCTTCATATAATGCTTTGAGAGTAAATCCGGCTTTAAGCTGACCGCCGAGCTGTTCTTCGAGAGTGTGGCTGAATTGTATACCGTCACCGTTTGCAATCATTGAATTCAGCCTTTCCTCCGTCATTTTAAGGGGATTGAAGGGCAAAGGATTTACCACCCTTAAAGGGTCATTTTCTTCAAAAAGAAAGCTGATTCCGTTATCAAGTCCTGAAAGCAGCCTGCCTCCTTTTTTCAGTATGCGGAAACACTCATTCCATACATGATAAACATCTTCAACGTAAACATTTGATACCGGATGAAATATCATATCAAAGCTTTCATCTTCAAAAGGAAGCGCTTCAGTCATATCACCTTTGATAATGTTTATAGAATAGTTTTCTCTTTCAGCTACCGTTCTTTCAGCTTCCAGCTGTTTTTCAGAATTATCTAATACCGTACAATCTGCTCCCAGTTTTGAAAACACGGGCATCTGCTGTCCGCCGCCGCTGGCAAGACCAAGGATTTTTTTTCCTCTTAATTCTCCGAACCATTCTGAAGGCACTGCTACACAGGGCGTGAGATAAACCGTGAAATTATCGGGAGTTATTTTTTCGTATTCCGCATGAGTAATGGGCAGTGTCCACTCGCAGCCGTCACAGGCCCACAGATCCCAGGTTTCAGAATTTATTTTTGTATAATCAGGCATCTTCTGTCCTCATTTCATTCAAAAATTTTTCTGCATCCTTTCTGACATTAAAAATAACAATATTCTTTTCAGAGTATTTATTTAAGAGTGCAGAAACCTGAGGCTTGCTCTCGGCTTCATAGCTTCTTATAAACCGGAGAAACTCCTCGTCATCTTCAGTTTCAATCCACGGCATATCGGAACGCGGTTTTCCCTGTCTCTCTTTTACTCCGTCAATGCAAACCTCAACAGGATAATCCAGAAAGAAAACCGTATCGCATTCTTTCATCCTCAATTCAATTGTAGAGCCGTAGTTGCCGTCAATTATCCATTTTTCCTGCTGAACTACATTTTTGATACGTTCAATAAAACACTCTTTGCTGACAGTTGTTCTGTCCCGGTTCCAGTATAATAAATCAAGATGATAAAGCGGCAGATTAGTCAGCTTATGTAATTCTTTTGCAAAGGTGCTTTTTCCTGCCCCGGGGCAGCCTATTATAATAACTCTGTTCATAATATCAACCTTCCAGAGACTTTTCCATAATTACGCTTCCGCTGTAATCTTCAATTACCTTAAAACCGTTTTTTTCATACATATCAAAAGAAACAGGTGTGTGCTTGAAACAATTCAGAACCATCTTTGCAAAGCCTTTTTCTTTGGCATCCTCCTGAAGAGCCGTAAGAGCACTTTTCCCGTAGCCCTTACCGCGGAATTCTTCCTTTATGACATTCTCGGTCACAAATGCGGCATTATCCTCAAACGGACTTTTCTGATAGCCTATAACACCGATTTTTTTGCCGTTTTCATTTATAACTATATAAAGATAATTATCATCGGAATCAGCACCCTCGGGAAAAACATCAGCAAATTCACTCTTTGCGGACCTCAGTGCTCTGAATCTGAATCTTTCATCCCCTGATTTTATAAGATGCTCTGCGTAGGCTTTTACTGACCACTTTGAATATATACGGAATGCATCCTTATTCATTCTCTCAAAACTTATCTTATGAAGATTACTCAAAATATCACCTCTTTATTTTCTTGCTTTTACAATCAGAAAATTAGGCTTAATATATTCCTTTGCCATCGTGGGAAGCTTTTCTGTTGCCCATTTTTCGGGAGTAGGCTCTGAAATCCTGTCAATTATAAATCCGGCATCTGCAAGTGCATTTATAATATCGCTGAATGTTCTGTGATATTTAATGACACCGTCAACATACCAATGAACTATTCTTTCTCCGGGCCTGTTATAATCAGAGAAAGTATATGAAATCCTGTTTCCGTTTTCATCCTTATTAAAGTGACCTTTCCCGTCAATTGTTGCAGTGATCACAGGATGCTCCTGAGAAAACAGAAGCTGTCCTCCCGGATTCAGAACCGAATAGATTTTTTTTGAAAAAGAATCAAAATCTCTTACATAATGAAAAGCCAGAGAGCTGTATATAAAATCAAAAGCTTCTCCTGATTCTGCAATGTCTGTCATACTCATATGCACATATTCTATTCTTTCGTGCTTGGATTCTTTTTCAGCCACACTTAGCATTTTTTCTGAAATATCAATGCCGACAACTCGTTTCGCTCCACGCAAAACAAAATCAATACAGTTGTGACCGTAGCCGCAGCCTAAATCAAGAACTGACTTATCAGTAAGATTCGGAAGCAGCTTTTTCATTGCAGGCTGTTCTATTAAATCATTGGCATTACAGTCACCGTCTCTTAATGCCTTGTAGCCGTCAAAGAAAATCTGATTATCAAAAATATTCTGTGTACTCATTTATTCCTATTTCTCCTTACAGATATTTCTGCATATAAATCAGGTTCTGATAGCTGCCGTCCTTCAGCTTAAAATAATTCTTTTTTACCGACACCTGTTCAAATCCGAATTTCTCATAAAGTGCTATTGCCCGATAGTTTCCTTCGACCACTTCAAGGTCAACAATTTCAGTTCCGCCGTATTCATACGCAGCACATATAAGTTCACGGAACATTGCAGAACCGATACCTATGTTCCAATACTTTTGCTGAATAGCAATACCGACTGTCGCTCTGTGCGAATTTTTACTTCCGCTTTTAAATGTAATATCACAGTTTCCTGCAATTTCTTCATCAATGAAACAAGAGATGACTAAAGAATGCTCCGAATCGCGGACACCTTTAATCCAATCTTTTTCGTTTTCAACCGTAAAGCCTTCCCAATCCTCAACTGTTCTTGAGAAAAAATTTGTTTCCATTGTAGTTGATTTAATGCAATTCAGCTGCTTTTCTGCGTCCTGAACATCAGGAGTTTTAAGTACAGCCGATGCTCCGTTTTTCAACAAAATCTTCTTTGCTTCAAAAATCATCATAACACCTCAACAAAAAACTAAAAGGCACCTCCGTATATATGGAGATGCCTTCCTTTACATAAAGATATAATTCATATCATTCAAAGTAAGGACAAAACGGCACTCCGATAAGAAAAGACTATCACCATTGACATTTTGTCCACCTGCCTTTTTTTGAATATAAAATTATAATAGCTGTATTTATCTCATTTGTCAATCAATATGCAAAAGTGTTGAGAATAAATGCATATTCGTCAGTATCAGTCCTGATTTTCCACCTTAAAGCCTTTTTTTGCAAGAAAGATAAGAGGTATAATTGTGCAGACAGTAACAATTGCAGCGTATAAGAACATAGAAGAAGCAGGTACAACCTGAGTTACTCCGTATTCATCAACGTACTGAACCGCTGAATTAAGACAAGCTCTTTCGCCGAGAGCAGGTCCTAATATCATAGGAAGAAGAACAACAAATATCATTCTTACACCCTGGAACATGCCTGCTTTTCCCACAGGAGTGAAGTCTCTTATAGATGCACCGATATGAACTGTGAAAATAAACATAGCAGGAAGAAGAGGAAGAGCGAAGATAACAACATTTACGATATTGTGTGCAAAACCGAGTCCTGCAAGAGTGACGGCAAAGACAGCTACGCAGATAAACATTGCGAGGGATTTATTCTTGTTTACAAGCTTAAGAAGTCCTATAAATTCAACTACAGTTATTATAAGTGAGATAACAACAGGAATAATAACACCTGCAGACAGGTATTCCATACCTGCGCTGTCGGGAAGAATTACATACTGAAGATATGTAAGCAGATAAGGGAAGAAAACCTGCGTTGCCACACTTGAACAGCAAAGAGCAACCAAAGCAAGATAAAGACGTGAATTCTCTTTTATTACACGGGGATTAAAGCCGTATACAAGGCTCTTGAAATAATTTACATTCTCTTCCTGTGATATTCTCTGCTCAGGTTCTTCAAGCAGGAAGAAGCCTGCAACACCGCAGAGCATAACAAAAGCACCGAGACTTATAAAGAAAACGGAATAAGAAATAGTTCCGGTCTGTGCAAATGTGCCGACTCCCATAACAAGTCCCATTGCAACAACGGGAAGAATGGAGAAAGCAACCTCAACTTTAGGTCTTACCGCAGGAGTAGTAACATCAGTTACCCATGCATTAAAAGCGGAGTCATTACTTGTAGAGCCCATAAACGTCATTATGCAGTCCATAATAATTACAGCCCATACAGTCAAGGTGAGAATCTTCACTTCATCGGTAAGTCCGAAAACTGACGCAATATTGTCCCTTGAAATAAAACCGAAAAGTGCTGTTACGAAGCCCCATGCAACATATCCGCCTGCAATGAAAACTTTTCTGTTTTTGAGCTTATCACTGAGCGTACCCATAATAAAAGTAGTTACAACAGCAGTAATTGCCGACAAAGCAACCATACGGCTTATTGCTGTTACAACAGGAATTGTGCCTTCAACAGCAGCCTGAGAAGCACCTGCATAAACCGAGTTATAAAGAAATGTGTTGAAGTACATATTTTCAACATTCCACGCAACCTGTCCCATCAGGCTGAACAGCAGAATATTGAACCATAATTTTTTTGACATTTTCTTTTCCATAAGTATTCCCCTTCCGATAATTAAAGCAGCTGCCTGTCAGAAAAAAACAGGCAATATTGTTTATTTCTTAATCTTTGCAAAGAAAAATTCTTTTCGCTCTTCGGTATTAAGACAAATAACAGGCTTTATCTGATTCAGCACTCTGCCCTGAGCGACAAGTGAGGCTTTATATGCATCATAAGCACCGTTTTCAAGCTGATGAACCACAGGCTCTCTGAGCATACCCCAACGTCTGTATTTATCATACTTTTCGTTACATTCTCTGAAGCACTTATCAATAAAATCTTCAAGTTCTTTTTTTCTTGACGTAGGAATATCAGAGTCTGTATCACAAAGGAACATATAGCGCGGCAGCTTTCCCGCTTCATCATTATCACCGTAGTAGCTGTAGCCGCGGAAAGAAATTCCGTATTCCTTCTGAATACAGTTTGCAACATAATCAAGCATCTGTGTAGTCGTTTTTTCATTGGTAACATTAAGTCCCATATTTGAACGGTACAAAAACTCAATTTTCGGAGTTTTATTATGCATTCCCGTTACACGGACGATATCGAGTATACGGTATCTGTAAAGCCCCGAGAAGTTTGTTACAATAATTTCATAATCCTTACCTACCTCAAGCTCATCCATAAACAACGGACGTGTGCCGTCGGGAGCATCAACAGGAAGGAATTCATATATTATACTTCTGGGAAGAAGCACATAGTCGTTAACATTAAGCGAAACAGGCATTGCCATATATCCTTCGGATGCTGCATATCCCATATTATGCATAGGCATATCACCCATGTACCTGTGAAGCTTTTCAACATATATTGAAAGAGTTGAGCTTATCATACCGTAACCCCAGCATACCTTAGGCCATATTCTTTTGGCGATAGGCACATCTGTATCAAAGCCTTTTTCAAATTCTGCACGAAGCTCGGCTGCACGCTTGGGGTTCGGCTTGATTTTTTCATATTTTTTTCTGAGAGAATCCGGACATCTTACAGAGGGGTCAATAGTTCCCTTTTCTATGTCATTACAGATCATTTCCCAGTTTGCCTCAAGATACTCAAACATTGTGAGCATAAGAGTAATAACCATAGAACCGAGATAAGTGACCTTCTTATCAACAAGAGCAAATCTCAGCTGGAAATATGACATATCAGTATTCTCTTCATCCTCGGGAAAAAGAATATCAAGAGGAGTGGTTGAAAAGAAAGGAATCAGAGGGATAAGATATGTAAAAGGAATCTGTCCCGCACCGTTACAGCGCATACCGTTTTTAAGAGGATGTCCGTTAAGTGAAAGAAGCAGAGGACCTCTCTGAGGCGGAAGCTTCTTTGCTATTCCCTTTTCTTTGAAATACTTGGATGCACATGCAGGTGTTGCGGCAAAGCCCATCGACTGCATATTAAAAAGATCCCTTGCCGTTTTAGGCTGAAGTTTGGGTATACCTACGCTTCCCGATGAGGAGCAGTAACGGATAATTTTACTTCCCGTTATAATATTCTCTTCGTTATTATCCACCATTCTGTTTATCAGAGGAAGATAGTCCTCAAATGTAGAGAGCGGTACTTTATCCTGAAAATCCTTAAGAGTGTGAATATTCGCAAAATCATATTTTTTTCCCAGCTCACAGTCTTTGTTTCTTTTCATTATTGTTTCAAGTGTTTTTTGCTGAGTTTCCATAGGAATTGATGTAAAATGCTCAAATCCTTTAAAAACAATATTGCCTAAAAAAACACCTATATCAGATACACCCATAATTACACTCCTAAAATATAGTATATGCTTTATAATAGCACGGATTTGTTAATCTTGCAACAGATATATATTAATAAAATGTTCACAAAACGGCACAATTATCACTTTTGTATATTATTTCTCACCGTGCTCTCCCACAAATTTCTCCATCCATATCATATCATACCATCTGCCGAATTTATATGCACATTTATGAAAGGTTCCTACAAGCCTGTAGCCCATATGTGCGTGGAATTCCATACTGTTTTTATTAAGATACTCATCGTCATTTTCCGTATAAGCAATGCAGGCATTAGCATTTGTGAAGCCCTTGTCGGACAGTTCCTTTTCAAGTGCTTCAAGAAGAATTCTGCCGTAGCCTTTTTTCTGAAGACCTTTTTTCAGATATATGGTATTTTCAACGGAATACTTATAAGCCTCTCTCGTCTTGAACGGACCTGCGTAGCTATAACCTAAAATTTCTCCGTTTTCTTCAAGCACAAGATAGGGATATTTACTGAGTGTTGTATTTATTCTTTCTCTGAATTCATTCACTGTAGGAACAGCATATTCAAAAGATATTGCAGTATTCAGTACATAATGTGAATATATTTCAAGCAATTTTTCAGCATCAGCGGCAGTTGCATATCTTATTATCATAAGTCATCTCCGAAAACCAGCATAAAAATCAAAACAGTAACAATCCTTTGCACCGTAGTTAAACATATTATAGCATTAAATAAAAAAAAGTAAAGCACACATATATAAACATGTTATTGACGGAAAACATGAGCCGTGATAAAATAAAAAAAATCTTTCAAAAAATAAATTCAATTTGGTATTAAGCTGATATGATACAGGATATAGAAAATACTTTTTATAATCAGTACAAAAAAACAGAGGCCGGCGAAAATGATGTCATAATCGAAATAGTAAATGACAGTATTCTTTTAGCTTTCAGCAACGAAACAATTGTTTTTCCCGTATACTCTGATAATGTGACTGTAAACAACTATCTTTTCACCATAGATAAAACTAATTATTTTTCAGGCACACTGAAGAATAAAAGCGGATATGAATTTTACAACATACGAAATCTCAGAGACAAGGGAAGCAAAACTTCAGTTTTTGCAGCTATAACCGCCTACCACCTGTGTTCATGGTATGACTCTCAGAAATTCTGCGGCTGCTGCGGAAACAAAATGAAGCACTCCCCTGTTGAAAGAGCGATGGTATGCGAATGCGGTAATACTGTTTATCCGAGAATAAATCCGGCAGTTATTGTTGCTATAATAAGCGAAAACAGAATCTGTATGACAAAATATAACCGGGGTTATGCGAACTGGGCACTGGTTGCGGGATACTGTGAAGCAGGAGAAACAATAGAAGAAACCGTTCACAGAGAGGTTATGGAAGAAACGGGACTCCGAGTAAAGAATCTTCATTTTTACAAATCTCAGCCATGGGGACTCAGTTCATCACTTCTTTTCGGCTTTTTCTGTGAAACAGACGGCTCAGACAAGATCACAATTGATAATGTTGAGCTGAAAGAAGGCAAATGGTTCACAGCAGAAGAAATTGAATTTTTCAATGATGATTTTTCACTTACACGTGAAATGATCGAGGTTTTCAGGCAGAAAAAGCATATTGATATACTGAATAACTAAAAGCAAAGTACTGATTGCAATAAGCTGCATATCAGTACTTTTTATTTGTTATCAACAGGTTATTTGTTATCAACAGGCTTATAAGTAGGGAGTATGCTTTTCAGCATTGGCTTGATTAATGAAGCATCGCCCTGTGCTGCGTTAAAAAGCTCTGTGAGACTTTTAAGAAAGACCTCGGGAATCAAGGCTTCTGATCTGCCTATAAAAATATGGCTGTCTGAGGTTTTTCCCACACACTCCTCAGGTGTCAGCAGTTCCTCAAAAAGCTTTTCTCCGGGGCGAAGTCCTGTATATTCAATTTTTATATCTTTATCAGGCTCAAAACCTGAAAGCCGTATAAGATTTCTCGCCAGTGTATCTATTTTTACAGGCTCTCCCATATCAAGCACATAAATCTCTCCGCCGGACGCCTTTGCTCCTGCAGTAAGCACAAGAGACACAGCCTCGGGGATTGTCATAAAATAGCGCATAATATCGGGATGGGTTACCTTTACGGGACCGCCCGCTTTTATTTGTTCCGAAAAAACAGGAACAACCGAGCCGTTTGAAGCAAGAACATTTCCGAATCTGACACATAGGAACCCCGTTTTACAAGAATTTTCCGGACAAAACAGATTTTCTTCTCCTGAATTATGAGAACTGATGTAAGGCAGGATTTCACACTTTTTCTGTTTTATACAGGTATCAAAAAGGGTAACAATCATTTCACAAAGAAGCTTACTCGCTCCCATAATACTTGTGGGATTAACTGCTTTATCGGTGCTTATAAGCACAAATCTTTCAACACCGTGTTTAAGCGAAGCGTAAGCGGTTTTATAAGTTCCGAAAACATTGTTTTTTATTGCCTCTGAGGGATTATCTTCAAGCAAAGGCACATGCTTATGGGCAGCGGCATGAAAAACGATATGAGGACAAAATTCCGAAAAAACCTGTTCCAGTCTTCGGGAATCCCTGACAGAACCGATAATAAGCTTTATATCAGTTTCCGGGTAAGCTGTTTTCAGCTCGTTATAAACATAAAATGCATTATTCTCATAGATATCATAAATGATAAGACCGGAAGGATCGAATGAAGCGATCTGACGGCACAATTCACTTCCGATGGAGCCTCCTCCGCCGGTAACGAGAACTGTTTTTCCGGAAATCATACGTGAAGCCTCTGTCGTATCGGAGACAATACTGTCTCTTCCCAGAAGATCCTTTACGGAAAATTCTGCCGGATCCGGTCTGTATTCAGATTTTTTGCATGTAACACCGCAGTGTGTATTTTCCGTAATAATACTCATTGTCTGACAGATACTTTCCTTTCGTATATATTCAAGAAGCAGTATATTAAATTTAACAGATATCAGATTAAAAATCAATATAAAAAAGAATTTACCCGTTCAATTGACAAATCCGGGCATTAATTCTATAATAGTTGCACACGCAACTGTTGTTTATGCAACTGTTTTTTTCAGGAGGCAAGCAATGAGAAAATTTATGAAAACGCTCAACAGCATAAGCCGATGCCAGGCTTATTACAGAAACAAAACCGTTCAGTTTGACGGAATAACGGCAAATCATCATGCTTTTATGCTCTTTATAGCAAACCATAAAGGCTGTTCACAGGAAGAAATAGCAAAAGAATTATGCATTAATAAAAGCACGGTTACAAGAAGCATTGATCAGCTTGAGAAATCGGGATATGTAAAAAGAATTCCCAATATTAATGATAAGCGGGAATATCTGATTTTTCCGACAGAAAAATTTGAACAGATTCTCCCCTCCATCAGAAATGCCTCAAGCAACTGGAACATGGCAATTTCCGAAGATATACCTGACGAGGAAATAGAAATCTTCTATTCCGTACTCAGCCGTATAGAGGAAAAAGCAAAAAAAATAGTATCGGAGTTATAAAATGAAAAGGCTGATTATTTATCTGAAGCCCTTCCGTCTGAGAATGATTACAGGCTTCATTATTAAGGTAACGGGAACAATGGCAGAGCTGATTCTTCCCTATATACTCACACATATTCTTGAAAATGTCATAAGCCGTGAAAACATAACCCAAATAGTATTTTACGGAATAATCATGCTTATTTTCAGTCTCATTGCCTGCATAGGAAATATTACTGCAAACCGTATGGCAGCAAGAGTAACAACCTGCTTTTCAAAGGAAATGAGAAAGGAGCTTTTTTCAAAAACTCTTTATCTGTCATCAAAAGATACCGACAGCCTGACAATTCCCTCTCTTGAATCAAGAATCACAACGGATACATATAATGTGCATAACTTTGTGGGAATGATGCAAAGAATGGGAGTACGAGCACCGATTCTTCTTATCGGCGGAATAAGCCTTACTCTTATTATGGACAAAGCTCTTGCGCTTGTTATGATAGCAACACTTCCCGTTATTTTCGTAACGGTATACTCAATCTCACGAAAAGGTGTTCCGCTTTATACTGATGTTCAGAAGTCACAGGACGGAATGGTCAGAGTTGCCCGTGAGGATGTACAGGGCATCAGAGTTATAAAGGCTCTGTCTAAAAATGAACATGAAAACAAGCGTTTTGACGCAGTAAACTCTCTTCTTTCAAAAAAAGAGAAAAAAGCAGGTATAATTATGGGAATTGTAAATCCCGTAATGACTCTTCTTATGAACCTCGGCATTGCTGCAGTTGTAGGTGTTGCAGCCGTCAGAGTTTCAAAAGGTCTATCCTCCCCTGCAACGGTAATTGCATTTATGCAATACTTTACACTGATATCAATGGCAATGATGTCCCTCTCAAGAATGTTCGTTATGTATACCAAATGTGCAGCATCTGCAAACAGAATAGCCGAAGTTCTTGAAACACCCGAAAAATATACTGTCACCGATAACCGCGAGGTTACCGACAGCTTTCACATCGCATTCAGAAATGTCAGTTTTTCTTATTTCGGCAAAACCGATAACCTGAAGGATATTTCATTCACCCTGAAAAAAGGTCAGCGGCTCGGCATTATCGGCTCAACAGGCAGCGGAAAATCAACACTCATAAAGCTATTGCTTCGTTTTTATGAGCCGGACAAAGGCAAAATAACTATAAACGGCCGTGACATCAGATCATATTCAAGAAAAGAGCTTACCTCATTTTTCGGCTGTGCGCTTCAGAATGATTTTATCTATGCCGACACGGTTGAAGAAAACATTCGGTTCGGAAGAAATATTTCCCGTGATGATATAGAAAAAGCGGCAAAAACCGCGATGGCATACGACTTTATAACTCAGTTTCAGGACGGCTTTGATCATATGCTGTCTGCAAAGGGAACTAATGTGTCGGGCGGTCAGAGACAAAGAATTCTTATCTCACGTGCTCTTGCCGGAAACCCGGATATACTAATTCTCGACGATTCGTCTTCCGCACTTGACTATAAAACCGATTCGCTTTTAAGAAAAGCACTTGATGAAAGTCTTTTTGATTCTTCCGTTATAACAATTGCACAACGCGTCAGCTCTGTTAAAAACTGCGATCTTATTCTTGTGCTTGAAAACGGCAGTATTATCGGAAAAGGAAATCACGCAGAGCTTCTTGAATGCTGTCCCGAATATAAAGCGATAAGCGATTCTCAGATGGGAGGTGCTTTTGTTGAGTAAAAAGAAAACAAATGAAAAAAAACCGAAAAGGGTTAATAAGAAGCTGCTAAAAAGATTGGGAAAATATGTACTGGCACAATGGCATATGTTCATTCCCGCCGTAATTTTCACACTGCTGTCAAATCAGCTTTCCCTTATGGGGCCGAGGTTTTCGGGTGCTGCACTGGATGCAATAGAAAACGAAGGAAAAGTACTGTTCCCTGAGGTATGGGAAAATGTAATAAAAATGATATTATGCTACGCACTTTCTGCAATCCTATCTTATATTTTGGCTGTAATAATGATAAATCTGAGTCAGAAAATAACATACAATATGCGAAAAGAGCTGTTTGAAAAGCTCGGCACTTTGCCTGTAAGTTATTTTGACCGTAACCACACAGGCGATATTATAAGTCATCTTTCATATGATATAGATACCATCAACAGCACCCTTTCCCATGACCTTGTTCAGGTAATGACAAGTCTTTATACGGTAATCGGTTCTCTGTTTTTTATGTGGCAGATTTCAAAGCCTATGATCCTTATATTTGTTTTTACGGTGCCTGTTTCAATACTATTTACAAGATACCGTTCAAAAAAGGTAAGACCCTTATTCAGCAAGCGTTCAAAAAAATACGGTGAGCTCAACGGCTTTGCCGAAGAAATGCTCTCAGGAGCCAGAAGCATTGAAGCCTACGGCAGACAGGATGTGATTTCTGACAGATTCAACAAAAAAAATAATGAGGCAATGGATGCTTATTATGATGCGGAATATAATGCTGCCCTGCTTTTCCCGACTATAAATCTTATAAACAATGTATCCATTACATTGGTCGCCGTTTTCGGCGGAATACTTTATATGCTGTCACAGAATGCCACCTTTACGGCAGGCTCCGTATTTTTCATAAGCCTCGGAGGTGTTGCCCAGTTTGTACAGTATTCAAGAAAATTTGCAGGTCCCATAAACGAGTTTTCAAATATTCTTCACGAATTTCAATCCGCTTTTTCTGCAGCAGAACGAGTTTTCAGAATATTGGATGAAGAGCCGGAAAAGACCGACTCCGAGGATGCACGGGAATTGAAGCACGCAAAGGGAGATACAAAGCTTACCGGTGTGACCTTCGGCTACACTCCCGATAAGCCGATTCTCAAAAACATAAATTTAACTGCCCCCGAAGGTACTACCGTAGCAATCGTCGGTCCCACAGGTGCAGGCAAAACTACTATAATCAATCTTCTTATGCGCTTTTATGATCCTGACAGCGGAGAAATAAGAATTGATAATATTCCTGCCATGAAAATAAAAAGAAAGGATCTGAGGCTTTCTTTTACTATGGTACTACAGGATACCTGGCTGTTTCACGGAAGTGTATATGATAATATCGTTTACGGAAAAGAGGATGCTTCCCCCGACGAAGTAAAAATGGCAGCACGCTCGGCAAGAATAGAAAACTTCATAGAAAGTCTTCCTGACGGATATGATACAATTCTGTCTGATGACGGTGTTAATATTTCCAAAGGACAAAAGCAGCTTATTACAATAGCGAGAGCATTTTTATCCGATGCACCAATGCTGATACTGGACGAAGCAACATCAAATGTTGATTCAAGGACGGAAATACTTATTCAGGACGCTATGAATGATCTTATGAAAGGACGCACGTGCTTTGTTATTGCACACCGCCTTTCCACCATACAGAATGCAGATACAATTCTGGTAGTCCGGGACGGTGAAATCACAGAACAGGGAAATCATAAAGAGCTGTTGGAAAAGGGCGGCTTTTACAGCACTCTTTATAATTCTCAATTCTCTTAAAAGGAGGCTAATATGGATAAAATTACAGTTTCATTAAATAACTCAATGCAAACAAACGGCGGAATTTTTGAAGGCTGGGGCACAAGTCTGTGCTGGTGGGCAAACAGAGTGGGATTCAGCGAAAAGCTTGTAAAAAAAGGAGCTGAACTGTTTTTTTCCGAAGAAGGTCTCGGACTCAACATTATGAGATACAATATCGGCGGCGGCGATGATCCTTCCCATAATCACATCACACGCACGGATTCCGAAATGCCCGGCTGGTGGAAATATGACGATAGTAAAAAAGATTTTATTTTCAACAGCGATACCGACAAAAACCAGCTTGCTGTTCTGGAAGCGGCATATAAAGCTGCCGGTGAAACGGCATATGTAGAAGCATTTTCAAACTCCCCTCCTTATTATATGACCGTAAGCGGCTGCACCTCAGGAAATGAAATTGCAGCAAGAGATAACCTGAAAAAAGAATCAATAATACCGTTTGCCGAATATCTTGCCGAGGTATGCCGTTTTCTCACAGTCAACAAAAGCATCAGAATCAGAAGTCTCGCAGCAATGAATGAACCGTTCTCAAACTACTGGAAAAAGCTTTCACCGAAACAGGAAGGCTGCTTTGTTTCCCCCGGAGAAATGCAAAGCTCTCTCATTATTGCGGTAAGTGAAGCTCTTAAAGCTAAGAAGCTTAACGATATTATTGTTACCGCAACTGATGAAACGAATACTATGCTCCAGTATATTTCAATGAAAATGCTTTCAGAAGAGGCATTGAACCGTACAGACAGAATCAGCACCCATACATATATGAAGGCAGCTAAGCAAATAGGTGAGCTTGCAAGAGAAAATGAAAAAAACATCTGGATGAGCGAAACCGACTGGAGCGGAGTAAGCGGAGAAAACAGTGATGAAATGGGACCCGCTTTATGGCTCGGAGAAAAAATAATTGAAGATATAAATACTCTCTCTCCTTCTGCCTGGGTAATATGGCAGATTGTGGCATCGTATATTTCCGGTCAGCCTGACAACAAAGGGAGATATGATATGAGAACTCTTCCCGATCTTACAAAAGGCTTCTGGGGTACGGCTTTTGCTGACATTGATAAAGAAGAATACATACTGACAAAAAAATACTATGCTTTCGGACAGTTTTCCCGTTATATACGTCCCGGGATGACGATTCTGCACACAGATAACAACAGCTGTCTTGCTGCTGTAGACAGAAAAAGAGAAAAGCTGGTAATCGTTGCAATAAACACAGATAACGACAGTAAAAAGGTTATTTTTGAAACCGAAGGTCTGCCATCAAAAGAAAGAACACTTAAAGCAATCCGAACAAGCGGAAACATGAAAACCGGCGAAAATTGGAAAGAAATCAGTTCTTCTTCCGTAAAAGAAAATTCTTTTTCTGCTGAATTAAAAAAACACAGCATTACAACCTTTATATTAGCATAAAAATATCCCGCCTGAAAAAACTCAGGCGGGATATCATCATATTTACATAAGTCCGAGACCTTTCGCTACAAGAGTAATAAAATCCTGAACATTGGCAACAACCGTAATTGCGCTGAGACTTCCTCTGTCGAGAAGCTTATTAACCACGAATTCATCAATATCTACGGTATAGATATAAACAGGACGAACATTTTTATCCTCCGTTACGCGGAAAGAAGGAGTCATATTACCTGTTGCAATTGTATGGAGCATTGTTGCCATACATATTACCGTAGTGGATTTTTTCACAAGCCCCCTCATAGCATCTGCTGCCTTATAAACATCCCCAATAACCTCAGGAAGAGGACCGTCGTCACGGATCGAGCCTGCAAGAACAAAGGGAATATCATTTTTAACAAGACTGCACATTATACCGTCATCAAGATTATATTCCTTTATAAAATCTTTAATTGAGCCGCTGCTCCTGACTTTATTACATACATCAAGATGATTATAATGTCCGTTTGGCTGTGAGCGCTGAGTATATATATCCTGACCGAGAGCCGTGTGGAGAAGCGCTCCCTCAAGGTCGTGGGTTGCAAGTGCATTTCCCGCCAGAACGCCGTGGGCATAACCGTTATTTATAAGAAGCTCCATAGCCTTTCTTGCATCAGAATCAAAAGCAAAGGCAGGACCCATTACCCACAGAATATTTCCGTGTTCCTTTTCATATCTGAGCAATTCAAAAAGATTATCATAATCGCGGGCATATGAGGTTTCGCGGCTTCTTCCCTGTCTGAAGACAAACCGATCGTCAATATCCTGCTTATCCTCACAAAAACCGTCGGCATGCAGAAAAATACCGTCTTCGCAGTTTTCTGTTCTTCCTAAAATTACATTCTGTCCTTTTTTCAGATTGCGCGGTTCAATAACAAGCAGCTCATTATTTTCTCCTATTACAACGCAGGAATCCATACGGCTTTCTTCTGCAAGAAGCCATTTGCCGCCAAGCTTGAAATACTCGGGAAACATAGACGTGCTGTGAAAATTCTCCGGAGCAACACCGTCACAGGGAGCGGGACTGAATGAAACATCGGGAGCATTTATAAACATTTCACTGCTGAAATCCGGATGATGATATACAGGCATTGTAAAAGCCATAACGAAATCTCCTTTAATAAATATTTTTATACACAGACAGAAGCTTTGCTTCCGCCCGATTTATCTTTTTTCACAATAATCTGCTTATCTATTCTCTGCTTAAGCTCGTTTACATGAGATATAATTCCTACAAGCCGATTACCGTTTGCAAGTCCTGACAATGCATTTATTGCCTGTGACAATGACTCATCGTCAAGTGAGCCGAAGCCCTCGTCAACAAACATCGTGTCCAGCTTTATTCCGCCGCCTGCCGACTGAATTTCATCTGAAAGACCGAGAGCCAGAGAAAGTGATGCCTTGAATGCCTCTCCGCCCGACAGACTTTTAACACTTCTTACACTGCCGTTATAATGATCGATAACATCAAGATCAAGTCCGCTCTGAGTTTTGAAATTATCGGCAACCTTTCTTCTTTGCAGTTCATACTGTCCGTCTGTCATTACCATAAGCCGGGTGTTTGCCTTATGTATAATGCTGTCAAAATAGTTTGTCTGAATATATGTTTCAAGCATTATTTTTTCTTTTTTGCCGCCCAGCGTTCCGTTTGCTGTTTCACAAAGAGAACGAATGGAGGAAAGCTGTTTTTCAACGGCTGCAACTTCTTCGCATTTGAAACGGATATTTTCGAGCGAAGAAAGATTGGACTGCATTCTTGAGTGAACCGCCTTCTGTATTTCAGTCAAAGAAGCTCTTTTCTCTTTTAGTTCACCTTGCTTTTGCTCCTCTGACTGAATATCGGTTACTTCAAACTGTGCGATAAACTTTTTATTTTCTTCAATTTTACCGGCCGCTGATGCAATATCCCTTTCGTTGTCACTTACAAGTTTTTTTGCATTTTCAAGAGCGGTCTGAAGAGAATTACGCTCATCTTCCAATTGTTTTTTTGCCTTTAAAGCTTCTGCTTTACTGTCAAAGCTGAGCTTTTCTTTAAGAGTATTGAGTCTGTTTTCAGCTTCTTTCAGATTTGCTTTATTAACAGCAATCATCTCCTTAAGGCGGATTATATCATTTTTGACTGCTTCGATTTTCTGTCTGGCTACAGGAAGCTTTTCCTCCAGCTCTGCTTTTCTTTCCTCAGACTTTTTAATACCTGCAAGAGTTTCATTGAGCTCAAGTATTTTTTCATCAGTTTCTTTCTTTATCTCTTCTGAGCTTTTTGCTCCGAAAAGCTCTTCTGAAGCTTTCAGCACAGCAGATTCTTTTTCCGCAACCGTACCGAGCAGCTTACCTGTTTTTGCGCTTGCTTCACTTACCTCAAGCTGTGCAATATCCGCTTCCTTTTTGCTGTTTTCCAGCTCATCCTCTGTCGGTACTGACAAAGACATCTCAGCGGGACCGGGATGAACAAGAGAGCCGCACACGGGACATGGGACATTATCACGCAGGTCACGGGCAAGAATACCTGCCTGTGCATCAAGATATGCTTTATTGAGGCTTTCGTAATTCAGCTTCTTTTCAATGGCTTTTTCGGATTTTTTCTTATAATCAGTCTGTAAAGCACATAACTCTTTTTTCTGACTGTCCAGCTCCTTCAGATCATTTACAAACGAATCTATAGATGCTTTTTTTACACTCAGCTCTGCAAGAGATGCTTCTGTTTTTATTTTTAATACACCTGTATTTTCAAGAGACTTAAGCTCTGCTTCCGCTTTTTCGCATTTTGCAACACCTTCAACCAGAAATTCATTCTTTTTTTCAAGCATTGCTTCATTCATCTTAATTGAAGACACCAGATTTTCAAGCTCTGCTCTGCCCCCATCAAGCTCATCGTAATCGCTGAGTCCTGCTTCAAGGGACGCAATTTTTCTTATTATCTGTTCTGTATTCTCATTATCCTTTTCCCTTGCCTTCAATTCCTTCAGAGCGGATATTTTTTTATCGGTAAGCTCTGCCAGATGTTCTTCAAGAAAAAGCATTTCTTCCTTGGCTTTATTCACCGTGTGTATTCTGGTTATTATCTTTGTAATTTCTTCAAGCTTTTCATCAATCGTTTTTGCTTCATTCTCGGCTTTTTTGAGAAGCTGTTTGTCATTTTCGATTAATTCTTCAAGCAGTCCGATTATTTCTTCAACTGACAGAAGACCGTTTTTTGCCTGTCTTACACTGATAAATAAAACATCATCTTCATCTGCAATAATACCGTTCACATACTGTGAGATACTGCCGTTGACGGTTTCATATTCCCTTAGAAGCGCAGCATTAAGACTTTTAAGCTTCTCCTGTACTGCGGCGTATTTCTGGGTTTTGAAAAGCTTACGGAATATTTCTTTTCTTTCAGCTGTGGAAGCCAGCAGCAATTTCAGGAAATCGCCCTGCGCAATCATTGCAGTACGGGTAAACTGACTGCGGTCCACACCCATTATTTCTGTTATTTGTTTATTGACATCTGATATACCTGTATAAATTTTTCCGTCGGGACAATGAAGCTCGGCAGCGGCTTTTTCTGTGGTAAAGCCGTCTCCGCGGCTTTTAGGACGCTCATACTCGGGATTTCTTCTGATAAGATATTTCTTATCACCATAAACAAAGCTGAGCTCTACAAACGTGGGAGTTTCGGGAAGAGCATATTTTGACCGGAACATAGAGGTGTCACGGTTATCTCCGCTGGCTTCACCGTAGAGAGCATAAACAATTGCATCGAATACGGTTGTTTTACCTGCACCCGTATCACCTGTGATAAGATATATCCCTTCCGTTCCGAGCTTTGAAAGCTCAAGCTCCTGCTTATCGGCATACGGACCGAATGCAGACATTATAAGTTTTTCAGGGCGCATTTTTACACCTCCCGGGCTTCATTAAAAAGCTCTGTCATAATCTTAATCTGCTCTTCAGTCATAGGAGAATTATTCTGAAGCTCATAAAACTCAGAGAAATGCTCGAAGGGAGTTTTATTCGTAACATTCTCGGCTGAAGTGATTTCCGAATTTGTTCGGGTTCGCTTATTATCATAAGTCAGCTTCATAAGATTATGATACACGGCTCTGAGCTTTCCTACCGCATCATTTATTTCTTCTTCATCAGTAAGAATGATATGCACATAATCCTCTCTGAGAGTGGTGCCTTCATAAAAATCCCTGAGTGTAATATCTTCATATTTTCCTTTTATTTCAACCATATCTCTCATGGGAACAAGAGGAATTGTATTTATATCGATAACACCTTTTTCCTTTAACTCAACAACTGTAACAGACTTTTTATCTTCTGACTCGGAAAAAGAATACTTAAGAGGTGTTCCGCAATATCTTATTCTTTCACTGCCGCAATTCTGAGGACGGTGAATATGCCCCAGAGCAGTATAATCAAAACCTGAAAATACGGAAGCGTCTACATTATCCGTACCGCCTACGGAAATTTCTTCGGATTCGGTTCGGGATGCACCTGTTACAAACTGATGAGTAACAAGAATATTCCTTTCAGCGGGATTGATTTTAAGCTTTTCAATTACGGTTTTAATTGCATCGGTATAAGACGAAATCTCATCATCGGGATACACTCCCCTTACATTTACGGGCTTCACGAAAGGCAGCATATACACATTGATTTTCCCGAATTCATCCTGCATTTCAACCGGATGAATATTCCCGTCAAAAACCGGTGCCATATAAACACCGCTGCTGTTCATAAGTCTTCCTCCGAATGCAATTCTCTCCGCACTGTCGTGATTTCCGCTTATAACAAAAACCTTCAGATTTCTTTTTGAAAGACGGTACAAAAAATCATCAAACAGCTGCACAGCCTCTGAGGAAGGCACACTTTTATCATACACATCGCCGGCAATAATCACAGCATCGAAAGCTTCACTGTCTATGATATTTATTATTTTTGTAAGTATAAACTGCTGATCTTCTATCATAGAGTATTCATTGACACGCTTGCCTATATGAAGATCAGATAAATGTATGAATTTCATGAAGTCCTCCCTGAGGGTGTTTTGTTTCTTTGGTTACAAAATTTTTTATATACAGATACAATTTTACACAACCTGCACAATTCTGTCAAGTTGAGCAAAATTATATACACTTTATGCAAATAATTTTTCTGTTTCCTTTTAACAAAAAAAGAAGCTTCCCTTTTCTTTAGGGAAACTTCTCTTTTTTGTTTAATGTGTTAATGTGCAACTCTGATTCTATAAGAATCTGCTGTTCCGTCATCATTAAATGTAAAGAAGAATGTAAGTCCGGATATCTTGTTGTTTTCATAAGTCAGCTGATCATCAAGGTTATAACCCCATTCAAAACCGTCGGCATTATTAGGATTGCCGAAAACAGAAAGAACGTCAGCTGCTGTGCTGCCTGCAACAATACCGCCGGGAAGTACAAAATCAGTAATATCTTCCCATTCAATATTTAAGCCAAGATCAGAAATATAACATTCCTCAATAGCAGCTGCCTCGGTAAGCTCATTATATACTTCACTGATTATAATCTCACTGCCGTTGCCGTCAAATAAATAAATACCGTTGGTTCGGGCATAGGATTCAGGATCAACATCATTTTCTATTACCTGATTTTCCGAAAAATACCAGCCATCAGCAATAAGCTCTGAAATTTTTATGGGGAAATTATATTCTTTTCCGCAAAGAACAACATTTGAATTGTCAATGGAAGAAGCCCCTTCCTTAATTGTACCCTTAACGGTTGTGTCAACAATAAACTCTTCACCATCATCATTAATGATTTTGTCAGAAACTGCATTTTCTTCTGCAGATGCTTTTGTTTCTTCTGTTGAAGCAACAGGTTCATTTGTATCTTCATTTACATCTGTGTTTTCATTACCGCCACAGGAAGCGAATGCTGTACCAATAAGCATAAGTGAGATAAAAATAACTGTTAATTTTTTCATTTTTTCAGACTCCTTTTAATTGATATTTTCAGGCAAGATATTTTTTGCCTGAAAAAATGAATATCACATTTATTCTGCAAAATCAAGCGTTTTGTAATGAATAGCATTAATCTGACCAGCAGACGGTATATAATAGCCGTTTGTTGCAATTCTGCTTTTTTTCGCAATAAGACAAGCATATATGCAAAGCAATTAAATAATTATGAACATTTCACTTGAATAATGTCCATATAAATGATATTATAAAACTGTATAATCATATTGAGAAAACGGAGGAGAAATAAATGAACAAGAAATTATGGATGCCGCTTACCTTCATAATTATTATACTTGCATTATTATTCACTCCCCTTCCGTCTGAAAGCTATGATGACGGAGGTACGAGAGAATTCATTTCTCTGACTTATAAAATAGTTGACTGGAACCGCTTATACGCAGACACTGTTTTTGATAAAACAAAAATATACTTCGGAGAAAATAAAAACAAGTCTGTTGATGAGCTGTGGGAAATTGAAAGTAAAGACTTTTTTCAGAGCTTTCTTGCAGAAATAATTGAAATCAGCGGAAGCTCAGTACTTATTTCTCCCCTTGACGGAGAAGAAGAAAAAACCGGATGCGATCAGATTTCTTTCAGCACTGCTGATCTTGAAAAACTCCCCGTTTCCAAAGGAACAGTAGTAAGAGTCACTTATTCGGGAGAAATTATGACATCATATCCCGCCGGAATTGTTGCAACAGATTGGGAAATTGAAAATGACCTGCGTCACATAAGCTATCAGGGAGAATGGCTTGATAAAGAAACAGCCGAAAAAGTAACCGATACGCCCTTTGAAGATATAATTATAACCATGATTTATTCCGACTGCTTCTTTGCGACACCTGTTTATCCGCTGCCGACTCAAATCAAGCTCAACGGCACTTTAGGAGATGAATGGTGTGTAGGCGATCAGGTTATCTGCACATATGAGAACACTTACAGTGATAAAGACAAATTCCGTATTGAAGCAGATATGCTCTCAATTAAAGAAAGCACACTGAAGCTTGACCCCAACGTGTGC
>JAZSNB010000125.1:0-13473 GCA_045536195.1 Acutalibacteraceae bacterium
AAAAAATAGTCAGATACGATTTGCATAATCATACTTGACTAAATTTTATCATTATGGTATTCTTGTTTTATACTGAAGCGGAGGTAACAGGATGTTTATCGGACGGGATAAGGAGCTTCAAGCTCTTGATAAGCTTTATAAATCTGAAAATTTTGAATTTGCAGTTATCTACGGCCGCCGCCGTGTGGGAAAAACAGCTCTGATCAATCAGTTTATCGGTGATAAAAAAGCTGTTTATTTTACGGGAGTTGAAAGTAACGAAAAACAGAATCTTGAAAACTTCAGCAAAAGTATTATGGAATGTGAGGGTCTTGCTGAGGCAGATGCCTCATTTGGTTCTTTTCAGTCGGCTCTACAGTATGTATTCCGCTTAAGCGAAAGGGAGAGGCTGATTCTTGTAATTGACGAATATCCCTATGCTGCACGGGCATCGAAAAGTCTGGCATCTACTTTGCAGCTGTTGATTGATAAATATAAAGCGTCCTCACGGCTTTTTCTTATCTTGTGCGGATCTTCTATGTCTTATATGGAGGATAATGTGCTTTCATATAAAGCACCCTTATACGGAAGACGAACTGCTCAGATAAAGATTCTCCCCTTTGATTTTTATGAAACCTGCCGTTGCTTCAAAGGTTTTACCGATGAAGAAAAGGCGATTATATACGGTATTATGGGCGGTACTCCTCAGTATCTTCTTCAGGTAAATGATAATGACAGTATTGCTGACAATATAAAAAATACCTTTCTTAATCCTGTTTCTTTTTTGTATGAGGAGCCTGTGAATCTTCTGAAGCAGGAGGTGCGTGAGCCTGCAATTTATACTGCAATTATCACGGCGATTGCAAGCGGAGCTGCACGTATGTCGGAGATTTCTTCAAAAATAGGAGAGGACACGAATGTGTGCTCCGCTTATATAAAAAATCTTATAAGCCTTGGTATTGTTCAGAAGGAAACGCCCTACGGCGAAAGCACCTCGCGAAAAACTGTTTATTTTATTGAAGATAATATGTTCCGCTTCTGGCACAGATTTGTGCTGAATAATAATTCTGCCATTGCCCGAGGTGCAGCCGGACTTGTGTATAACCGTATTGAGCCTCTGCTTACCGGCTATATGGGAAGGGTGTTTGAGGATATCTGCAGACAGTATCTCTGGCGGCAGCTTCTCTCAGGCAGATGTCCTGTTGAATTTGTTTCTCTGGGACGCTGGTGGGGAAATGATCCTCTTAATAAATGTCAGAGCGAAATTGATATTATGGGTGAAGAGGATAAGAATACGGCATTATTTGCCGAATGTAAATGGACAAATGAAAAGACAGATACCGGTGTGCTTATGACACTTATAAGCCGAAGCCGTCTGTTGCATTATAAAAATACACATCTGTATCTTTTCTCAAAATCAGGTTTTACCAAGGGTCTGACGAAGGAAGCACAGAAGCAGGGAAATGTTACACTTGTTTCCTTTGGTGATATTATGGATGAATATAAAGGAGAAAAGCTATGAGCAGTCATTTTTTTGCGTTGTTTTCACGTATGAAATATATAGACCGATGGTCTCTTATGAGAAATACCGACCCGGAGTCACTCAGTCAGCACAGTTTTGACGTGGCGGCTGTGGCACATTCTCTGGCGGTTATCGGGAATAAAAGATTGAATAAAAGCTATGATGAGGGAAAAATTGCCCTTATGGGAATGTATCACGATATGCCCGAAATCATAACGGGTGATATGCCCACCCCCGTAAAATATCATAATGAAGAAATCCGCACAGCCTTCGGGAGCATCGAAAAGGCGGCGCAGAAGTCTCTTCTCAGCACTCTTCCCCCGGATTTAAGGGATGCTTATAAGCAGCTTATCATTCCTGATGAAAAGGGAGAGGAATACCGTCTTGTGAAGGCGGCGGACAAAATTTCCGCCCTTATAAAATGTATGCAGGAGGAGAGAGGCGGAAACACGGAATTTATAAAGGCAAAGCAGTCTACACTCGAATCACTGCATAATATGAACTGCGAAGAGGCAGAGATTTTTCTTGAGGAATTTCTTGAAAGCTATTCTCTTGTGCTCGACACGGTGCTTAAGGAAACGGAGGAATGATTATGAAGGATATTCTTATGAAAATATGCTCTGCTGCCTATGACGGGGCAGCGTCATGCGAAACCGCAAAGGTGATAACAGAGCTTATTTCCCCTTACTGTGAAAGGGTTTACAGGGACAATATGGGAAATGTTATATGTGAAGTAAGCTCATCGGGTGAAAAGCACGTTGTTTTAAGTGCCCATATGGACAAAATCGGTCTTGTTGTTACGGGAATTGACCGTGAAACGGGTATGCTTAAGATAAATAAAGCCGGAGGTGTTGATCTTCGCACCCTTTCTGCCGCACGGGTCAAGGTGAACGGAAAAAAGACACTCTACGGCTGTATCACAAGCACACCGCCGCATCTTACCTCTGGAGACAAAAAAAAGGTGACACCGGTTGAAGGCCTTTTTGTTGATACGGGACTTGAATTTTCTCAGGTAAGTGAATATGTTTCTCCCGGGGACAGGGTTGAGTATTATTCCTCTGTAACACCTCTTGTCGGAGACAGGCTTACGGGAGCATATATGGATAATTCCGCAGGCTGTCTTGCGGTTATCGAAGCGGTGAAGATGATAAAGGAAAAGGGAACAGAAAACAGAGTTACTGCGGTTTTCACCACCCGTGAAGAGGTGGGAAAGGGCGGTGCTCAGGGGGCATTTTTCGCCCTGCAGCCTGATTTCGCCTTTATTACCGATGTTTCCTTCGGAAGTGCACCGGGAATTCCTCCCGAAAGCTCTTCGCCTCTCGGAAGCGGTGCCATGATATGTATTTCTCCGATTCTCCAAAGAGAGGTTTCTTCTCTTCTTATTAAAATGGCGGAGGATGAAAATATACCCTATACCCTTGAGGTTATGGGCGCGCGCACGGCAACAGACAGCGATGTGGCTGTGGTTGCGGGAAAGGGTATAAAAACGGGTCTTGTTTCCGTTCCTCTTCTCAATATGCACACACCTGTGGAAACCCTGTCGTTTTCCGATGTAAAAGCGGTTTCGGATCTTCTGTATCTTGCTTCAAAGGGGGAATAAAATATGTTTGAGCTTATAAAGGAGCTGTGTGAGCTGAACGGTACATCGAGCAGAGAGCACAGTGTAAGAGAATATATAATATCAAGGTTGGGCGATATCCCTTATACGGTGGATAATCTCGGCAATGTCACGGTAAACCTGAAGGGCAGAAAAAGTGCCCGTAAAAAGGTTATGATTGCCGCCCATATGGATGAGGTCGGTTTTATTGCAACATATATAAGAGATGACGGCTTTATTAAGTTTGACACCGTGGGAGGTATTCTTCCCGCCGTGATGTCGGGCAGAAAAATTGTGTTTGAAAACGGCACCCCCGGTGTGATATGTGCGAAGCCCGTTCATCTCAGCAGTGAGGACGAGAAAAACACCCTTCTCACCGAGGATAAGCTTTATATTGACATCGGTGCCAAGGATAAAAAAGAGGCAATGCAATATGTATGTCCCGGTGACAGTGCAGTTTTTATGAGTGAATTTACCGATCTCGGAGATAAAATTATGTCAAAGGCACTGGACGACAGAGTGGGCGTTGCCATAATGCTGAAGCTCATTGAAGAGGGTGTGGAGTATGACACCGTTTTTGTTTTCACCGTTCAGGAGGAGGTGGGACTGAGAGGTGCAGGCTGTGCCGCAAACTCGGTATGTCCCGATTATTCCGTTGTTCTTGAAGCCACCACAGCCGCTGATATTGCAGGTATAAGCGGTGAAAAAAGAGTGTGTGTGCAGGGAGAAGGTGCAGTGGTTTCCTTTATGGACAATTCTACCGTGTATGACAGGGATGTTTTTAAGCTCACTCTTGAAACAGCAAAGAAAAACGGCATTAAGGTGCAGGTGAAAACAGCTGTTGCAGGGGGCAATGATTCGGGTATTATCCATAAGAGTGCAGGCGGTGTGAAGGCTGCTGCGATAAGTGCGCCCTGCAGATATATTCACTCTGCTTCAAATATGCTTATGAAAAGCGATATAGAAGAATGCCTGAAACTGGCGAGAAGTCTTTCGGAGGCTTTACAGAATGCTTAATTTTACCCGTCCGCTGTATGAAGAAAAAGAGCACCTTATGTTTTTATGCAGAGATAATATAAGAGGCTGTGAGGCATACAGCACTCTTTGTCTTGATGACGGCATTCCCGACGGCACATTCTGGTGCGGAAGGGACGAAAACGGTGATATAAGAGCGCTTGTTTTCAATAACGGGGATATGGATATAAAAATCACGGGAGATAATTTCCCCCCGCTGTTTTCTTTCGGGGAAGGCTCTGTTATGGTATACGGCGGCAGCTTTTCAGAGGATAGCAGTGCCGTGAGCATTGGGGGAAAGAAGCTTCTTGATTTTTACCGTCTTATTTCCGGAGGAAAAGAGCTTTCCTTTGATGATGAAAGGCGGTATGTGAATCGTCTCAGAGCCGTGAATAAGGGACTCTCAGGGGTTTTTTGTGTCTATGATAATGAGAAGCCTGTTGCCTCGGCTGCCGTGACGGCAATGAATGAAAAATATGCTCTTATAGGAGATGTTTTTACAAAAGAAGAATTCAGAAACCGCGGTCTGGCTTCTCTTTGCCTTAAAAGTGCCGTATCCTTTTGTCTGCGTAAAAAAAGGATTCCCGTGCTTTTCTGTGAGGAAAGGCTTTGCGGCTTCTATGAAAAAGCAGGATTTTTGTATTATGGAAAAATGTAATCTGTGTCCGAGAAAATGCAATGCTGACAGAAGCATTCACAAAGGCTTCTGCAGAGCAGGTGCAGAAATAACCGCAGGCAGAGCAGGACTTCACTTCTGGGAGGAGCCCTGTATTTCAGGCTACGGCGGCAGCGGTGCCGTGTTTTTCTCGGGCTGTAATATGGGATGTATATTCTGTCAGAACGAGCCTCTTTCAAGAGGATTTGCGGGAAAGGAAATAAGCGTAAAAAGGCTTCGTGAGATATTTTATGAGCTGATTGATGAGGGAGCAGATAATATAAATCTTGTTACTCCCACCCATTTTGTACCGCTTATTGCAAAGGCTCTGAGTGAAGAAAGGCTTCCCGTTCCCGTGGTGTATAATACCTCATCCTATGAAGAAACGGATACTCTCAAGACCCTCGACGGACTTATTGACATATATCTTCCCGACCTTAAATATGTAAGCTCCGGGATATCCCGCGCACTGTCTTTTGCTCCCGATTATTTTGAAAAGGCATTGCCTGCAATAAAGGAAATGTACCGTCAGACAGGGGATGCGGTTTTTGACGATGAGGATATGCTTCAGCGGGGCATAATAATAAGGCACCTGGTTCTGCCCGGGTACCTTGAAAATACATATGATGTAATAGATAAGGTCAGTGAGAATTTCGGTGAGGGTGTGCTGTTTTCTCTTATGAGCCAGTATACACCGCCGAAAAAAAAGCTTGAATATCCTTCTCTCAACAGAAGGCTTACCGAGGAGGAATATGAAAGTGCCGTGGACTATATGTATCTTGCAGGAATAGAAAACGGCTTTTTGCAGGAGCTTTCATCGGCAAAGGAAGAATATACCCCCGATTTTGACCTGACGGGGATATGAAAGCTTATCAAACCGAGCAACAAAAAAAAACGGGCACATCATTCTGTGTCCGTTTTTAATATTACTGGAACATAACAAGTAAGAAGCCTGCTGCAACGGCAGAGCCTATAACACCTGCAACGTTGGGACCCATAGCGTGCATGAGAAGGAAGTTTGTAGGATTATACTTTCTGCCTTCGTTCTGAGCAACACGTGCTGCCATGGGAACTGCGGAAACGCCTGCTGCACCGATAAGGGGATTTATTTTGCCCTTTGTGACAACATAGAGAATGTCGCCTATAATCACACCGCCTGCGGTGGAGAATACGAATGCGCAAAGACCGAGACCTACTATCATAAGTGTTTTGAGCTGAATGAAGTCCATACCGTTTGCAGTAGCGCCTACGCACACGCCGAGAAGAATTGTGACTGAGTTCATAAGTGCATTCTGGGCTGTGTCGGAAAGTCTGTCGGTAACACCGCATTCCTTGAAGAGATTACCCAGCATCAGCATACCTAAGAGGGGAGCTGCTGAGGGAAGAATGAGAGCAACCACAATGAGAACCACAACGGGGAAGATGATTTTTTCAATCTTCGAAACCTGACGAAGCTGAGTCATCTTTACCTTGCGTCCCTTTTCTGTGGTGAGAAGCTTCATTATGGGAGGCTGGATAATGGGAATAAGTGCCATATAGGAATATGCGGCAAGGGCAATGGGTGCCAACAGGTGAGAAGCAAGCTTACTTGCCGTGAATATTGCTGTGGGGCCGTCTGCACCGCCGATAATTGCAATTGAAGCAGCCTCGTCGGGTGTGAAGCCGAGAAGTATTGCAACAATGAAAGCAAAGTAAATACCGAGCTGTGCGGCTGCTCCGAGAATAAGAGCTATGGGATTTGAAAGAAGCGGTCCGAAGTCGGTCATAGCTCCTACACCCATAAATATAAGACAGGGGAAGATACTTGATTTTACACCCACATAGAGAATTCTGAGTACACCCGAATCAAACCAGTGTGCACCCTCTATTGCGGCTGCCCCCGACATATCGCCGAGAAGTCCGCCGGTGGTGTCAAGCATCATATTTGCACCGGGAAGGTTTGCAAGAATCATACCGAAGGCAATGGGAACAAGAAGCAGAGGCTCAAACTTTTTCCATATTGCGAGAACAAGGAAAATACCTGCAACTGCAAGCATAACAAGATTCTGCCATTCAAGGGCATAAAAGCCCGACATTTCCCATAAGCCTTTAAGAACTCCTGTTATAAGTTCCATGGGAATTCCTCCTTAAAGAACAGCAAGGCAAGCTTCGGTTTCTACAACAGAGCCTTTTGATACGAGAACCTGCTTTACTGTGCCTGAAACGGGAGCAACGATTTCGTTTTCCATTTTCATAGCTTCAAGAATAAACATAACGTCGCCTTCTTTTACTGCCTGTCCTGCACTTACGTTTACTGCAAGAATGTTGCCGGGCATGGGAGCGGTAACCTGTGTGCCTGCTGCAGTGGGTGCTGAGGGAGCAGCGGGAGCAGCTGCGGGTGCCTGAGCGGGAGCTGCTGCAGGTGCTGCAACGGGTGCTGCGGCAACGGGTGCCTGAGCAGGAGCTACAGAAGTGATAACTGCATCGGTTTCTGTAACATCAACTTCATAATTTTTTCCGTTAAGAGTAACTACGTATTTCATTATTTGTTATCCTCCAGATGTTTGATGGAATTGAATTTAAGGCGGTTAAGGGGAATTCCGCTCTTTGAGCTTGTGACAGCCATAATAACTGCAGCTTCTTCTTCTGTTACGTCAATGAGAGTGAGATCGCCTGCAGACTGATTTGCGGGAAGGGGAGTGCCGTTTGATGAAGCGACGGGAGCCTGAGCGGGTGCTTCTTCTACCGCTGCAGCCTTCTTTTTCTGGAGGCTGTCGAAAACCTTACCCATGCCGTATACGAAAGCGGCAAGGAAGCCCAGCACGGCAAAAACAATAGCAAAGCCGATAACTGCTATGGAGAGAGTCTGACCGATATCTATTTTGCCGACGGGATTAATTGCATCAAATACGCCTAAATACTGCATAATCAGTCCTCCTTACAAGAAATGATGCTGTAGGAGAATGTACGCTTTTTAAGTTCTTCTCTTGCATCAAAGAATTTTTCTGCAATCTGGGGGAATGCGATGTAGGAAAGAACATCCTCGTCGCTGTGAGCCTTGTCGCCGAGCTCCTTCTTTGTTTTCTCGAATGCGGGCTCGAGAGTGTCTGCGAAGCGGCATTCCATGGGCTTTTCGTCGCCGAGAACAAGCTTCTTGAGCTCTTCGCTTACTTCACCGGGTGCTCTGCCGTATTCACCCTTTACATAGTTTTTAACTTCCTTGGAGATATTTTTATATCTGCCGTTGAGAACGTTTGATGTAGCCTGAACGCCAACCATCTGGCTCATGGGAGTAACAAGGGGGGGATAACCCATATCCTTTCTTACTCTGGGAGTTTCCTCAAGAACCTCCTGAAGCTTGTCCAGCTTGCCCTGAGCAGTAAGCTGTGCCACAAGGTTTGAAAGCATACCGCCGGGGATCTGATAGCCGAGAGCATCTGTGTCTGTTGCCATAACAACGGGATTGAGAAGACCGTCTTTGAGGCAGGAAGCTCTGTAGGGCTTGAAGAAATCGTTGATTTTCTTGAGACAGCCGAGATCAAGACCTGTTTCGTAGCCGTACTGACGAAGAACATATTCCATTGTTTCTGTTGCAGGCTGTGCAGTACCGCCTGAGAAGCAGGAAATAGCAGTGTCGATAACATCGCAGCCGGCTTCAACTGCCTTGAGAAGTGTCATAAAGCCGAGACCTGTGGTGGAATGAGTGTGAAGCACAACGGGCATTGCGGTAGCATCCTTGATAGCCTTTACTGTGTCGTATGCTTCCTTGGGGCTCATAATACCTGCCATATCCTTGATGCAGATGGACTGTACGCCCATATCCTTGAGGTCCTTTGCAGTCTTGACATAGCTTTCAAGATCGTGGATGGGGCTTAAGGTGTAGCAGATCGTGCCCTGAACCTCAGCACCGTTTTTAAGAGCCTCATCAACAGCAACTTCTATATTGCGAAGGTCGTTGAGTGCGTCAAATATTCTTATGACATTGATGCCGTTTTCAACGCTCTTTTTAACGAACATTCTTACAACGTCATCGGGATAGTGCTTGTAGCCTAAAAGATTCTGACCGCGAAGCAGCATCTGAAGCTTTGTGTTGGGACAAGCCTTTCTGATTTTTCTGAGTCTTTCCCAGGGATCTTCGTTGAGGTAACGAAGGCAGGAGTCAAATGTTGCACCGCCCCAGCATTCAAGGGAATAGTAGCCTGCTTTGTCAAGAGTTTCGAGAATGGGCTCGAATTCCGAGAAGGGCATACGTGTTGCAATAAGTGACTGATTTGCGTCTCTGAGAATTGTTTCCGTAAATTTAATTTTCATCATGCGTCTCCTTATACTAAAAATCAAAACTCAAATCTTTACCACCGTAAACTATACCACAAAATGTCTTAATACGCAATACCAAACTTTGGTTCTGTAATAATGTTTTTTTTGTTAATTATATAATAAAAACACAAACTTGACTATTGGTGATAAAAATTTTATAATAAACCCGACTACTTTGCTTTAAGGTGAAAAACAATGCTTTGTCAGAATTGTAACAGAAGCGATGCACATGTGCATCTTAAAAGAATAATAAACGGAGAAGCTGCAGAGGTGCATCTTTGTGCTTCCTGTGCATCTGCCTTCGGTGTTTCCGATGCGGTGTCGGCATTTGCCGGCTTTGAAGAGCTCCCCGGAAGTATGCTTTCGTCTTCAGGGGCAAGAATAAATGCCAAGGCAATACGCTGCGAAACCTGCGGCTTTACCTTTGAGGATATTATGCGCACCGGTATGCCCGGCTGTCCCGAATGCTACCGTGTTTTTTCACGGCGTCTTCGTCCTGTGATGGCAAAGCTTCACGGCAGGGCAGAATATCAGGGAAAGGTGCCTTCGGGAATTAAGGAAGAGGCCCGGAGGGAGGATGCTCTGGGAGAGCTTAAGGAGAAGCTGGCAAGGGCAATCCGTGAAGAGAATTTTGAGCTTGCAGCAGTGCTCAGGGATGAAATCAGAAGACTTACGGGAGAGGTGAACGGCTGATGGCGGAAGAAAAAATCAATCACGGCAGCGGTATATATAATGATGTTGTGCTGTCTTCAAGAGTACGCCTTGCACGAAATATAGCAGGACTTCCTTTTCCCGTAAGAATGAATAATGTCCGTAAAAGTGAGGTATATCTCAGGATATGCAGCATTCTTGCAGAGGAAAAAATGCCTCTGAGATTTATTGATATGACGGGGATTTATCCCTATGAGGCAGTTTCTCTTGCAGAAAGACATCTTATCAGTCCCGAGTTTGCCTCAGGCTCAGACAGCCGTGTGCTGGCACTTTCCGAGGATGAAAAAATCAGCATAATGCTGGGAGAAAAGGATCATATAAGAATTCAGGGCTTCAGCGACGGACTGGATCTTATGAAGGCATATGAAAAAGCCGATAATATTGATAATATTCTGTCGTCCCGAATAAAATATGCCTTTGACAGCAGGCTCGGTTTCCTCAATCAGCGTCCCCACGATGCAGGTACAGGTATGAGAGTTTCCGTTATGATGCATCTGCCCGCACTTTCCATCACCGGGGAAATGGCGAAATTTTCAATAACCGCCTCAAAGCTGGGATTCAGGATAAGAGGCTCTTACGGTGACGGTGCCTCGGTAAAGGGCGATATTTTCAGAATCAGCAATCATATAACAATGGGAATAAGCGAAGAGCAGGCAATTGAAAATCTGAAATCCACCGTGCTTCAGATAGCCACAAAGGAGCGCCGTGCCGCAGAGGAGCTTATAAAGGATATAAATGTACGTGACAGAATAAACCGCTCGGCAGGACTTCTGAAAAATGCGGTGCTTCTTACCGCCGACGAAATGATGGAGCTTTTATCCCGTGTGAGATTCGGCGCACTCTACGGTGCTATAGATGCCGATGCCGATATGATAAATAATCTTTTTATAAGCATGCAGCCCGCCACCCTCGACGTGCTTGCAGGCAGAAAGCTCAGCGCAAACGAAAAGGACGAAATCAGAGCAAAAACCGTAAAGAAGATATTCATTGAATAGAAAAATCCAAAACACCATATAATGAAAGCAGGCATAAGAAAATGTCTGCTTCTTTTCTTTTTACTGCAGCTTTACGGTGGTGTTTTTATGTTTATGTTTACGGGCTTTTCCGAAAAGGCAAATACTGCGCTCAATAATGCGGTGAACTGTGCCGAGGATATGGGGCATACTTATGTCGGAAGTGAGCATATTGTATTGGGGCTTCTCAAGGATGCATCCGGTGTTGCGGCGGTGCTTCTTTCCGCGTGGAAAATTAACTACCGTGTGTTTTATGATGCTCTGAGAAGCAGTATCGGACTCGGTGTGCCCACAAGTCTTACCGAGAATGATATCACTCCCAGAGCCGTGCATATAATCCGCACGGCTACATCGATATCTGCCTCAGAGGGGCAGACTCTTACGGGCACGGAGCATCTTCTTGCAGCTGTGCTCAGAGAGGACAGATGCTTTGCCAATAAGCTTCTCATAAGGCTCGGAGCTTCTCCCGGGGTATTGTCGGCAGAAATAAAAAAGACTCTGGGAGAGGAAAAAACGGATATGCGCAGAAGCACACAGAAGGAAAGATTTTCTTCTGCCGCTAAAAACTCATACCTTGAAAAATACGGATATGATCTTACCGCTGCAGCTGCGGGAGGCAAAATAGACTCCGTGACGGGCAGAGATGAGGAGATAGACAGAGTGATAAGAATTCTCTGCCGTAAAATGAAAAATAATCCCTGCCTCGTGGGTGAACCCGGTGTGGGAAAAACTGCGGTGGCAGAGGGACTCGCATATAAAATTGCCGCAGGAGACGTGCCTGATGAAATAAAGAATATGAAGCTGTATTCGCTTGAGCTTACTTCTATGGTGGCAGGGGCAAAATACCGGGGAGATTTTGAGGAACGCATAAGAAATGCGGTGAACGAGGCTGTGAATGCAGGAAATATCATTCTTTTTATAGATGAAATTCATAATCTTATAGGTGCAGGCTCTGCCGAGGGTGCTGTTGATGCGGCAAATATACTTAAGCCTGTGCTTGCAAGAGGTGCCATACGGCTTATCGGAGCTACAACCAACGAGGAGTACCGCAGAAATATCGAAAAGGATCCTGCTCTGGAAAGACGTTTTCAGAGGGTGATGATAGATGAACCCTCTGCGGATGAATGTCTGAAGATCCTTTATCATCTGAAGCCGTCTTATGAGGCTTTTCACGGAGTGAAAATTACGGATGAGGCATTGAATGCGGCTGTGGAGCTTTCCGTGAGGTATATTCCCGACAGATTTCTGCCGGATAAGGCAATTGATCTTGTGGATGAAGCCTGTTCACAGGTGAAGCTCAGTGAAAAATCCTGTCCGCCCGAGATTTCTCAGCTGGAAAAGGATGCCGAAAAGGCTTCAAGGGATAAAATCCGTGCGGTCAACCGTCAGGATTTTGAAGAGGCGGCAGCCTTCAGGGACAAGGAAAAGAGGCTTCTCGGAGAGCTTCAGGAGAAAAAATCGGTTCTCAGAGAAAAGGGTGAGCTTTTGCCCGAGGTGAAGCTTTCTCATATTGCGTTCTGTGTCAGCTCCTGGACGGGAATTCCTGCGGGAAAATTAGAGGAAAACGACCGTGAAAAGCTGAAAAATCTGGAACAGGAGCTGTCCCGTGAAATTATAGGTCAGGATGATGCCGTAAGGGCGGTGGCTCTTGCGGTGAGAAGGGGGAGAGCAGGTGTGAAGGACCCCTGCCGTCCCACGGGTGTTTTTCTTTTTTCGGGGCCTACGGGAGTGGGAAAAACCGCTCTTGCAAAGGCTCTTGCCACCGCTGTTTACGGCAGACGGGATGCGCTTATCAGGGTGGATATGTCTCAGTACGGAGAAAAGCATTCCCTGTCAAGGCTTATCGGTTCACCGCCGGGCTATGTCGGCTTTGAAGAGGGCGGCTCTCTCGTGAAAAGTATAAGAAATAATCCCTACAGCGTGATTCTCCTTGATGAGATCGAAAAGGCGCATCCCGATGTTTTCGGTTTTCTTCTGCCCGTGCTCGAAGAGGGAATTCTCACATCCTCTGACGGCAAGAAGGCGGACTGCAGAAATACCATTATCATTATGACCTCAAACTGCGGGGCAAGGATAATCGGTGAGGAAATGAATGCCCTGGGGTTTTATGAGAATAATGAGAAAAATGAGAGGAGCTTTATAAAAAATACGGTGGAAAAGGAGCTTAAAAGGGTATTTCCTCCCGAATTTCTTAACCGTATTGATGAAACCGTGATTTTCGGCAGGCTTACAAAGGATGATATCAGAGCCATAGCAAAAAAAACGGTAAAGGAAATTGCTGAGCGTACCGTGAAACAGGGGATAATTCTTGAGATTGATGAAAATGTGTATTCCGTTCTCGGGGAAAAGGGCTATGATAAGAATTACGGTGCAAGAAACCTCAGACGGCTTATAGTGAATTCCGTGGAAATTCCTTTGTCCGAAAAAATATATGAAAATCCCGATACCCGTAAATTCAGACTCACGGAAGATAAGGGAGAAATTATGATATGTGCAGATGTGACAGATAGTTAATAATAAAAAATATGTAATTTCAGATATCAGAAAATCATAATATTTTGTTTTTGCCGCCTCTTTATCCTGTAGGGGACGACGCCCTCGGCGTCCCGTTTTGCCACGAAAATAAATATGTTTGTATCGCTTATAAATATCCTCAAATCAGCCTCTTTTTTATTCTGTTACAGGT
>JAZSNB010000123.1:0-51582 GCA_045536195.1 Acutalibacteraceae bacterium
AAAGTATTTTAGATTTAATTATAAATAATATTTTTGACTATTTTTCTTGTTCCTCTATCAGTACAAAAGCTGTAGAAATTGCCGGAGAACGGATCAATGCACTAATTCAAAGCGGCTTCAGTTTATCTGATGAATTTCTTTACGGTCACGATGGAACACCTTATTCTGATTATTATATTTATTATAGAGGTGATAACATTGTTAAAACTTGTCAGGCTTTCAGCTGAAAATTATCCGCTTCTTTGTGAAATGATGGATGAGTGGACAGCTTCTGAAGCGGTTATAATTCCCCGAGCAATCAGTAAGGCTGATTATCATGATTATGATAATTATTCGCAGTCTATTGAAGTAAAGTCGGAGACTTCTCAGCTTGTTCCCGACTCAACCTTTTTTTGTCTCGATACTGAGAGAAATATTTTTGTCGGTGCAGTGAATATCCGTCATTATCTTAATGACAGGCTTATGAATATCGGTCACATAGGTGACGGCATCAGACCGTCAGAGCGTCGAAAGGGTTATGGTACCTTGATGGTCGGACTTGCCCTTGATGAATGCAGAAAATTAGGTCTTGACAAAGTCCTGATGGTATGTGATAAAGTTAATGTAGCATCTGCAAAGACTATTATTAAGAACGGCGGAATTCTTGAAAATGAGCCTGAGATTGACGGGCGCATTATATGTCGTTTTATCATTGATTTATAAAAGGTGATTTTATGAGAGAGTTCAGATATCAGCTGCATTGCCATACCGCTCCCTGCAGTAAATGCGGCGCAATCACTCCATATGACCTTGTACATTCTTTGTATGAGGGCGGATATTCAGGTGCAGCCGTTACAAATCATTTTTTTAACGGTAACAGCGGTATAGACAGAGATTTTCCATGGAAGAAATTTGTAAGCTGCTATGAGAAGGATTATCTTGAATGCAGAAAATTCGCTGCACCTTTAGGAATTGATATACTTTTCGGTATAGAAGAGCACATGGGCAACGGTCAGGAAATTCTTTGTTACGGAATTACACCTGAAATGCTGTATGTTCACCCTGAATTAAAAAATAATTCACTTGAATTGTGGTATAATACACTTTCACCTCTGGGGGTTATTATTGTTCAGGCTCATCCGTTCAGAGTTCGCAGCTATGTTTCGGAAGTAGGTTTATTTCCTTCTGAGTTTATTCACGGTATTGAAGTATATAACTTCGGTAATTCAGAAGAAGAGAATTTACAGGCTGAGGCGGCTTTTTCTGATAATCCTCATTTTATCACCACGTCAGGTGCTGATGCTCATCTTCCTCACGTGCTTTGTCATGCAGGTATTATTTCAAAAGAACGAATAAGCTCCGAGAAAAAGCTTGCTGAAATATTGATTACTCAGCAGTATTCACTTATAAAAGAATAATTTCTTGCTTTATAGGGAGGATTTTCCTATAAAGTAAAAAATACCCGTCGGTCGTATCAATTCTCCCGACGGGTGTTTAGTTATAATTCGATTTTTATTTCACCGTCTTCGGGGAAGATGATGAATGAGCTGTTTTGCTTTGAGAAATAGCCCTTTGACAGATTGATTTCATATCCGAATTCGGGTTCGCCCGGGAGCGAAAACTTCATTTTAAGCGTTTTGCCGGAAATTTCAGCATAGGGCAAATCAGCATCAGATGAGTTGACTGCACACATATACCAGCTCGGTTCATTGCATCTGATATAAATGCTTTTTTCGTCTGCAGTGATTTTAAGTGACTCTCCCAGATATATATTTGCAGTTGTTCCGTTTTGGAATGTTCTCCAGGGAGCTGAAAATTCAAGCTCGTGGTCGTGGCGGAAAAAGTATATACCGGCACGTGTTTTTTTGTCACTGAATCGGAATCCGTCCGTAACAGGCAGCGCAAAATATGAGCAGTTGTGACTATCTTCTCTGCAGCTGAGATATTTTTCTCTGAAATTTTCATTGAACAGATATAAGTCCCTTATATATATTCTGCCGTTTTCATATAAAATATTGAGTCTGTAATTCTTGCAGTTATACCAGAGAGTCTTTTTGCTGCCGCCTTTTGTATCCGTATCAAACATCTGTGCCTGCGGCGGTGTCTCGGAAAATGTTTCTTTAAACCATTCTCCGCTGTCTTTCAGTGTTTGAATTTCAATTCTGCCTTCTTTTTGCATATTGCTGAGAAGTTCAAACTGCATAGGCAGACCTTTTGAAATATCTTCCCAGCCCATAGAGTTCTCCTGACCTGTCTGGGCATATGAGAGGGAAATGCCTTTATTGTTAAAGTTTTCTCTGAGATAGTTTTTTATCCAGTTTTCATTACAGCCTGAATTTCCGTATACGGGTTCAAGTGAGGTTACCTGCTGACAGGCATTTTCTTCACCTATATTCATATCATATTGGTATATGGGGTCAGCACCAAGCATTCTGAAAACGGGAACATTTATCTGATTTTCCTTCGTTGATGCAGGGCAGAGCATATTATTTTTTGAAGGATAATATGCACCTGAATATATACCGCCCCAAAGAGTATATCCGTCCGTACCGTATTGCTCCTTGCAGTTACAAGAGGCAGTAATACCGTATTTATCGTACATATAGTTCAGTGAATATGCATCTATATGCCAGCTGCCGCAGGAGGCGGGGAAATATCCGAAAACTTCCCTGAATCTGCAAAAGGCTTCATCAATGAGCTTTTCTCTTTCTTCGGGAGTGTAGCCAATAAGAAAGCCCACATCGTTGTGCCAGTCCCAGGGAAATCTTCCTCTCCAGGGTATTCCCGCAGCTATGCAAAGAGGCTCAACAACCTCAAACCATAGGCCGATTTCAACATCATATTCTTTAATAAGCTCTGTATATCTGTTATCAATAAGAGCGTCATATTGCAATAATACAGTTGAAGGAAAGTTATACTTTTTACATAAATCAAGCTCTTCTTTTGTTGTGAAAAAAAGGAAGCTGTCATCCTTAAGACGGGGTTCGCATTGCCTTACAAAGTTTATTATGTTCACGATATTCTTCATTGTATTGCCTCCCGTTTTTTTATATTTATTTTATAATATTCTTTTTTTACAAAAATTTCAATTAATAATTGAAAAAAAAAATTATTTATGTTAATATATCTTTGCTTAACCCGTGTATAACGGGAATTTACAGAAAGAAGAGGCAATAAAATGAACAAAACAAAGAAAATTTTATCCATTGTATTAAGCGTTCTTATGATGCTTTCCTGTGCATCTCTTTTAGCTTCCGCTGCGGATACCGATACTGCACTTCAGTTCGGTGATGACGGAAAATTCACCATCCTTCAGTTTGCTGATATTCAGGACGGTTATCCTCTTATGACTATCACAAAGAAGCTTCTTAAGGACACTGTTGATATGGTTCAGCCTGATCTTATCGTGCTTACAGGCGACAATATCTCCGGCGGCAGCACCACAACAAAGGTTATCACCCGTGCTGCTATTAATGAGTTTATGAGCATATTTGAAAAAGCAGGCATCCCCACAGCTGCTGTTTTCGGCAATCACGATGATGAAAGCGCACTTGCAGACAAGGATTTCCAGATGTCAGTTTATGAATCCTATGACTGCTTTGTAGGCTATAATGAAGGTGACTCCCTTCCCGGCGTCGGCACATATAATCTTCCCATTATGTCCTCTGACGGTGAAAGAATCGCTTTTAATATCTGGATGACAGACTCAGGTACATATAATTCAGAAAATGACCTTGGCGGTTATGCTTGTACTACAAAGGAACAGATCCAGTGGTATGTTGAAACATCTGAAGCTCTCAAGGCTCAGAACGGCGGTAAGGCTGTTCCTTCAATTAACTTCCAGCATATTATAGTTCCCGATATCTATGATGCTCTTGTTGAATGTGAAGAAGGCACTCCCAATTCTATATATGCAAGAGAAAAATATCTCACTCTTCCCGAAGGCTCTGTAGGTGTTATTCACGAAGGTCCTTGTCCTCCTAACTATTCCAACGGACAGTTCCAGGCTTTCCTTCAGCAGGGTGATGTTCTCGCCACAGTATCAGGCCACGATCACGTAAATGATTTTATTGTACCTTATCAGGGAATTGACATCATCAACACTCCCGGTGTAGGCTTCAGTTCATATAATGACGAAACTGTAGGCTCCCGTGTATTTGTTCTTGATGAAAACGCTCCCGAAGACTACGAAACATATACATTAGGCTATTTCGATGTTTACGGTGACGACGAAGAAGCTCTTTACAGATATCAGGCTTATTCCAGAACAACAGACGATATGACAAAGTTTGTTGCATGGTTCAAGATGATATTTGCAGCTATTAAAGCATTATTCAGATAACAATGATAAACTTAAAAGCTCCCGAAGAACAATTCTCTTCGGGAGCTTTTTTCATAGTCCGATTGTAATAATTTCAAATGGCTTATATTCAACAGTATCTGTTTCATTTTCAATATCTTCAAGCATATTGAGAATTTTTACCTTTTTGGGGAAGTTGATTTTTCCTCTTGCGCCTCTTGTTTCGACGAATCTGAGAACGGTCATATTGCCGTTTTCGGATTTTTTTGCACTCTGAAGAATAAGCTTGCCGTCAGCCTTCCATTCTTCGGGAATGGGGAGCTTTTCTGTTTTTACAAGGGGATTGTTGAAGATAAGAGCCTCATTGTTGATTTCACCGTATGACATTTCGCCGTGGGGGAGAATAACGTAAGTGAAATTATGTTCACCCAGATCCGACAGCGGGTCGGGTCTTTCGGTTGCTCTGAGAAGAGATAGGGTAATTTCCTTTTCGGATACTCCCACACCGTATTTACAGTCGTTTATAACTGAAATGCCGCCGTCAGTTTCGGATATATCAAACCACTTATGGTGGCAGCATTCAAAGCGGGCTTGCTGCCAGGAGGTGTTTTTGTGCATTTCGCGTTTTATAAAGCCTGCAGATGTATCGCAGGTAACCTCACGGGTGAGAATATTACAGTTAAATGCGGCTTTCATCAGCTTATGGCTTTCGTGCCAGCTGACAATGTTTTCAACCTCAATTTTACGCGAAGATTTAAAGAAGCGTATTTTTCTTTCCCAGGTGCTTTTTTGGGTATCCTGGGTTACGGAAAATTCAGCACATTCACTGTCTGCTTTTACAAAATGCAGTTCAGATGATATGGAAAGCTTGAGCTCCTTGTCTTTATAATCGGGAAGGATGTCCCACGCATCATAATTGCCGGGACGGTCATCGTAAATTTTAAGCTTGTTGAAATCACCGTCTGTCCACTCCCTCTGAAGCTCTTTGTCATAAAGGGAGCTGAAGCTTCCGTCGGGATTGAAGCTGATTGAATACACGGGTGTTTGAGCATTAAAACCGTCTGTTTCTATCCAGGATGTATCATTTTCGGGAGAATTATAAACGCCGTCAGAAAGAGCATTAAAACTTGTTTTGCAGTAGCTTCCCGTTTTTCCTTCTCTTGTAAATAAGCCGTTTTTATCTTCAATGAATTCAACCGTATCTCTTTTGATATTAAGGGGATTGAAAAGTACACTTCCCGAGCCGATAATACTGTCGAGTGCAGCCTCAATCTCATAATAATCCTTCATGCAATCTCTGAAAACAGGAGTGATATGGCTGCCGGGCAAGATATCGTGGAACTGATTTACAAGGAATTTTTTATAAAGCTCTCTCAGTTTTTCAGCGGGATATTCCGAGCCGTTTTTTGCTCTGATAACAGACAGAAGCTCTGCCAGACGGAATCTGTTTTCAAGATAGCGGTTATATTTCTTGATGTCAGACTTGGTAGTGAATGTACCTCTGTGCATTTCAAGATACAATTCTCCGTCCCATACATCGAAGCTGTGTTCTGAATTAAAATTGCTGTGAAGAAAATCCTTCACTGTGGTGTGACGGGTTTCAGGCATTACTGAAAGCTTATTGAAGCGGTGCATAAGCTCAATCATTTCTTCCGTTGCACCCGAGCCGCCGTCGCCGTAGCCGAACATAGAAAGAGTTTCCGTGTCTGTATGCTTATCCTGAAAAGCCTCCCAGTTTTCAATAACCTGTGAGGGCTCATTCCAGGTGATAAAATGTGTAGGCGGAACTGAAGCATAAACCTCGCTGCCGTCAATACCTCTCCAAATGAAGTTATTGTGAGGGAAGCGGTTTGTGTCGTTCCAGGTGCTCATTTTGTTTGATATAAAGAAATCTACTCCGCTTTTTTTCAGAATCTGCGGTAATATCCAGCTGTTACCGAAAACATCGGGAAGAAAGCAAGAATCCACAGTAATTCCGAATTTTTCCCTGAAATAGTGCTGTCCGTAAAGGCACTGACGGATAAGACTTTCTGCGGAAGGAACATTGCAGTCGGGTTCAACATACATAGCGCCGACAATTTCAAACTGTCCGTTTTTTATCTTGTTTTTTAATTCTTCAAATATTTCCGGATAATATTTTTCAACTGTTTCATAGGTATATGCCTGAGTGTGTGCATATCTGAATTCAGGGTATTTGTCCATAAGACGCATCTGGATAAGAACTGTTCTGAGGTTTTTCTGAACTGCGTGAATCCTTCTCCAGTAATAAGCAATATCAAGGTGCGAATGTCCCACAAGTGCAACCTTTCCGGAGGTGCGGAAGGTTTTATCGGAATATATATTCTCTTCTATATAATCTATAGCCCTGCCGGCATCTTCTTCGGTGATATTATCATAGTCAATGAGATTAAGAGCTTTATCAAGCTTTGATATAACTGTTTTTACATATTCTTCATCAAACTGACCGCTTGAAATAATATCAGAGAATATTTCAAGATCATAGCATAGATTCTGAATATTTTCGTTTACCGTGGTAAGATACAGTCCCGTGAATTCCTGACGGCAGCCGCGTCTCGCAAGAGTTTCGGGATTTCTTTCGTCATCAGGCTTTGAACGGTTAAAGCCTTCAGCTTCAATAAGTATCCTGTCTCCGCTTACAAAAGAGGCTGCAGGTATTCTTTCTCGGTTAGGATCAACACCGCCTGCATATGAGCCGTTGATTTTAACTATCATTTCACTTGCGGTTTTGAAGTAAAAATAATAGTTTTTATTTTTCAGTTCTTCGGGAACATCACATTCGCATCTGAGAAATACGCTTCCGTCGGGAGAAAAATAAATGTCACCGTTGCGAAGCTGAACAAATTCTTCGTCATAGAATTCATATTCATTTTCGCTTATCTGATGAGCTTCCTTTTTATAAACAGGACCAAGCTCATACATTCTGCCGTAAATACATCTTTTAAGCCAGCCGTAGCGAAGCTCAATGTATTCCTCAGGGCGCATGGAACGTCGTATAACTTTTATATGTGCCATATTTTACCTCACTTATCCCAGAAAAAGGGTTTTTGTCTTGTTGCAGAAAGAGTAACACTGCGGTTCAAATCCGTCTGTATTCTGCTTTCGCACCATCTGAGGCATAAATCAAGCTTTGCGCACTTGGAACACTCCCCGCGCGCAAGAACTCTGATGTTATTATTATTTTCTTCAATATATTCAATATATCCCCCGTCCCCCTGAAGAAGAGGGGACAGGGTGTTGTTGATATAATCCTTCATATAAATACCAATTTATGAGCTGTATTGTTTTTATGAGCTGTATTGTTTGCGGTAAACATTCTGGTGTATCAGTATGCGTATGACAGATACTGATTTGCGCACCAGCCGGAGTAAGAATTTCCTGTTCTGTGGTCAACTGTGGATACATATGACCAGGTACCGTTGGTCTGATGAACATATACAAGCTCGCTTTCCTGCAAAACAACATATACATATGCGGAGGTGTTGGGGGACTCTCTGAGATTAAGACCGTCAGAACCGGTTCCTCTTACACGGTAATAAGAGCCTGTATAAACAGGAGAAGCTGAGGGCTGTTGGGGAGTTGTATAAACATACACGGTTTCGGGCTCAGGCTGAGTGGGTGTTTCGTCGGTTTTATAAATGCTTGCTGTTTTGCACCATGCATAGCCTTTTGCGCTGTCCTCATACTCAAAGCATGCCCAGCCTTCATATGTACCGTATACGAATATCAGCTCATTCCCCGCAAATCTTGTGGGATAGTGATCTGATGAACCGTATTCGGGATAAATATAGAAGTCTACATTCGGATCTGTAGTAACCTTATAATATCCGTCGGGCTGCTGAATGAAATAGCTGATAGGATCGCTGAGAAGCTCGGGCTTGTCTACTTCGGCAGACTGTGAGGTGGTTGTTTCATCCTCACTTTTGCCCTTTTTTAAGGGAGAATCCTCTGAGCCTAACATAATGGTAAGAAGAACCGTTATGCCGATTATCAGAACCACTGCAATTGCAACTATTGCAATAATAAGTCCTGTTTTTTTGTTTCCTTTTTCAGATGAAGGGGTGACAGCGGGAGTCTCATAGGGATTTTCATAGCCGCCCTGAATAAACGGATCATATGCTGCTGTGCTGTCGGGAGAAGTTTTTTCAGAAGCTGCGGCAGGCGCAGAGCTTACGGGAGTGCCGCAATTATTACAGAAAGCTGCATTATCAGGAAGATTTGTTCCGCATTGTTTACAAAACATTATTGTTCCCTCCGTGTTATACTAATTTTTTTAAAGCACCTGTGGGACATACATCCGCACATTTGTTGCAATTGATACAAATAGCTTTTACGTCAATATTTCTGAATTCAGGCTTTATTACTGTGTCAAAGCCTCTGCCGACAAGACCGAGAATTCCTTTTCCTGCAAGCTCTTCACAGGCTCTTACGCAAAGTCCGCAGAGTATGCATTTGTTCTGGTCTCTTTCAATAACCTCAAGGCGGGTTTCCTTGAAGCCCTCGTGATATGCACCTGAAAGACGCTTACAATCGGTGCAGTATTCATCTGCATATTTTATAAGCTTGCAATGACCGTAGTCGTGACATCCGCAGGCAAGGCAGCGCTTTGCTTCTTCAATGGCTTCAGCTTCGCAGAGGCCGAGGTTTATTTCGGTAAAATCATTTCTTCTGTCTTCGGGTGCACGCTGAGGCATTTTTATTCTGGGATGCTTTTCATATTCAGTGAACATATCCTCAGTTATTTCTTTTTCGGATAATACAGGCTTTTTGTAAGGAATTTCAATTCCGTCAAGATAAGCATCAATATATTTTGCCGCCTCATTTGCTTCTGCAATAGCCTTGATTGCAATGGAAGCACCGTCATTTGTTGTGTCACCTGCCGCAAAAACTCCGGGCAGGGAAGTAAGATATGTTCTTTCGTCGCAGAGGATAGTGCCTCTCTTTGTTGTATTAAGCTCTTCGAAGCCTTCGGGGTCGTTTTTCTGACCTGCTGCAATGATTATTGAATCAAGCTCAAGATTGATAAATTCACCTTCGACGGGAACGGGTGAGCGTCTGCCTCTTTCATCGGGTTCGCCGAGCTTCATCACCTGGAGTCTTACAGCCTTTACTTTTCCGTTTTCACCGATAATCTCATCAGGATTTGTAAGGAAGCGGAAAGTTACGCCCTCTTCCATTGCTTCCTCAATTTCGATATCCTCGGCAGGCATTTCATCTCTTGTTCTTCTGTAGATGATGCTTACCTCTTCAGCACCCAGTCTTACTGCTGTTCTGCAAGCATCCATTGCTGTGTTGCCGCCGCCGACAATTGCAGTTCTTTTTCCGATTTCGGGCTTTTCTCCGAGAGAAGCTGAGCGAAGGAAATCGATTCCGCCGAATACACCCTGAAGTTCTTCGCCCTTGCAACGGATTGAGCTGCTTTGCCATGCACCGTTTGCAACCAGAACAGCGTCGTGCTTTTCTCTTATATCGGCAAGGGTAATATCTTTTCCTATGGTGCAGTTATTTATCATCTCAATTCCGAGACTTTCGATTTCTGCAATTTCTGCGTCAAGCACTGCCTTTGGAAGTCTGTATTCGGGGATTCCGTAGCGAAGCATACCGCCCATCTTCGGCATTTTATCATATACGGTAACCTTGTGGCCGCCTGAGGCAAGTCTGAATGCAGCTGAAAGACCTGCAGGTCCGCCGCCGATAATACCGACGCTTTTTCCGGTTTCGGCCTTCTTTTCGGGAAGAATATGCTTTCCGCTTTCAAGTACCTTATCTGCGGCAAAGGCTTTTAAGTATGCTATGGAAATCGGCTCTTCTACGTGCTGTCTTCTGCAGGCGGTTTCGCAGGGATGGGGGCATACTCTTCCGATTGAAGCAGGAAGAGAAATAACCTCTTTTATGGTTTTTACCGCGTCATCATATCTGCCTTCAGAGATTTCTTTAACATATTTCTGACAATCTGTGTGTGCGGGACAGTTAATCGAGCAGGGACCTATGCAATCCCCCTGATGGTCGCCCATTATAAGCTCAAGGGCAATTTTTCTTGCCTTTAATGCTTTTTCTCCCTTTGTGTTTATTACCATCCCTTCGCTTACCTTTGCAGAACAGGCTCTTAAAAGCTTTGGACTTCCTTCCAATTCCACCACGCACATTCCGCATGCACCGTAGGGGGACATTTCCTTGAGATAGCAGAGATTCGGGATCTCAATGCCGTTTTTTTCTGCCGCGGTAAGTATGGTATCGCCATTATCGGCAGTTATTGTTTTTCCGTCAATTGTAAGAGTGATAACATCAGACATTTTTTTCCCTCCTCACTTTACTTCTACTGCACCGAATTTGCAGACGTCCTTACACTGTCCGCACTTGATGCATTTTTCTGTATCTATTATGTGTGCAGCTTTTACACTGCCGCTTATTGCATTTACGGGACATTTCTTTGCGCAAAGAGTACAGCCGCGGCATTTTTCTTCATCAATATGATAAGTTCTCAATGCAGCACATTCGCCGGCGGGGCATTTCTTTTCGCTGATATGTGCTTCATATTCGTTTCTGAAATATTTGATTGTGGTAAGCACGGGGTTTGGTGCTGTCTGACCGAGACCGCAAAGTGCCCCTGAACGGATTCCTTCGCAAAGCTCGGTAAGAAGCTCGATGTCGCCTTCTTTTCCATTGCCTTCCGTGATACGTGTGAGAATTTCAAACATCCTCTTTGTTCCGATACGGCAATGTACACATTTTCCGCAGGATTCCTTCGTTGTGAAGTCAAGGAAGAAACGTGCCATATTTACCATACAAGTTCCTTCATCCATAACAACCATACCGCCCGAACCCATAATTGCACCTGTGGCACTAAGTGCCTTATAGTCGATTACAGTATCAAGAAGCTCCTTGGGAATGCATCCGCCGGAGGGTCCGCCCAGCTGAACTGCCTTGAATTCTTTATCGTCACGGATACCGCCGCCTATGTCATAGATAACGTCTCTCAGTGTAAGTCCCATGGGAATTTCCACCAGACCGCCTCTTTTTATTTTTCCTGTAAGTGCAAATACCTTTGTTCCCTTACTGTTTTCTGTTCCCATTGCAGAAAATGCAGTGCCGCCGTTTTCAATTATCCAGCTTACATTTGCAAAGGTTTCAACATTATTTATATTTGACGGTTTATTCTCATAACCCTTTTCTGCAGGGAAGGGAGGTTTGAGTCTCGGCATACCGCGCTTTCCTTCAAGAGATTCGATCAGTGCGGTTTCCTCACCGCAGACAAATGCGCCCGCACCGGCCTTTATCTTGAGAAAACAGGAAAATGATGTGCCGAGAATATTATTTCCAAGGTATCCTTTTTCAGTGGCTTCATTAATAGCCTTCTGAAGTCTTACTATTGCCAGAGGATATTCTGCACGTACATAAACATAAGCATTGGATGCGCCTATTGCATATGCACCGATGAGCATTCCTTCAATAAGAGCATGAGGGTCGCTTTCAATAACAGCTCTGTCCATAAATGCTCCGGGATCGCCTTCGTCTGCATTACAGATAAGATATTTTTCTGTTCCCTGAGACTTTCTTGCAGCATTCCATTTGAACCAGGTGGGGAAGCCCGCACCGCCTCTGCCGGCAAGGCCTGAAATTTTTATTTCTTCAATAACCTCCTCCGGGCTCATCTGTGTGAGTGCCTTTCTGAGTGCATTATAGCCGCCGTCTTCAAGATAAGCATCTATGCTTTCGGGGTCAATAAGACCGCATCTTCTCAGAGCAATTCGTGTCTGCTTTTCAAGAAAGCTGCTGTCATCCTTGCTGATTTCAAATTCGGGAAGACCGCTGAAGTCTTCTGCCTTTAAGAGCGCTGCAATTTTCTCAGCATCGCTTTCTTTGACTCTTACAAGTCTTTTCAGCAGAGTTTTTCCGTCATAAATATCAATTATGGGTTCAAGAAAGCACATGCCTATACATCCGGCAATGTCTATTTTTATATCACTGCCTGTAAGGGCATCTGCAAGCGCCTTATGTACCTTTCCCGCACCTGCCGCAATTCCGCAGGAGCCTTCTCCGATTACAATTCTCATTTAAGTTCCCTCGCTTTTATTTCTCTTAATATCTCAACTGTTTTTCCGGGAGTGAGAGAGCCGTAGGTTTCTTCATTAATCATCATAACAGGGGAGAGACTGCAGCAACCGAGACATGCCACTGTTTTAAGAGAAAACAAGCCGTCATCTGTTGTGTCACCGTCTTTGATTCCCAGTTCTTCGCAAATGGTTTTTTCTATGCTGTCTGCGCCGTTTACATGGCAGGCTGTGCCTTTGCACAGAAGAATGAGATATTTTCCCACCTTTTTTAGCCTGAACTGTGTATAAAAAGTAGCCACACCCATTACTTTAGCAGGTGAATTTCCTGTTTTTTCTGCAATCTCATATAATACATCAACGGGAAGGTATCCGTATATATCCTGAGCCTTCTGCAGAACAGTTATCAGATTATCACCGTTTAGAGGTGCATTCTTGAGAATGTCTTGAATAAGACCAAGATCGCTGTTACAGCAATTTTCGCACATAATAATATCTCCTTTATATGGTTATTATTATTATTTTAACATATATATGTTGTAATTTCCATAGGGAAATTAAAAATAATTCAGGAATATTTATGCATAAAAAATGTATATATACACTATTTTATGCAAGTGCGGTTTGATTTGCTTTTGTATGATTTTTATATAAAAATCAGGCTGAAATTCAGGAAATTGTGCAAACAAACATAAAATAAAAAAGTTTTTTCATATGCTTGACAAAATATTAATAATGATGTATAGTTATGCACATCAAATGAATATTAATTCTGTTTCGGAGGAATATACAATGGATAAGTCAAAAATCAAAAAGGTAGTTCTTGCATATTCAGGCGGACTTGATACTTCTATCATTATCCCCTGGCTTAAAGAAAATTATAACAACTGTGAGGTTATCGCAGTATCAGGTAATGTAGGTCAGGCTGATGAGCTTGAAGGTCTTGAAGAAAAGGCTCTTAAAACAGGCGCATCAAAGCTTTACGTAGAAGACCTCACAAAAGAATTTATTGAAGATTATGTTTTTCCCTGTGTTCAGGCAGGCGCAAAATACGAAGATTATCTTCTCGGCACAGCATTTGCACGTCCTCCCATTGCAAAGAGAATTGCTGAGATAGCTCTTAAAGAAGGTGCAGATGCAATTTGTCACGGCTGCACAGGTAAGGGTAATGACCAGGTAAGATTTGAGCTTGCCATCAAGGCATTTGCTCCTGATATGCCCATTATTGCTCCCTGGAGAGAGTGGACTATAAAGAGCCGTGAAGAAGAAATCGAATATGCAGAGGCACACAATGTTCCTCTTAAGATAAACCGTGAAACAAACTATTCCAAGGATAAGAATCTCTGGCATCTTTCTCATGAAGGACTTGATCTTGAAGATCCTGCAAATGAGCCCTTATACAACAAGCCCGGCTTCCTTGAAATGGGCGTTTCTCCTGAAATGGCACCCGATAAGCCCACTTATGTGAAGCTTCATTTTGAGCAGGGTGTTCCTACTTCTGTTGACGGAGTGGAAATGGATTCTGTTTCCCTCGTAGCAAAGCTCAATGAGCTTGGCGGTGCAAACGGTATCGGTCTTCTCGACATCGTGGAAAACAGACTCGTAGGTATGAAATGCCGCGGTGTATATGAAACTCCCGGCGGAGCTATCATCTACAAAGCTCACGAGGTTCTCGAAAGCATCACTCTTGATAAGGAAACAGCTCATTACAAATCTCTTGTAGCTCAGAAGCTTGCAGAGCTTGTTTATAATGCTCAGTGGTTTACTCCTCTTACAGAAGCTATCCTCAGCTTTGTAAAAACAACTCAGAAAACAGTTACCGGCGACGTAACTCTTAAGCTCTACAAGGGTAATATGATAAACGCAGGTGTTACTTCACCCTATTCACTTTATGATCCCGAAATCGCAACATTTGATGAAGATAATGTTTACAATCAGGCTGACTCCGCAGGATTCATAAACCTCTACGGACTTCCCACAAAGGTTTATGCAAAGATGAAGGCTAAGAACAACATTAAATAAACGGGAGAATAATAATGGAAAAAATGTGGGCAGGCAGATTCGAAAAAGCTCTTAATAAAGAGGCGGATGATTTTAATTCATCCATACATTTCGACTGTAAAATGTATAAACAGGATATACGCGGCTCTATGGAGCACGCTGCTATGCTTGCCGCTTGCAATATTATCACCGAAAACGAAAGTCTGCAGATCATAGACGGTTTGCAGACTGTTCTTGATGATATAGAAAGCGGCGCGCTTCCAATTGATGAAAATGCAGAAGATATTCATATGTTTGTTGAAGCAGTGCTTACCTCCCGTATCGGAGATGTCGGCAAGAAGCTTCATACGGCAAGAAGCAGAAATGATCAGGTTGCACTCGACCTTCGTCTTTATCTCAGAGATGAATCACAGGAGCTTATCACTCTTCTTTATTCGATTATTGAAACAATTGTGAAAAAGGCAGAGGAAAATGCAGCAGTAATAATGCCCGGATATACTCATCTTCAGCGCGCACAGCCCATAACCTTCGGTCAGCATCTTCTTGCGTATGCCATGATGTTTATAAGAGATGTGGGGAGAGTCAAAGATGCGTTGAGCCGTATGAATTATTCTCCGCTCGGATGCTGTGCTCTTGCAGGCACAACCTATCCTACCGACAGAATGATGACAGCAAAGGCATTGGGCTTTGACGGGATTATGCTTAACTCTCTCGACGGGGTTTCCGACCGCGACTACTGTGTTGAGCTTATGAGTGCGTTTTCAACAATCATGATGCATCTTTCCCGTTTTTCAGAGGAAATCATTCTCTGGTCAAGCTGGGAGTTTAAGTTTATAGAGCTTGATGATGCTTATACCACCGGTTCAAGCATTATGCCTCAGAAGAAAAATCCCGATATGGCAGAGCTTGTCAGAGGAAAAACCGGCAGGGTATACGGCGATCTGTTTGCACTTCTCACCACCCTCAAGGGAATTCCGCTTGCTTACAATAAGGATATGCAGGAGGACAAGGAGGCTGTGTTTGACAGCATTGAAACTGTCAAGAAGTGTCTTTCTATATTTATTCCTATGATCGACACAATGAAGCCCATTCCCGAAAATATGAAAAAGGCTGCACAGAACGGCTTTATAAATGCTACTGATCTTGCCGATTACCTCGTAGGTAAGGGACTTCCTTTCAGAGCTGCTTATAAAACAGTAGGTCAGATAGTTGGCTGGTGTGTTCAGAACAATACAATTCTTGAGGATATTCCTCTTGAAAAATATAAAGAATTTGATGAAAGATTTGATACGGATCTTTTCGGTGCAATTGATCTTGAAAACTGCGTGAATCTCAGAATTTCAGCAGGCGGCACCGGAATTCAGTCTGTAAAAACTCAGATATCTCAGGTTAAGGAATTTTTGGAAAATGAAAAAGGTATTCATTGACGGCTCAGCAGGCACGACCGGACTTCGGATTCACGAAAGGCTTGCTTTAAGGGAAGATATTGAAGTAATTACTCTTTCCGAAGAAAAAAGAAAAGACGCATTTTTCAGAAAAGAAGCTATAAACAGTGCAGATATAGCATTTTTGTGTCTTCCCGATGATGCTGCCAGAGAAGCAGTCAGCTTTATTGAGAATGACAAAACTGTTGTAATAGATACTTCAACTGCCCATCGCACAAATCCCGATTGGGCATACGGCTTCCCGGAATTGTCGGAAATGCATCTGGAAAAAATAAAGACATCAAAAAGAATTGCAGTGCCGGGCTGTCACGCCAGCGGTTTTATTGCTCTTATATATCCTCTTATTGAAAAAGGAATTCTGTCTCCCGATACACTGCTCAGCTGCTTTTCTCTCACCGGATATTCGGGAGGAGGAAAGAAAATGATAGGGGAGTATGAAAGTGACGGCAGAGATGTTCTTCTGGATGCTCCCAGAATCTACGGTCTTTCGCAGCAGCATAAGCATCTTAAAGAAATGAAGGCTGTAACAGGTCTCGGCAATTATCCTGCCTTTATGCCGGTTGTGTCCGACTTCTATTCGGGTATGCTTGTTAGTATTCCTCTTTTTGCTTCTCAGATAAACGGAACAATCGAAGATATAAAGAATATATATTCCGAAAAATACAATTGGGGTATGATGTCTTATAAAGAGAGCATTGATGAAGGAGGCTTCCTTTCTGCTGGTTCAGTCTCCGGAAAAGATACAATGACCGTAAGTGTTTACGGTAATGAAGAAAGAATAACTCTTGAAGCTGTTTATGATAATCTCGGAAAAGGTGCTTCTGGAGCTGCTATAGAATGTTTGAATATCGTATCGGGAAAAGATTTCTCATACGGTCTTACGGAGTGAAAAATATGATTAAAACGGTTTTAGGCGGCGTATGTGCTGCTAAAGGCTTTAAGGCTGCAGGTATTCATTGCGGCATAAGAAAGAACAAAACAAAAAGAGATCTTGCTCTTATTTTCAGTGAAGTAAAGGCAAATACCGCAGCGGTATATACAACCAATCTTGTAAAAGGTGCACCGCTTACGGTAACAAAGAATAATATTGCCGACGGTAAAGCACAGGCTGTAATCTGTAATTCAGGTAATGCCAATACCTGTAACGCTGACGGCATTGAAAAGGCAGAGGCTATGTGTAAGCTTGTTTCACAAGAGCTTGGAATTTCCGAAAAGGATGTTGTTGTTGCCTCCACAGGTGTTATAGGTCAGACTCTTGATATAACACCTATAGAAAAAGGTATGAAAGAACTGGTTTCTTCGCTTGGTGACAATTCCAAAGAGGCTGCAGAAGGCATTATGACAACGGATACCGCACTTAAGGAGATTGCTGTGGAATTTACCGCAGGCGGAAAAACATGTACAATAGGCGGTATTGCAAAGGGCTCGGGAATGATTCATCCCAATATGGCTACAATGCTTGTTTTTATTACAACCGACTGCGCAATTTCCTCAGAAATGCTGTCCATTGCCCTTAAGAATGATATTGCAGATACCTTCAATATGGTAAGTGTGGACGGTGACACCTCCACCAATGATATGGTAAGTGTTCTCGCAAACGGTATGGCAGGAAATAGTGAAATAACTGCAGAAGGTGAGGATTTTACCGCATTTATGCAGGCTCTCAATACCGTGACCGTATATCTTTGCAGATGCATTGCAGGTGACGGTGAGGGCGCAACAAAGCTTCTTGAATGTAAAGTAAGCGGAGCAAAAACCAAAGAAATTGCAAAAACGGTTGCAAAGAGTGTTATCTGCTCTTCTCTCACAAAGGCAGCCATGTTCGGCGCTGATGCCAACTGGGGCAGAGTTCTTTGTGCAATAGGCTATTCGGGTGCTGATGTTGATGTAACAAAAATTGATGTTGCATTTACATCAGCCAAGGGTACTGTTGAGGTCTGTAAAGACGGCGCAGGAATTGATTTCTCCGAAGAAAAAGCAAAAGAGATTCTTCTTGAAAAAGAAATTGAAATTAATGTAAGTCTTAACGACGGCTGCTTTGACAGTACTGCCTGGGGCTGTGATTTAACCTATGATTATGTAAAGATAAACGGTGACTACAGAACCTGATAAGGGGATATGAAAATGGATATTTCTAATGCAAGCCGTGCCGAAGTTATAGTAGAGGCACTGCCTTATATACTTAAATACCGCGGAAAGGTTCTTGTTGTGAAGTATGGCGGAAATGCTATGATAAACGGCGAGCTCAAGGATTCCGTGATGCGGGATATTGTTCTTCTCAATCTTATCGGAGTCAGGGTCGTTCTTGTTCACGGAGGCGGTCCCGAAATCACCGAAATGCTCAATAAGGTAGGCAAGGAAACTCTTTTTGTTGACGGACTCAGAGTAACCGATGAAGAAACTGCACAGATAGTTCTTATGGTGCTTGCAGGTAAAATCAATAAAGGACTTGTCGGACTTATAGAGCAGAAGGGCGGCAAGGCAATCGGTCTTTCCGGTGTTGACGGCTCAATGATTGAGGCAGTCAAAAGAAACGAAAAGCTTGGCTTTGTCGGTGATATTACCAATGTTAATCCCGGTATAATCGAGGATGCTCTTGAAAAAGGCTACATTCCCATTATCTCAACCGTAGGCTGCGATAATAACGGAAATATATATAACATAAATGCGGATACCGCTGCTGCAAAAATTGCAGGTGCACTTAAAGCCGAGAGTCTTATTTCAATGACGGATATCAGCGGTATTATGAAGGATAAAAATGATCCGTCTTCTCTTATTTCTTCGCTTAGTATTGCTGAAGCGGAAGCACTTATGGAAGACGGTACAATAAAAGACGGAATGATCCCCAAAACACAGTGCTGTATTGATGCACTTAACTGGGGTGTAAAAAAAGTATTTATTATTGACGGCAGAGTTCCCCATTCCATTCTTATCGAAACTCTTACAAATGAAGGTATGGGAACAATGTTTACGGCAGGTGAAAAATATGAGTGATATAAAAGCACTTGATAAAGAATATATTGCAAATACATATGCAAGATTTCCCCTTGAGCTTGTAAAAGGAAAGGGCTCTCTTGTGTATGATGAAAACGGGAAGGAATATATTGATCTGGGCTCGGGGATTGCGGTTACCGCTTTCGGTATCGCAGACGATGAATGGGCAGACGCTGTAGCTGCACAGGCAGCAACTCTTCAGCATACATCCAATCTCTACTATACATCCCCTGCAGTAAAGCTTGCACAGATGCTTTGTGAAAAAACAGGAATGAAAAAGGTGTTTTTCTCAAATTCAGGTGCAGAAGCAAACGAATGTGCAATTAAGACTGCGAGAAAATATGCTGCAGAGAAAAAGGGCGCGGATTATTTCAATATAATCACCCTTAAAAACAGCTTTCACGGCAGAACAATAACAACTCTTGCCGCAACAGGTCAGGATGTTTTTCATAAGGATTTCCTGCCTCTTACTGAAGGTTTTCTTTATGCTGATGTGAATGACTGTGAAGGTATAGTAAAAATGGCAGCTGAAAACAAGGTTGCTGCCATTATGATTGAATGTGTTCAGGGCGAAGGCGGTGTTGCCGCTCTCGACAAGGCATTTGTTGAAACAATTGCCGGTATCTGCGAAAAAGAGGATATTATTCTTATCTGTGATGAGGTTCAGTGCGGAAACGGCAGATGCGGTGAGTTTTATTGTTATATGAATTACGGCATTTCTCCCGATATCGTATCCACTGCAAAGGGTCTTGGCGGAGGTCTTCCTCTCGGTGCCACTCTTTTCGGTGAAAAAACGAAGGCTGTTCTCGGTGCGTCCGACCACGGCTCCACCTTCGGAGGAAATCCCGTTTGCTGTGCAGGTGCACTCAGTATTATTTCCAGAATTGACGAAAAACTTCTTGCTGACGTAAAAGCAAAATCAGACTATATTTTCAGTGAACTGAGTGGCGCTCCCGGAGTGAAAAGCGTCAGCGGTATGGGACTTATGATAGGCATTGAAACAGAAAAGAATGCTTCGGATGTTATAAGTGAATGTATGGAAAACGGTGTGCTTGTTCTTAAAGCCAAAACCAAGGTAAGGCTTTTACCTGCACTTAATATTCCCGATGCACAGCTTAAAAAGGCTGTAGCTGTATTAAAGAAAGCTTGCGAGGTATAATTATGACACTTAAAGGAAGAGATTTTCTCACACTTCTCGATTTCACTCCCGCCGAAATCGAATATCTGCTTGATTTGTCTGCAGAGCTTAAAGATAAAAAGAAAAAAGGCATTCTTCACGATGAATTAAGAGGTAAGAATGTAGCTCTTATATTTGAAAAAACAAGCACCCGTACCCGTTCAAGCTTTGAGGTTGCGGCACATGACCTCGGTATGGGCACAACCTATCTTGATCCCTCGGGTTCACAGATAGGTAAAAAGGAAAGCATTGCAGATACCGCACGTGTGCTTGCAGGTATTTTTGACGGTATTGAATACAGAGGCTTCGGTCAGGAAATTGTTGAAGAGCTTGCTGAGTATTCTTCAGTTCCCGTATGGAACGGACTTACAAACGAATATCATCCCACTCAGATTCTTGCCGACCTTCTTACAATAAGAGAGCATTTCGGAAAGCTCAGAGGCATAAAGTTTGTTTATATGGGAGATGCTCGCTACAATATGGGTAATTCCCTTATGATAGGCTGTGCAAAGATGGGACTTGATTTTACGGCCTGTGCACCCGCAAAGTATTTCCCCGATAAGGAATTGGTTGCAAAGTGTATGGAAATCGCAAAGGAATCGGGTGCCACACTCAGCTTTACCGAATCTCCGGAAGAAGCATGCAAGGGTGCTGATGTTATATGTACCGATGTATGGGTTTCAATGGGTGAACCCCTTGAAGTATGGGAAGAGAGAGTAAAAGAGCTTACTCCTTATCAGGTAAATGCAGAAAAAATGGCAATTGCCGGTGAAAACTGTATCTTTATGCATTGTCTTCCTTCCTATCACGACCATAAAACAAAGGTCGGAAAAGAAATGGGTGAAAAATTCGGTATGGATGCCTTTGAAGTTACAAATGATGTTTTTGAAAGCGAAGCATCTGTTGTATTCAAGGAAGCAGAAAACCGTATGCACACCATAAAAGCTGTTATGCTTGCCACACTTAAATAAGCTTTTTTTGTTGTTTTGTCTTCTGAAAAAGGAAAGCGCCTGCAGATTGATTATAAGCTGCAGGCACTTTCTTTTTTTGCTATATACTGTGATATTTAATAAACATAGTGTTGCATTTCTTTGATGTCTGTTGTATAATAGTCGCATATCCGAAAAAAGGAGCAGTTATTATGCCTAATCCGGACGACCGCCGTGTGAAAATGACAAAAAAAATACTTAAGGAAACTCTTGTCTCTCTTATGCGCGAAAAATCCATACATGAGCTCAGTATAAAAAAGGTGTGTGAAGCTGCAGAGATAAACAGAAGCACCTTCTATCATCATTATCAATCAATAAGTGAGCTTTATGACGATATCATAAAGGATATTCTTACTGATATCAATGTGATTGTGAAAAAAAACAGAGAGCTTAATGTGTCAAACAGCACTCTGATTGCTGAAATGCTCTCATATGTTGAACGTAACAGAGAGCTGTTTCTTGTTATTCTGAGTGATAAGGGCAATATAGGTATAGGCGAAAAGCTCAACAGATATGTAAGCAGCTTTATCGGAGCTGATAATAATTCAGAGCTTTCTATGTATTGTGCACAGTTCATTTCTGCGGGACTTGCCAATATTATCTGGAGATGGCTCAATACGGAAAATCGTCTGTCTCCCAAGGACATGGCAGGACTTATAACCACAATCCTTACAAGAGGTGTAAGAAGAGCTGTTATGTTCTCTGCAAACAGAGAGCATCTGATGACTGAATAAAAGCGCAGCGTTTCCTGCTTTTATGTACGTACAGCCGGCTTAATAAAAGCTTATTTATTACAGATGAATAAAAAAGATAACGGATTTACCGAAGCAATTACGGTAAATCCGATTTTTTTACTTTATCAGTTTCCCCGGAAAAAGCAGGCATGACAGGGATATCCCGGCGGAAGTTTGTTGTTTTATGAGGGAGAGACAATCAGCTGCATACTGCTATACCGTGAAATATCTGATTAGTTCATTCAGTTGCAGCCGCAGCCGCAGTTGTTCTGATTACAGCCGCAGTTGTTGTTCTGATTGCAGCATCCGTTGTCGCCTGTAAGTACGAGAATGAGAATGATGAAAAGTATCCAATAGCTGTTGCATCCGTTACCGAAGAGCATTCCGATGACCCCCTTTCGTACCTTCCACTTCATAATATGAAGGATACGGAAAAAGGTGCCGGGTGAAGGGATAAAAAGTTCAGAAATTATAATTATCAGAGCAGCTTTTCGTAATAAGGCTTTTTATTCCTGATATTGATGCCTGTTATCCATTTCCCTGAAAAATAATTTTTCGGACGAAGAACCACCTTGTCTTCATAGATTTCAAGCTGAATGCCTACTCCGGTTTTTATATATTCACCGTGATGATTGCCGCAGGCGAGACTGGGAAGATTTATAAGTGTTACGCCGTCTTCCTCCTCAAAGCTTGCATAGCCTTCCTTTGCGGTCATATCCTCACCGCAAAGCCCCATATGAGAGTGACCGCTGAAATAGAATACATTTTTATATTTTTTCAGAACAGAAGCAACCTCATCGCTTCTTGCACCGATTCCTCCGTCAAGAGGATCTCTGTCGGGAATTTCATGTCTGTCCCATGTTCTGGGAAGACCGTGACGCTGATTCAGGCTCTGATGACAGAAAACAAACACAGGCTTATCGGTTTTTCCTGCCTTTTCCATTTCTTCTGAAAACCACTTCATCTGAGTATCGCTTATTTCAGCTTCGCAGCCGCTGTCAGCATCAGTTCCTATGCATATGAAATAATATCCGTTTATGATTTCTGAGAAATACGGTGTACTTATGTTTCTTGAGCATATATCCTTATATGCCGAATAATATTCTTTTATTGCACTGTCAAAGCCGTCATCATTCCAGCCGTCGTGGTTTCCTATTGTAAGAATTATTTTTTTTGCGGCATCAGGATATTTTCTGAAGCACTCTCTTGTCATGTCCCAGTTGGCTCTGCTGCCTCTTGATGTTGTATCTCCTACGGTGATAAAAGCGTCTGATCTGCTGAGCTTTGCGCCCTTAAGCGCACGCTTAAGAAGCATCATGGGAAACCATTTTGTGGGATTCTTTTCGTCAATATGTGTGTCGGAAACTATAGTTGCGCATAATTTTATATCATTATATAAATAATTCATATTTTTCACCCTTTAGGTCTTTTTTTTAAGTTTATCACCATTGACGGGATATTACAATATAAAAATTTTCAGGATCCTGATATCTGCAAGAAAACGGCTTCGCCGTACGCCTGCGGCGAAACGCTTTCGTATAGTCCATCGCCGAGGGAAGTTTTCTTCCCGTTCGGCGGGACATATAATCTTTTTACTTTATAGGAAGGAATTTCCTATAAAGTTAAAAACGCCGTACCTTATGGGTACAGCGTTTTGAATTATTAAGCATGAACAGCAACCTGCTGTATATCAGGAAGATCGATCTTTATGTCTGCAAGATGTCTGATTATTTCTTTTCTTTTTATAATACCGATAAATACTCCTCTGTCGTCCACAACGGGAACGAAGTTCTGATAATATGCACGGGAAAGAATCTCATCCATTGATGCAGATGCCAGTACGGGCTGATAATCATGTCTGATTATGGTTTTCAGTTCGGTTTTTTCCAGCTTTTTAAGATCGGGATTGCTGTTGTTGTAAAGTGCCCAGAGGAAGTCACCTTCTGTTACTGTGCCTTTATATTTGCCGTCATCGTCAATAACGGGAATAGCGGCATAACCGTGAAACTTCATTTTTTCAAGGCCCTGTCTTACAGTGCTGTCAATATTTATATATTCAACTTCTATTTTAGGTGTTAAAAATCGAAGTACATTCATCACAATTCTCCTATAAGTATTTTGTGATTATATTAAAAAATATAAAACTGAATTATGTCTTAAATCAATCCAGACCGAAATATTTCTTTGCATTACCGAAGGCTATATTTTTTACGGTTCTGCAAAGGAAATCCATGTCATCGGGATATTCGCCGTTTTCTACAAGATTGCCTATGAATTCACAGACGATTCTTCTGAAATATTCGTGGCGGGGATAGGAAAGGAAAGAACGTGAGTCTGTTACCATTCCTATAAATTTGGAAAGCACACCGAGATTGCCGAGAGCCTTTATCTGTTCTCTCATACCGTCAATGTTATCGTTGAACCACCAGGCAGTTCCGAACTGAATCTTTGAAGCTGCTTCTGATGACTGGAAGTTTCCGAGCATTGTTCCGAGAACATAATTATCTTTTGGATTGAGAGTGAAAAGAATAGTTTTCGGAAGACTGTCTTCTATGTCAAGACTGTCTAAAAGACGGGAAAGCTTATATGCCACTTCATTGTCTGCAATAGAGTCATAGCCTGCGTCGGGACCGAGCTTTCTGAACATCTTTGTGTTGTTGTTTCTCATGGGACCGATATGGATTTCCATTCCCCAGCCTTTTTTGTAATACTCTTTTGCAAGGAAACGGAAGAGCTCTGTTTTATAACCTTCTGCTTCATATTCGGAAATTTCTTCACCGTTAACAGCCTTTGAAAATACCTTTTCAATTTCTTCATCATCCATTCTTACATAGGGAACAGGAGTGAATGCGTGGTCTGTTGCACGGCAACCCATTTTTTCGAAAAGCTCAATTCTTTCAAGAAGCACTTCCTTGAGTTCTTTATATGTGGAGATCTCTTTTCCTGATACTTTTTTCAGTGAATCAAGCCAGGGAAGATATGAGGGTGCTTCAATTGCAAGAGCCTTGTCGGGGCGGAATGCAGGGAGAACCTTGCAGTTGAATGAGGTATCCTCTGCGAGAAGCTTATGATATTCAAGTGTATCTGCAGGATCATCTGTTGTGCACACACAGTAAACATTTGATTTTTCAATAAGCTCGCGGGGAGTGAATCCGCCTGCTGCTATCATACCGTTTGCTTTTTCCCATATTGCATCGGCAGTTTTTTCATTGAGAGTTTCATAAACACCAAAATATCTCTGAAGCTCAAGATGTGTCCAGTGATAAAGAGGATTGCCGATGAATTCAGGCATTGCCGAAGCCCATGCCTTGAATTTTTCATAGGGTGACTTGCTTCCCGTGATATATTCTTCATCTATTCCGACTCCGCGCATACCGCGCCACTTGTAGTGGTCGCCTGCAAGCCAGAGCTCAGCTATATCGCGCGGTGTTTTATTCTCATATATGTCTTTCGGCGGCAGATGACAGTGCCAGTCAAATATAGGCTCGCTGTCTGCCGCTTCAAAAAGCTTTTTTGCGGTTTCGGTTGAAAGCAGGAAATCTGCATCCATAAATTTTTTCACTTTTCAGCATCTCCTTTATTTTGTGTTAAGAAGCTTTATTGTATTGTTGGGACAGGATTCTTCACATTTTCCGCATCCGGTACATTTGTCATAATCCACGACTGCGCAAAGATTATCCATGCTGATTGCACCTTCGGGACATGTCTTTACACATTTTGTGCATCCGAGACATCCTGCAGAGCATTCTTTTTTCACAAGAGCGGCCTTGTCGTGATTACGGCAAAGCACGGCTGCTTTGATTTCAGCCTTGGGCATGAGCTCAATAAGATTCTTGGGACAAGCCGCAACACAACGCTTACATGCCTTGCAAAGCTCAGGTGAGACAATTGCAATTCCGTCGCAGATGTTGATTGCATTGTAAGGACATTCTCTCTGACAGTCACCGAGACCGAGACAGCCGTATATGCAGGTTTTGTCGCCTCCGAACAGCTGCGAAGCCATTTTGCAGCTGGAAACACCTGAATATACCATTTTTTTCTCTGCGCATTTGTCATTACCCATGCAGCGAACAACAGCTGCCATGGGAGTGATGCTTGTTGCGCTGAGTCCCATAATTTCAGCAATCTGCGCTGAAACCTCCGAACCGCCGGGAGCACAAAGACCTGTATCCTTTGTGTTGCCCTTTGAAAGTGCAGCAGCATAACCTGAGCAGCCGGAAAAACCGCATGCACCGCAGTTAGCACCGGGAAGCACTTCAGTCAGTGCCTCTTCCTTTTCATCAACGGGAACAGCCATAATTTTTGAAAGCACCGCCAGAAGAAGACCTGCAAGAAGACCTATACCTGCAACAATGAGAACAGGGAATAATATTTCGTTCATCACGGCACCTCCTTACATAAGTCCCATGCCTTCAACAATACCTGTGAAGCCTAAAAAGCTCAGGGATACTATTGAAGCAGAGACGAGGGTTATGGGAAGTCCTTTGAGAAAATCGGGCACGTCTGCCGTTTCAAGTCTTGAGCGCACACCTGCAAACAAAACCATAGCAAGCATAAAGCCCGCACCTGCTGCAAAGGAATTTACCATTGAATGTAAAAATCCGTAATTCTGAGCACTGTAAATTGTCATATTGTCGATGTTGAGAATAACAACACCGAGAACAGCACAGTTTGTTGTGATAAGGGGAAGATAAATGCCAAGGGCATTATAAAGTGATTTCATATATTTCTTCAGAACGATTTCAACCATCTGAACAAGAGCTGCTATAACAAGGATGAAAACTATAGTCTGAAGATAATCGAGTCCGTTATTTACAAGCAGAACATTAAGAGGATAAGTAACTGCTGTTGCAAGAAGCATAACAAAAATAACTGCGGCACTCATACCTACTGCCGTGTTGAGCTTTTTTGAGACTCCGAGGAAGGGACATATTCCGAGAAACTTTGAAAGAACAAAGTTCTGAGTGAGGATACCCATAACAAGAAGAGCTATATAAAATTTCATTCTGCTTTATCCTCCTTTTCCTTATTCTTTTCAATGTCACGCTTTATAAAGTCGGGCACAACCTCGGGGATAACATCATTTTCTGCCTTTTCCCGCTTCTCGGGAGCTTCTGCCTTTTCTTTCGTGTCTGCCGCAGCTTTAGCTTCTGCCTCTGCCTTTTCGCTTTTTTCTTCGCTTTTGCACTCCTTCTTTTCTCCGTCAGAAGAAAACTGTGCGCAGAATGATGCGTGGGGGCACCCCTTACAGCCGTTGAGTGTTGCACTCTGAAGACCTTTTCTTTCAGCAAGTCTGTTGGCTGTTGCCATGAGAATTCCGAAAACAAAGAAGCCGCCTGCGGGGAGAATGAAAAGTGTCATGGGTGCAAGACCGACGGATGAGAGTGCATCTGTGAAATCAAAGCCCGTGAAGGAGCCGAGATCAATATAAGCACCGAGCATTGTATCAATTCCCGAAAGGAATGTGCCAGCTCCGAGAATTTCTCTTATTGTACCCATACAGAAAAGTGCTGCGGTAAAGCCTATTCCCATACCGAGACCGTCAACCGCAGATACAAGAACGGGATTCTTGCTTGCATATGCTTCTGCTCTTCCGAGGATGATGCAGTTAACAACAATAAGAGGAAGGAACACGCCCAGAGATTTATCAAGTGCGGGAACAAATGCTTTTACAAGCATCTGGACCATGGTAACAAATGATGCGATAATAACTATGTATGCGGGAATACGTGCTTTTTCGGGGATAACCTTTCTCAGTGCCGAAATAACAACGTTTGAGCAAATGAGAACGATAGTTGCTGCAATACCCATGCCCACACCGTTTACAACAGATGTTGAGGTTGCAAGCGTGGGACAGGTTCCCAACACCAGTCTCAGAACAGGATTTTCTTTAAGAAAGCCTTTTGTCAGTTCCTTTGTGAAGCTGTATTTTTTCTTTTCTGCCATCAGTTATCCCTCCTTTACCGAATTATAAATATCCAGCGCTTCGTTTACTGCTTTTGTAACAGCATTTGATGTGATGGTCGCGCTTGTTATTGCAAGAATGTCATTTTCCGATGAAGCACTGTTTTTTACTACCTTAAAAGGACCTGTCTTGCCGCTGTACTGACCGGTAAAGCTGTCTTTTACTGCGTTCATACCGAGACCGGGAGTTTCGTTTATTGTAAGAATACTGATTCCCGAAACGGTTCCGTCTGCTTTCACACCGGTCATAACTTCAACTGCACCGCCGTAGCCTGAGCTGCTGGTTGTGAATACATAGCCTACGGTTTCACCGTCTTTAGTGCCTGTGTAATAATTATTTCCGTCTTCTGTTGTGCTTGCTGTGAATTCATATGCATCGGGAAGCACCTGAAGACGGGCTTCATCAGCTGCCTTAAGATTGTTTTCGTCGATTATGGGAGAAGTTACCATATTTACGGCTGCAAGAAGTCCTGTTGCAACCACACAGATGAGAAAGAGAGATAATGCAGTTTTGATAATTACTTTTATATCTTTTCCGTTCATTATGATGCTGCCTCCTCTTTCTTTTCTTTTTTAGTCTTGACAAAACCGAAGAATTTAGGGGCAGTTGCCTTTTCTATGAGCGGTACTGCAATATTCATAAGAAGAATTGAATAGGAAACACCTTCGGGAAGTGAACCGAAAAGTCTTATCACTGCAGTAAGAATTCCGCAGCCGATACCGAATACGATTTTTCCCTTTTTGTTGATGGGGCTTGTTGAGTAGTCAGTTGCCATAAAGAATGCACCGAGAATAAGACCGCCGCCGAGGATTTCGTATGCTGTGAATGATGCATTAAAGCCTGAAGCAATAAACATAAATACTGCAACGGTAAGTATGTAAGAAACAGGAATTGCAAGGCTGATAATTCCTCTGTATACGAGATAAAGACCTCCGAGTATAAGAGCTACGGAGCACACTTCACCGATACAGCCGGCTCTTACACCGAAAAGCATATTGAAAAGACCGGGAATATCTCCGTTTGCAATGAGTGCATCAAGCTGAGAGGAAACATTAAGGGAAAGATCAATTCCCGAAAGATGAGACATGGGAGTTGCGCTTGTTACCGCATCGGCAAATGAACGGGTGGGAATGGTGAAGTTGGTCATTGCGGATGCAAAAGAAACAAGCATAACGATTCTTGCCGTGATTGCAGGGTTTGCAAAGTTGTGTCCGATACCGCCGAACATCTGTTTCACAACAACAATGGCAACAAGAGAGCCTACAATACACATCCATAATGGAATGGAAACGGGAAGATTGAAAGCAAGAAGAAGTCCCGTGACTATTGCGCTGAGATCTCCTATGGAAGATTTTCTTTTCATTATCTTCCTTGAAATAAATTCAAAGAACACACAGCTTGCTACGCATACGAGCATAACGAGAGCTGCTCTGGGACCGAATATCATAACGCCGGCAAAAGCGGCAGGGATCATTGCTATAATAACGTGAAGCATTATGCCCGTAACTGTAGTGGGGCTTTTTGTGTGCGGTGAAGCACTTACGGTGAGCTTTAACTGTTCACTCATTATTTCACACCCGCCTTTCTCATAACTTCTTTTGCAAGACGCATATGCTGTACAAGAGGCTTGCCTGCAGGGCAGGAATAGGCACAGCTTCCGCATTCCATACATACGGATGTTCCGAGCTTTGACAGAGCTTCGGCGTCACCGATGTTTGCATATTTCTCAATCTGGGTAGGAATAAGACTCATAGGACAAGCCTCGTGGCATTTACCGCAACGGATACATTCTCTTTCAGGCTTGATTCTTGCTCCGCTTTTTGCAAAAGCAAGGATTGCATTGTTGCTTTTGAGAAGGGGAACTTGTGTGTTCACAACTGCTGCACCCATCATAGGTCCGCCGGAGAGAACCTTATAAGGCTCTTCGGTAAAGCCGCCGCAGAAATCTATTATCTGCTGAAGCTCCATGCCGACGGGAACTCTTACGTTCTGAGGTGTTTTTATGCAGTTACCGCTTACTGTTACAGAACGGCTTGTAAGGGGCTTACCGGTTTTTATATATCTTGAAATGAATGCCACGCTGGCAACATTCATTACAATACATCCCACATCGGCAGGCAATGCACCGATCGGTACCTTTCTTCCTGTTGCAGAAAGCACCATCATTTTTTCAGCCCCCTGAGGATAACGGGATTTAAGAGTCATTAGACGGACTATATTTCCGTGATCAAGGTCGCTGTCGGCAATTTCTTTAAGAATTTTTATCGCCTTGGGCTTATTGTCTTCTACCGCGATGATAACCTTCTTGAAGCCCAGAATCTCCTGCAGTAAATAAACACCGTTCATTATATTCTCGGAGTTTTCAATACATTCACGGTAGTCAACGGTGATGTATGGCTCACACTCTGCGGCATTGATGATAAGTGTATCAATTTCTTTTTCAGGGGGAGTGTTGAGCTTTACGTGAGAAGGGAAGCCGGCACCGCCCAGACCTACAAGACCTGAGTTTCTGACAGCAGTGATAAGACTTGCTTTGTCAGTAACCACAGGCGGTTCAAGACCGTCAAAAAGCTTCATCTCTCCGTCAGATTCGATTGTTACGGCAGGTGCCATTTTGCCGTTTGCAAGCTTTACATCCTGCACGGCTGTTACAGTGCCCGATACGGATGCGTGTATGGGTGCGCTCACATATTTGTCGCTGTCACCGATAAGCTGACCCACATAAACCTTATCGCCTTTTTTTACCGTAGGTGTGCAGGGAGCACCTATATGCTGACTCATCGGAAGTGTTACGATTTCAGGCGGTGTGATTCTTACCGTTTCTTTTTCAGCCGTAAGCTTGTTGTGTGCGACATATACGCCGCCTCTTCCTTTGCTTACTGCTTTTAGAATGGCATCAGGTTTTAATTTGCCCATGCTTTCATTCCTCCGTGTTTTCTTAATATTTATTTGAATTTCTCGAAATCGAAAATTTTGAGCTTTGTTAAATACGGCATTGTATGATTGAAGATTATTCCCGTTACAATGCCGAATACCGTACCCGATACAAGAAGCACCGGTGAGTAAGATATAAACAGACTGCTTCCGGCAATAACCGAGGCTGCTGCAAGCTGCCCCAGATTATGCATAACGGAGCTTATCACGGAAATGCCTGTATAGGAAAGCTTATCGGAGGGAATTTTCTGAAGCAGATACATTGATGTAACACTGAAAAGTCCGCCCGTAAATGATATTATTCCCGATACGGTTCCCGACATAAGTGCTGAAAATACAGCCTTTACCAGGGCTATACCCAGTGCGGGGATAATTCCCATGGTCCTGCATGAAAACATAACAAGGATGTTTGAAAATCCCGGCTTTATTCCCATAGGAAGCGGCAGTGCCGCCATAAGCATTTTTTCAGCAAATGAAATACTGAGAGCTGCTGCCGACAGAATTGCTGTTGCCGTGAGCCTGAAAAGATTGAATTTTTTGTTGTTTTTTTTCATTATCAGTATGAAACGGCATCAGGTAAGCCGTTTTTGCTTCCTGTAAGTTTGATAATTGTTTTATTCGGAATGCATACTGCAGTGTCTCCGGGTGAGGAAAGCCTTCCTGAGCCTATACAGTTTTTTCCGCTGCAATCCGATTCAAAGAAAAAGATTTCATTGTTTTCGGCTTTGATGATTACGCCGTTACCTGCATTTATAGTCAGTGTTTCATTGTTTTTCCACAGCTCAACGGTTTTTATCAGCTGTCCGTCAACAATGATTTCTGCCGTGCAGTCAGCTTTCTTTCCCGAAAAAGCAAATACGGCAGCGGCAATAAGGAGAATGACGGTAATTACTGCAATGTCAGCTTTTTTTATCGTAAGACTATGTTTCATTGCTGTTTTTCCTTATAGTCTTTATTGTTGATGATGATACTGTCTTCAAGACCGTCTGTATATGCATATGTTTTATCCTTGAATACAAATACTGCTTCGGCAAAGAAACTTTCAAGAGTTTTAAGAGTTTCTTCATTGTAGCCGCCGATATAGCAGGCGGTGGATAATGCATCAGCCTGAAGTCCCGAAGATGAAATTACCGTAACGCTGACAAGGTCGTTTTCAACGGGGTATCCGGTGTTCGGATCAAGTATGTGATGGTATGCGATGCCGTCCTGAGTGAAGGTTTTTTCATAATTTCCGGAGGTGGAAACAAAAACCGCATGCTTTGAAGTTTCCGTTGAGAGTGATAATGTTGCAAAATAAGAAGATGCATCCGCAAAGGGATCTCTTATCGCAATTTTCCATTTGCCGTCTGAAGGACCTTTTTCATATGCCATTACAGTGCCGCCGAAGGAAACTATGGCAGGTGTTTTGTAAGAAGAAATATTCTCATAGATAAGATCGCACGCCGCACCCTTACCGAATGCACCCATATCAAGTGAAATGCTGTCGTGAATGGTGATTTTTCCGAGGGCTTCATCTATAGCAATTTTTTCAATGTTTCTGTTTTCAAGATTGATTTTTATATCTTCATCAGAGGGCACGGCGGGACTGTCGGTTGCAAATCCCCACAGTGCTGTTACGTTTCCCATCGAAATATCAACATCTCTTTCGAGAATATTGCAAAGAAGAATTGTGTCTTTCATAACACTGATAAGATATTCTGACGGAAATATTTTCTTTTCTTTGTTGAGCTTACTTATTTCCGACTCGGGATCGGTTGCCGATAATGCTTTGTCTGCCTTGGCTGCAGAGGAATTTATTATTTCGCATATTTCATCCGCTGTTTTTTCATCGTCGGCATAAACCTTGGATGTTATAAGGCTTCCCATTGCAAAGGATGAGCTTTCCTTGAATTGGGGAGCACAGGAGGTGAATGTAAGGAAAATTAAAGAAAGTGCGCATATAACTGATATATATCTGAGTGCAGATACCGATTTTTTCATAATGATCTGACCTTTACATTTTTATCTCAGTTTATTATTATAACATAAATAAATAAATAGTAAAGATAAAAAAGTGAATTTATTACTTTTGTATAAAAGGCTTGTATTATTTTTGTGTTTATGTTATACTGATACCGCATATCGATTTTTATTACAGCAGGTGATTTTTTGGAAAACAGAGAAAATGAAAAAAAGCCTGAAAAGGAATTGCTCAATCAGGGAATATCTATGTCTGACGGAAAACCGGTTTATGTCGATCCGAAAGAGTTGTATCTTGATAAGATTTATAATACAGCGGCAGACAAAAAGGATATAGCTAAGGCAAAAGGAAGAACCATGACGCCTACTGACAGAAAGGTTATTTCTGTGTTATGGGTGCTTAATGCACTGGTGGTCGCTTTTATCGGCATTTATCTTAATGTCACAAATGAAGGCGATGCCTACGATTCAATAAAGCAGGAGGCCCGTTTTGAATCTGAGGACGGCTATCAGGGTTATTTCAGCAGCGACAAGGTGTTTGCCGATGTGCTCACACCGAATTATGATTCCGTGCAGTATCCTGAAGGAATGATAGAAGGCTTTCAGCCTCTTTATTCGGAAAACCGCGATACTGTGGCATGGATACGTATTCCCGATACCAATATTGACCATGTTGTTTTGCAGACCGATAATCACGATGACTATCTGAGAACTGATTTCTACGGTGACTATTATATAGGCGGAAGTATTTTTATGGACTACCGTAATAATGTTGTCCCCGGAGGTACAGGCACACTGTCAAAGAACACTATTCTGTACGGACACTATCTGAAGCAGCAGCGGGGTATGTTCACCGAGCTCGACAGATATATGGACGTGGAATATTACAAAGAGCATCCCGTAATTGAGCTTTCAACCTTATACAGTAACTATAAATGGAAAATTATAGGCGCCTTCCTTGCTGCTTATGAGGAGGAAGACGATAATTCACTGTTTTATTATTGGTATGATGATTTTACCGATGAAAAAACTCTCGGATTTGCCAACGAGGTAGCATTCAGAAGCTATTTCCAGAACCCTTCGGTTGATGTTGTACCTTCTGATAAATTCCTCACACTTTCAACCTGTTCCCATGCACTTGACGTGGGCGGAATGGTAAATGCACGTTTTGTTGTTGTTGCAAGACTTGTACGTTACGGAGAGAGTGAAGAGGTTGACGTGTCGGCGGCGGTAGATAATCCCGACCGCAGAATGCCGCAGCTTTGGTATGATCTCAACAAAAAAGAGAATCCTTATAAAGATTACGAGATATGGTCGGCATTTTAAACTGAAAAATAACTGTTTATCGAAAGGGGAATAATAATGGCAGATATTGAAAATAAGAATGTTCAGGCAGACGACGAGCTTACTGTTGATGATATCCTTGCCGAAATCCTGAATTCCGACGGTTCATTCAGGGATGAATTCAACGGACTTGCCGCAAAATATATTGTAGACGGAACAATTGAGTCTTCTTCTAAAATTGACCTTTCTGACAGAAGAGATGAGCCCGGTGTCCGCGACAATGCTATATATGAAGCGGGCGGAATCAGTTTTTCCAGAGAAAAAAGCGTTGATGAGCGTATTGAAGAAAAAATTCCCGATGAATTCAGGGAAATTTATTCAGAGGCATCCTCCGAGGCTCAGCGTCCCGAATACACATCAACCGGCAATGTAAAATATCCCACAATGGGTGTCGGTGCGTCTGAACAGAGAGTTGTTTATGATGCAGACTGGGATGCAAAGGCAAAGGCTGAGGCTGCACGTCATGAAAGAGGAAGACAGGACCGTATGCTCAGAGGCGACAGCACTTATGTAAGAAGCTTCGTGACAAGCTCGGCTTACCGCGGACGTAAGAATCCTTTTATCGATGATTTGTCAGATGCTCCCTCTGCGCCTGTTTCTCCTTCAGGGGCTCTTTATATAGATCCTCTTTCAAAGGATGACGACTTTGAAGGCAAGCCTGATAATTCACAGTATTATAATGATAATAAAAAGCCTTTTTTTCCGGAGGGTTTTTCCGTAGTTCAAAAAAATAAAGTTGCTGCAAGCGGAAAAACCGAAAGAACATCAGGCGGCAAAAGTATAACTGCATCCGGAAATGACTCGTTTTATACAGGTAAATCATCTGCGGGTGTAAAAAAATCAACCGACGCAAATGCAGATTGGCTCAAGGTTGATGATAAAGCAAACGGCAAAAAGAAAAAAGGTTCTCACAGGAAAAAAGGTAAGAAGAGATCCGAGAGCAATCCTGTAGGCAGGGTTACTGAAAGAATCCGTGTTGAAGAAAATACGGATAATGCGGCAGAAAATAAAAATGCCTCCGAAAACGATAAGCTGAAGAGAAGAGTTTATCTTTATGACGGCAAGGACGTGGAAACAGTAGCAGACGAAACCAAAGGGCTTCGTTCCACAGTAGCTGAAATTGTTGATAAGTACAACAAAAGAAACGAAGAGGATGAAAAACGCAGACTTGCCGAAAAAGAGCGTCTTGAAGAAGAAAAACGTATTGAGGCAAAGCTTCGTGAGGAGCGTAGACTTCATATCGAAAAGCTTAAAAAAGATATGAGTCCCGAGCTTGCGGATGCCGTTGACGATACTGAAAAAGAAGATGCTTCATTAGATGACTATGAGGATTTTTCCACTGTTCCCCAAAAGAAAGGAAAAGAAAGATCTTCCCGCAGCAGTAAAAATAAAAAAGCACAGGATAAAAAGCTTGACGGAGAAAATTATCTTGAAAAATTGAGCGAAAGCTCCGATGATCCTGATGTTTTTTCTGCGGATAACGGTGAGAAAGAGAAAGACGGCAATAATAAACAAAAGGTACAGCCGAAAAAGAATAATCGGCGGAAGGACAAAAAGTGAAAGACATATTAAACAGTTTTGATGAGCCGGCAAAGGTTTTTGAAAGACCTGATGCACCTGTTGAAATATTATACGGGCTCACTTTCAAGGAAGCTTTTACAGGCTATTTCAGAACACATTTTTCAAAGCAGAATTTCAGACGGATAATGAGGGATACTTTCCCCGTTTCCGGAGATCCGGCAAAGGAAATAATCAGAAAACTGATAAGATTTGTATCCTTGGTGCTTCTTATCGCAGGACTTTCTTATTTTGTTTTTTATTATCACGGCTACCGTGAAAGAATAAAAATATTTTCTGATCTGGAATCATCGATAGAAAAGCTTGATGTTGAAGCTATGCCCGAATTTGAAATACGTCATATGTGGAACAATATTAAGCAGGAGTATCCCGATGTGGTATTTCCCGAGGGCATGTCTATTAAATTTGCAAGCATTTATGCAGTCAATCAGGATGCCGTCGGTGCATTAAGCATACCTGATAAAAATCTTTGGGTGCCCTTATTTCAGAATACAGAGAATCCCGATTATTATCTCTGGAAGGATATGTACGGCGAGTATAACAGATACGGCAATCCGTATGTTGATTACCGTTCGGATATGTCAAAGGACGGTCTCAGTAAGAATACCATAATTTACGGTCACAATACCCATGATAAGCTTGGCTTCAACAAGCTTACGGAGTATATGTCTGTTGAGGGATACAGTGAGGCTCCTGTCGTAACACTTGAAACACTGTATGAAAAAACGCAGTGGAAGATATTCGGCGTTATTCTTACAAATTCAGGTACGGCACAGGACAGAGGACATCTTTTCAATTATCTCATAACCGACTTTTCCTCTGATGAAGAGTTTATGACGATGATTGACGGTATTTATGAGCGTTCAATGATCAATACAGGCATAGAAGTTAATGAGAATGATAAAATTCTTACACTTTATACCTGCTATCAGGATATTTTTAAGGGCGGACGTCTTGTTGTTTTCGCAAGACTTCTGAGAGAGGGCGAAAGTGCAGATGTTTATACCGATTCTGTAACATTCAATCACAATGCCCGCTATCCTCAGCTGTATTATGATAATCTGGGACTTAAGAATCCTTATGAAAAGCTCACAAAGCCCTATCTCGGTGATGCTGTAGCTGTGGAAACAACCGCTGCCGAAGAAAAAACAACGGCAAAAAAAAGCAACAGCTCTACGGGTAAAAAACCGAGCTCTTCCAACAAGAAGCCGGCTGCAACAACAAAGCCTGCAGCAGAGACTACAACAGCTTCAGAGAAGGAACCGGCAACAACTTCACCCGCAACAAACAATAAGCCTCAGACTGCTCCTTCAGAGCCGGCTGCAACAGTAGGTGAATCAGCGGGTTAACAATTATTTTGGTTGTGACAATCGGAGAAAAGGAAAGACTATGAAGATAAAGTTTTTTTTATTGGGAACAGATAAGCATAATTCTGCAAGACGATTTAAGACAGAATTGAAATATGTGTTTTCCGATTATATCAGCGACAGCGGTGATGTTCAGTCTTTTGAAGATATAAAGTCTGCAACTTCATCAATAACAAAGGCAATCAGCGATACCCATGCTGTTGTTTTTATAGCTGAACGTGAACAATTCGGAGCAACAAAGCTGATGCTTTCAAAGGCGTTCGGTTTTGAGCTCAGCTGCGACACGGAAATTCTGCAGAAGGCATGTGCCACACTTGAAAAAAGCTCCCGGGAAGAGGATTATGATTTTTCTGTGACTCATGCTTTTGTTCCTGCACAGTCAAGAGTTTTTGTGCTTGATGACGGACTTTATGCAGGCTTTTCCGTTGCAAACGGCAATCAGACTATAATTATTCTTCCTTATGATAAGGCAAGAACATCATATCTTCTTACATCAAAGATTATTCCTTATCTCAATGCTACTTATCACGTAAGCATAGATTCGGGAAAATTAAAAAGATTTCATACAAAGCTTCTTGCTAGGGCGCTTAATTCAAAGGATGTTAAGCTTGCTGTTGCAGGTACGAATACTGCTTCATTTTTCAAGGACTACACCTCTTCGGAAGAAAGTCTTAATGAAAAAATAAACGTTTCCACCATCACGGAAAAAAGAGGAAATATGCAGCCGATTGATTATATTGTGAATCTTTCGGTTGCTGCATCCGAGCATCTTTCATGCCGCTACGGTGTTGCGATGTCAAATGCTTTTTATACGGGAGACAGTCCTGACAGTGAAAAAATAGTATATATCGCAGTAACAAATGAAAGAGAAACCTCTGTAAGAGAGCTGCGTTCTTTTCCCGGCGAAGAGATTCCGGCATTCCTGTCAAGGTGCAGCGGGGATCTGTGCATGTTCATTGCAGATGTTCTTATGCACGATTCAGAGCACACAAAAGAAATGAAGACAAGAGAAAAGGCAGCAGCAAAAAGATATAAGATTGCAATTATTACAGTTGTATCTCTTATTCTTGCCGCAGCGGTTTTCTGTGTTTCTTATTTCTATACCCACGATTATTCATTTTCGCAGTGGGGTAAAAATGCCGTAGAATGGGTATTTCCCGCAGGAAACCCGTTTTCCGGAATGTTCAGTTCTGACAGCGATGTTCAGCTGGGGGCTGAAGGACAGGATGCTGCGGCACAGAATCCTGCAGAGGAAACAGCTTCAGCAGATCAATAAAAGGGTTTGCCGACCGATAAAAAGGAGAGGCGGCGGACCGATTGTTGATTCAGGAACCGCCGAAGGTATATTTTATGAAAAAAACCAGAAGAATTACCGCAATTATTCTTGCGGCAATCACAATTTTTATTTCACTCATCGTACCTGCAGGTGCGGCATCTGTGTATAAACTGGGGGATATTTCCCGTGACGGCGATATAGCTGCCGATGATGCCCGTCTGGCGTTGAGATATTCTGTTAATCTTGAGTATTATACAAAAGCGCATCTTAAAATCGGAGATGTTAACTCAGACTCAAAAATTACGGCAATGGATGCAAGAATAATTCTTCGTGCATCTGTAAATCTTGAAGATATTCCCTCAAAAAAGATTTCGGTCACTGACTCGGAGCTTAAAACTTATGTCAATAAGCCTGAGGATGATATGTTCAGCTGGGATATTCCCGATATGCCTGTGGTAAAGGCTCCTTCAGGTACATTTACATTCACATACTACGGCTACGGACACGGAGTCGGACTTTCTCAGTACGGTGCAATCGCTCTTGAGGATAAGGGTATGAACTATGAAGAAATGGTAACCCATTATTTTACGGGCACCGAAGTGAAAAAAGCATCGGATATTCCTTCAACAACATATTATCCTACAACAGGATATATCAACACAGAGCAGCTTGTTGCAAAAATTGTGTATCAGGAAATATACGGAATCACCGATGGCGGTAAGTATAAGGAATCACTCAAGGCTATGGCTCTTTGTGTATTCACTCTTCTTATGCGTGAGGGGTTCTATGTCACAAACCGCTGGGATGTGGGTATTGCCACAAGTATCAGCTATACCTATCTTCCCTCAAGCCTTAAAAATGCCGTTCACAGTGTCTTCGGAGAATATATCACGGTAAAAGGACAGAATTCTCCCATAATGTCTGTTTACAGTGCAGTTGCAGTCGGCAAGTCCGTTGCTTCAAGGCATGTATGGGGAGGCAATCTTTCATACCTTCAGGCTGTTGAAAGTCCTGTGAATATTCCGGAGTCAACATATATTTTTACAAAGCAGTATACTGTTTCGCAGATGCGTTCAAAAATCAAGGCATACGACAGCTCTATTGTTTTATCTTCTAATCCTGCCGATTGGCTTCAGATTCTTGAGCACACCGGCTCTATTGATGAAAACAGAGGCTATGTAACAAAAATAAGAGTAGGCAACAGGGAGCTTTCCGGCTACAATCAGTTCCATTATGATCTTATGGGCGCGTCTTATTATTCTTCCTGTTTTATAATTACATACACACCTTAAAAAATAAATTTGTTTTAGCGAGGTTTTATCTTTGGACAGAGAAAGACTTGAAAATGCAGTAAGAGAAATTCTTATTGCCATAGGCGAGGACCCGGACAGGGAAGGACTTAAAGAAACCCCTCAGAGAGTTGCAAGAATGTATGAAGAGGTTTTTCAGGGGCTTGAAAATTCACCCGAGCAGTTTCTTAAGATATTTAATGATGAACACAATGAAGAGATGGTTGTTGTCCGTGATATACCGATGTATTCTATGTGTGAGCATCATCTTCTGCCCTTTGTCGGAAAGGCACACATCGTTTATATCCCCAAAGACGGCAGGGTAATCGGTCTTTCAAAGCTTGCCAGGATAGTTGATAATTTTGCCCGACGTCCTCAGATACAGGAAAGACTTACCTCTCAGATTGCAGATTTCCTTATGGAAAACCTTGACCCCTTAGGTGTTGCCGTGGTTATTGAGGCAGAGCATCTTTGTATGACTATGCGCGGAGCCAGAGCCGCAGGGGCGAAAACAAAAACATCTGCTCTCAGAGGCAGTATGCGCTCAGACGCAAGAACACGAGCAGAAGCTATGTCGCTCATTTATTGATAAAATTTTTCGGAGGAAATTATGTCTACACCGCTTGCAGACAGGATAAGACCGAAGACTCTTGATGAAATCTCCGGACAGCGCCACTTGTTTTCACAGGGCGCTGTTCTTCGTAATATCATAGAATCAGGTAATATCCCCAATCTTATCTTTTACGGTCCGTCGGGTACGGGTAAAACAACGGTCGCAAGAATAATTGCTGCTGCAACTCAGAAAAGACTTCACATTCTCAACGGAACAAGTGCTTCTTTAAGTGATGTGAAGGAGGTTATTTCGGAAATAAACACTATTGCTGCGCCCAACGGACTTTTGCTGTATCTTGATGAAATACAGTATTTCAATAAAAAACAGCAGCAGTCACTTTTGCAGTATATTGAAAACGGTGATATCACTCTTATTGCATCTACAACAGAAAATCCCTATTTTTATATTTATTCCGCAGTACTCAGCCGTTCCACGGTATTCGAATTCAAAAGCATTTCTCCCGATGACGCAGTTCACGGTATAGAAAGAGCATTCTCTATTATGAGTGAAGAGAATAATGAAATATATGATATTGAAGACGGTGTGATTTCTTATATTGCCACGGTATGCGGCGGTGATATGAGAAAGGCTGCCAATATTTCCGAGCTTTGTGTTTTAGGTGCGCCCATTGCCCTGAACGGTGAAAAAAGAAAAATTACAATGGATATTGCTTCTCAGATTTGTCAGAAAAGCGGGATGCACTACGACAGACAGGGTGACGAATATTATGATATGCTGTCAGCCTATCAGAAATCCATGAGAGGCTCCGATCCCGATGCAGCACTCCATTATCTTGCCCGTATTCTCGAAGCAGGAGATCTCATTTCCGCAACAAGAAGACTTATGGTTTGTGCCTGTGAGGATGTAGGACTTGCTTATCCGATGATAATTCCTATTGTAAAGGCTGCCTGTGATATTGCAATGCAGGTGGGTCTTCCGGAAGCCAGAATTCCTCTTGCTGACGCTGTCATTCTTGTGTGTAATTCACCTAAGTCAAATTCGGGCGAGGCTGCAATTGATGCCGCTATGAGCGATGTGAGAAGCGGACTTGCAGGTCCCGTGCCGAGACATCTGCAGAACAAGCATTTTGACGGTGAGGATGCTGCCGTGAAGGGACAGCACTACCGTTATCCTCACGATGCTCCCAATCATTGGCTTAAGCAACAGTATCTTCCCGACAACGTGAAAGACAGAAAATACTATACCTTCGGAGATAATAAAACCGAGCAGGCAGCAAAGGAATATTGGAGTAAAATAAAAAAATAAAAATTAAACTGTACAGAAATCCGTTACTGCGGTGTTCCTGTACAGTTTTTTTGTTGAATTATTATTTATCCTAAGTATTATTTAAGCTCAAGAGTTCTTTTATATGCGCTTGTTACCGCGTTCATAGCAGCACTTCTGAATGCACCGTTTTCCAATGCATGCACACCTGCTATTGTCGTGCCTCCCGGTGAGCATACTGCATCCTTGAGAGCACCGGGGTGCATACCTGTTTCAAGCACCATATCCGCAGAGCCTGAAAGCATTTTTGCTGCATACTGTATAGCTTTATCGCGGGGGATTCCGCATTCAACCGCGCCGTCAGCCAATGCTTCAATAAACATATATGCAAATGCAGGACCGCAGCCTGAAACTGCGCTTGCCGCATCAATTTTGCTTTCGTCAATCTTATCAAGAAGACCGGCTCCCGACATTGCAGCTACAAAATAGCTTATCTTATCGTCGCTCACTTTATTGTTGCTGCAATAAAGAATAACACCTTCGCCTATCATTGCGGGAGTATTGGGCATAATTCTGATGACGGGCATTTCTTTTTTTGAAAGAGCGCAAAGCTTTTCAACAGATGTTCCCGCAGCCATAGAAACCAGCACGGGACAGCAGGTATCAAACAATGGTGAAATATCAGAAAAAAGCTCTGCGAGCATCTGCGGCTTTACACCGATAAAAACATACTCACTTTCTCTGACAAGCTCTTCCAATGAAGTGAAGCTTACATTCTCATATTTTTCGCGGAAGGCTTTTGCTTTTTCTTCATTTGTGTCATACACGGAAATTTTTATTACGGGATTGTTTTTTGCCGCAGCTGTAAGAAGTGCTCCGCCCATGTTGCCGGCACCGATAAAACCGAATTTGTATGTCATAATACCGCTCCTTATCTTATCTGGCCGTCACCGGAGATAATATATTTATAAGTTGTCAGCTCCTTAAGTCCCATAGGTCCTCTTGCGTGAAGCTTCTGTGTTGAAATTCCTATTTCACAGCCAAGGCCGAATTCACCGCCGTCGGTAAATCTTGTAGATGCATTGTGATACACGGAGGAAGAATCTGTAAGAGCTGTAAACAAGGCCGCATTCTCCTTATTCTCCGTAACAATGCAGTCGGAGTGCTTTGTTGAATGAGCTGCTATATGGTCAATAGCTTCCGATACATCTTTTACAGCCTTTACGGCTAAAATATAATCAAGGAATTCTGTGTCAAAATCAATATCCGAAGCTTTTGTTCCTTCAATAATATCACCGCAGAAGCTGTCGAGACGAAGCTCTACGGGAGTAAGCCCGCTGTTTTGTCTTTCGGTCACAAGCTTTTCTTTAAGTCTGGGAAGAATATCCTTTGCAACAGCCTTGTTTATAAGCACAACCTCACAGGCATTGCACACGGAGGGACGGCTTGTTTTTGCATTGTTTATAATATTTACAGCCTTTTCAATATCGGCATGTTCATCAACATAAATATGGCATATGCCCGTTCCTGTCTGAATACAGGGGACCTTGGCATTTGCAACACAGGCAGAAATAAGTCCTGCACCGCCGCGGGGAATAAGCAGGTCAACATACTGAGAGGCTGTCATAAGCTCATTTGCGCTTTCTCTTGATGTGTCCTGAATAAGATTTATGAGATTTTCGGGAAGGTCTGATTTCAAAAGTCCCTTTCTCATTGCCTGAGTGATAGCATTTGAGGAACGGAATGCCTCTTTGCCCGAACGAAGAACAGATACATTTCCGCTTTTTAGTGAAAGAGCAGCAGCATCAGAAGTAACATTCGGACGGGATTCATAAATCATTGCAACAACACCCATCGGCACGGCTGTTTTTTTGATAACAAGTCCGTTGGGACGCTTTACGGTTTCAAGAACCTCGCCTACAGGGTCGGGAAGCTTTACAACATCTCGTATTCCGTCTGCCATGCCTTTGATTCTTTCCTTGGTGAGTCTTAGCCTGTCAATCATAACAGGACTTATTTTATCCTTTGCCGCTTCAATATCAAGAGCATTTTCGCCGAGAATATATTCTGCATTTTCTTCAAGGGCATCTGCCATATTGAGAAGTGCTTCATTCTTTTGTTCTGTTGTCAGTGTAAGAATTGTTTTTACCGCCTGCTTTGCGGACTTCAGAATTTCAGTTGTTGTCATAATTATTTCCTCTTTGCAATAAATCTTGTTCCTACAGGCTTGTTTTCAGCAATATCATAAAGCACATCAGGGTTCTGACCGTTAGTTATAATCATATCAGTACCGCTTGCTGTGCAGATTTCAGCTGCATGAAGCTTGGTTTTCATTCCGCCTGTGCCCAGCGCCGAGCCTGCGCCGCCACCCAATGCCATTATTTCGGGGGTCAGCTCACTGATTTCGGGAATAAGCTGAGCCGTGGAATCCTTATGCGGGTCCGCAGTATAAAGACCGTCAATGTCACTCATAAGAACAAGCATATCGGCATTTACACTTTCTGCCACCAGAGCTGAAAGAGTATCGTTATCACCAACGCTTATTTCATCTGTTGCAACCGTATCGTTTTCATTTATAACCGGAAGAACATCAAGCTCAAGAAGACGCATCATAGTATTTGTGAAGTTCAGGTGCCTTTCTTCATTCTTAAAGTCCGAGCCCGTAAGCAGAAGCTGTGCCACTGTGTGATTATACTCGGAAAAGAGCTTGTCGTATGTATACATAAGCTCACACTGGCCTACAGCGGCTGCTGCCTGTTTTGTGGGTATATCAGAGGGCTTTTCCTTGAGAGAAAGCTTGCCTGCTCCCATTCCGATAGCACCGGATGAAACCAGAATAACCTCGTGACCGCTGTTTTTCAGATCACTCATCACCTTTACCAGCTCATCCACTCTTCTGATATTAAGTCTTCCTGTTGAGTGGGCAAGGGTAGATGTGCCCACCTTTATAACGATTCTCATAGTCTGTTGCTCCGTTTGCAGAAATTTATTTACTTTTTAATAATTTTATATTATACGCTCTTAGTCTTTTCAGGTCAATATTTTTTTGTGCTGAAATCTGATTTGTCAGAATGCTTTTTTTACATCCTCAAGAAGCTTTCTTATTTCAAGATGCTGAGGACATGCCTTTTCACATTTGCCGCATTTTATACATTTGTCAGGCTTCGGATTAGAAGAAGCTACTCTCGAATAATACATTGACGGATTCCAGCCTCCCGTCTGTTTTTTTGCATTGAGGCAGGCAAAATAATCGGGGATCGGAATATTTTCAGGACAAACATCAAGGCAGTATTTGCATGAAGTACATTGAATGAGATTAAGACCTCTGAAAGCAGCCTTTGCAGTTTCAACTGCTTCAGCTTCATCTGCATTAAGAGGCATGAAATCCTTCATATAGCTTATGTTGTCATTCATCATATCAATATTTCCCATACCTGAAAGTACGGTAAGCACACCGTCAAAGCCGGCAGCATAGCGTATTGCATAGGATACATAAGAATTTTTTCCAAGCTTGTCAAATGCCTTTTTTGCTTCTTCGGGCGGATTGGCAAGACTTCCGCCCTTCACCGGTTCCATTATTACAACGTCCTTGCCGAATTTTCTTGCAGTTTCAAGGCATTTTCTTCCCTCTACAGAGGGGTCGTCATAATCAAGATAATTCAGCTGTATCTGAACTATTTCAATATCCGGCTGCTCGGAAAGTATCTTTTCAAGTACATCAGCCTTATCGTGGAAGGATATACCGAAATGCTTTATTTTTCCTTCCCTCTTAAGACGCTTGCATACCTCGAAGGCATTGCATTTTTTGAATTTTTCATAATTGCTGCTGTTTAATGAATGTGCAAGGTAAACATCAAAATAATCCACACCGCAGGCCTTCAGCTGCGAATTGAACAAGGGGATTATCTGGCTTTCATTTATAAAAAAGTTTGATGTAAGCTTGTTAACAAGATAAAAGGAGTCTCTGGGGTATCTTTTTACAAGGGCTTTTCTTATTGCCCCTTCGCTTCTTAAAGCCATATATGGATGGGCGGTATCAAAATAATTGAAACCGGCATCCATAAAAATGTCAACCATTGCTTTCAGCTCTTTTATATCAATAAGCCCTGCCTTTGTAGGCAGTCTCATAAGGCCGAAGCCTAATTTTTTTGTTTTTATTCCCGTAAGTGTTTCCATTTATTTTCTCTCCGTCTGTTATTTTATCAGTTTTGGTATCCAGTAAGCAGGGGTGCAGCTCCAGGCATGGCAGGCAGAATTTATCTCAGGTGCGTGGTATGGTGATTCAAATTCATTCTTTATATTGAATACCTCAGGACAGCAATCAAAGCCGGCTTCTGCCATAGCGCCCCAGGTGCTTCTGATAAATTCAAGCGCCTCTTGTTTCAATCCTGCTTTGACCAATGCTTCAATATAATAATGCATCATATAGGGGGTGCGCATAGTGAATTCAGTTTCTGAAGCTTTAATGCTTTCAAGAACCTTTATTTCCTCTTCACGTGAAAGCACACCGGAAAGAATTCCCCAGACCTGTGAATGCCAGGATATCTGACCGCTTTTGGTAACAAAAAGATTTTTTTCCTTGTCAAAATATTTAAGAAGTCTTTTTTCGGCCTCTTTAATTTCATAATCTGCTTTTTCAGTTGAGGCGTTTGCAATTGAGCAAAGCTCCTTCAGCTGTTTTAACGTGCATATATATACTCCCGTAACTGCTACGCTTTTGTCAAGTCCGCGGCACCAGTCAATAAAGGGATTGAGGGCGATTTCTCCTGTTGCTCTGTCGATTTTTTCCGATACCTTTTCCATCTGAGTATAAGCAATATCAAAAAGCTCTTCCGGAAGTTCTTTATCGCCTGTGTTTATATACCAGTCATAAAGACAGGATATGAAAAACAGAGAGTAATCACAGAATGTCCATTCGTCAACATAGGGAGGTGAATCGGGGAAGATACAGGGAGCTACCATTTTATGGGCGGGAGTGACAGAAGCAAAAAGATATATGCATCTTTTTATCAGATCAAGATTTCCGAAGACCTGATAGTCTGTCATAGCCTGCAGCTTTAAGTCTCCGATCCACAGCCTTCTGTCTCTTTTCGGCCCGTCCTCAAAAACATCCTGCTCGCATTCCTTGAGAGTGTTTACGGACATGCTGTATATTTTCTGAAGAAGCCTGTCTTCAGATTCAAGCTTTTTTGCGTCTTCAGCCTTTACTGCAGAAACAGCACGGACCCTTATGTCAGACAGCTTAACAGGGAAAACTGCGTTGTCTGTGCGCTGTATTTTTAAGTATCTGAAGGCATAGCGTCTTTCAAGAGAGCCGCTGTAAGGTGTGAACACAAAGGAGCGTTCTTCATTCTGCAGCCAGCCGCAGCCAAGACCTCCTTTATACTCCTCGGGAGGAGTAGTGATTTCAAGAGGAAACTCACCGAAGGAAAATTTCAGTTTCACGGGGGCATCGGTGATTTTTTTCAGTCCGTCATTTTCGACAGAATAAGAAATATATCCCACGAGGTGCTCACCAAAATCAAAAATAACACTGTCACCGGCATTCAGCTCAACAGGAAGCACGGCTGTTTTTTCATTCTCCCTTTTTATGTTCTGCCAATATGAAGAATCCTCCTTGAATTCAACGGTATATAAAGGTGTCAATATTCTTTCGTGCAGAGGCTTTTTCAGATTTTCAGCTTTTTTAAAAAGCTCTTTATTGATTATATTTGCCATATTTTCCTCCTGAAAGTTTGTTTTTATTTATAATAGCATACCGCAACTTTCGGGTAAACCGTATTTTGTTGTATATATATTACATTTTTGTTACTTTTTCGGACAACTTGATTGTTTTATGTTGATTATTTGTTTTTTTAGTGATATATTAGAATCGTATATATATATATTCATAAACATAAAGCAGAAGGTCAGGCTGTTTATTATGAATAACATTATATGAAAGTAAAAAAAATTGCATTCTTTTATGAGAAAAATTTTACGGGACATTTTCCCCGGTGTAACAGCTTTTTATGTTACACAAAAATATTTTACAGGAGATGATTTAAGATGAAAAATTCAAGAATCAAAAAAGCACTCTCAATTTTTCTCTCAGCACTTATGATAATATCCTGTTGGGTATGGACAACTCCTCACGAACACACTCACGCAGAAGCTGCCGTTACCGAAAAAGGTAAGGTTGCTTTCTATGTTCCTGAAGTAATTTACCTTTATCCAAGTTTAACATCTTGGTCGGAAAGTACCTCTACACCATTCCAGTATTATATTGAAAATACTGTAAATACTTCTAGTATTTATTCGGTGCCTACACCGAATACTACTCTCAGAAATGGGGGGACTATCTATTTTTCGGCAGCAGATGGGTTTAGTGATGTAACTATCAGTACCCGTTTTGCGGACGAAAGCGACAAAACTATTTCGGGTGGTTCTGTAACTGTCGGAAGTTTTGTTTCAAGTGGCTCTTATGGAACTTTTTCCGTTACAAACGGCTTATCCCCCACACTCGCTGCAAGTGAAACAGGCTGTTTTCTCGAATGGACTGTAACATACACAAATAATGCTGGTGAACGACAGTCTGCTATTGCATATTCCTATATATATAAACCCTATACCGTACCTTACGGAGCAGGTCTCAGAGTTGAAAATGATGACGGTTGGGGTGCTACTTACCACGGTTATGCACAGAGTTTGTCTTGGGTCAGCGGTGTGCATTCAATTACTGCGGGTGGAAATCATTATGCAAAATTTCAGCCTGTATCTTCCGGTGCATCATTTGCTGCATTTCTTAGTGACAGCGCAACAGGTTATCATGGATCTACTGCACTTACGGGTACAATGACACAGCTTACTGCTGCCGATACTTTTAATAGCGGAGCAAGAAGAATGTATGCTGTTTTTGCAACAACAAATGCTTCTACTTCATATTTTAAGGCAAATCAGGCAAACAATGGTATTTCAAATACCGGTGTCGGTGACTGGATAACTGAAAGTAATTCGGGAACATATAATATTAAAACATTCACTTACGATAACTATACTGCTGGTAACAACTTTATTTATATGCAGAAGGAAGTTGCCGCAAAGGGTAATATCTACATTGATACCAGCCGATATACAAACCTTAATCAGATTCCCAATCTTGGTGTCGGACTTCTTGTAACCGATGATGAAAACACAGACGGCAGCTCCGGCTCATGGTATGTTGCTGATGCCACAGGGCAGAGTAATCTCGGAAACTACTCTACCACAAGCTCAGGAAATGGTACCACATACTATAACAGCAAGGGCACTGTTATGGCAGCTCAGGGTACAGGTTATAGTGCATCCGGTAGTGAGGTTGAAGGCATAAAGTATGCCGGTGCATGGGTACGTACTCTTTCTGATACGGATTCTACATCTGTTTCAAAGACATATTCTGCAAAAACATTTTATGGTAACGAAAACGACGATGAGTATCAGACTGAGGCTGCAGTTATGCATCTTGTCGCAACTCAGCAGAACAAATCCACCCTTCGTACTGCCGTAAACAATGCCATAAATGCTATGGGTACGCTCGGACTTAAAGACAGCTACGGCTCATATTATTATGATACAAATAATGCTGCATGGACGACCTTTAAGAAAGCCTACAGAGATGCTTGTGTAGGTCTTACAAAACTTGACGGTGCCGTTGATGTATCAGGTCTTGCGAATGCTCTTAATAATGCTGTTACCGCTCTTAAAAACGGTCAGGGCAGAAAGATATTCTTTGATGTAAACTACGGCGGAATCAATCCTAACCTTTATGTTTTAGGCTCAGTAACAAACGGCGGTTACGGACTTAGTGTTACATATAATTCCGATGAATCAATAACACTTAACGGAACAATTTCGGGTGCTAATGCATTCGGAACAACTCCCTTTACACCCGTTGAAGGCAGTTATACATTCAATGCTACACTTCTTTCAGGTTCAAAGACCGGTGACGGCTGCGTTGTTCTTGATGCCAGTTATGATAACGGAAATAATATCTCTACCAGAACTTTCTTTGATTTTACCTCAACTACAACAAAAGTTAATACATTTAATGCAACAACCGCACCTCAGACAGATCTTCTCAGATTCTGGCAGTGGAAGAATACACAGAATGATGTATATTCTAACTTAAAGTTCCGTATAAAGGTTGAAAAGGGCGGCACTGCCACCGCATATTCACCTGCAGCAAGAATTGCTTCAAACGGTACTTACGGTACTCTTCCCACACCTACAAGAACAGGTTATTTGTTTGCAGGTTGGTATAAAGAAGCTGCTTGTACAAATAAGGTAAATAACAATGAAGCAGTATCTGCAGATATGCTTTATGCAAAATGGACACCCATAACATATTCCCTTGTGTTTGGCGGCAACGGTAACACAGGCGGAAGTATGGCAGATCAGACACTTACTTATGATACTGCAGCAAATATAAATGCAAATGCATTTACAAAGACCGGTTACACCTTTAACAGCTGGAACACAGCCGCAGGCGGAACAGGTACAAGATATACAAATTCACAAAGCGTTAAAAATCTTTCTTCCACACAGGGTGCAAAGATAAATCTCTATGCACAGTGGACAGCAAACAATTATACAATTAAGTTTAATGCTAACGGCGGCGAAGGCTCAATGGCAGATATGGCTATGACATATGATGTGGCAAAGAATCTTCCTTCCAATACTTTGTCAAAAGCAGGTCATACCTTCCTCGGCTGGACATTAAATGCTGACGGAACAGGTACGGTATACTCTGACGGACAGAGTGTAACAAATCTTACCGCAACAAACGGTGCAACGGTAACACTCTATGCAAAATGGCAGCCGAATAATGTTACTGTTACATTCGTAAATTATGACGGCAGCACAATTATTTCACAGGATGTAGTATACGGTTCATCTGCTACTGCTCCCGCACACCCCAACAACAAGCCCTACGATGCAACATATCATTATACTGCAAACGGTTGGGATAAGGATTTTTCAAATGTTACGGCTGCGCTTACTGTAACTGCACAGTATACCGCAGTAGCGCATACTCTCGCTGAGTATAAAAAAGATGAGCCTGCTTGCACAACAAGCGGTACTTCATATCTCAGATGCTCCTGCGGATATGAAACAACAACATCTATCCCCGCAACAGGTCATACTCTTACAGAAGTTGCCCGTGTTGAAGCAGAATGCGGCAAGGCAGGTAATGTTCAGTACTGGAAATGCGATTGCGGCGCTTTGTTCCTTGATGAAAACGGAACAACACCTACAACAGCCGATGCAGTTATTATTCCTGCACTTGAACATAATTATGTAGGTGTTTCTCACGATGCAACCTGTGATATCGGAGCATTTACAACATATACCTGTTCACTTTGCGGTGACACTTATGACGGTGAAAAGGGTGAAGCTCTCGGTCATAATTATGTATTAGTAAAGAATGACCCAGAAGCTACCTGTACCGCTAACGGTACTGCACATTTTGACTGTTCAAGATGTGATGCAACAAAGACCGAAACCGTGAATGCTCTCGGACATTCCACCACGTTTGTTGCTTTTAATGATTCTACTTGTACCGCAGAGGGTAATGTTGAATATTATCTGTGTTCACGTTGTAATAAGTTCTTCTCTGACAGTGAAGGTAAGACTGAACTTGCATCAATCACAATAGAGAAGAAAGAACACTCATGGACAGCTTGGACTCAAATACTCGCTCCCACCTGCTCCTCTGAGGGCAAAGAAGAAAGAGAATGCTCAGTTTGTCATACAAAAGAAGAACAGGCAAAGGGAATCGTTTCCGATGCACATAAATGGGGTTCTTATAAGGATCTCGGAAACGGTAAGCATATAAGATATTGTGAATATGATTCCGAAAATCATCAGCAGACAGTAGACTGCGAATACGGTGATTGGATTTTGACCGCACCTGCAGGCTGTATAACCGAAGGTATTGAAACAAAGACCTGTAAGTATTGCGGCGGCACTGCTACTCAGACAGTTCCCGCAACAGGCCATTCATTCGGTGATATAACTTCCGCAATTGAAGTTTCCTGTACAGTAAACGGACTTGATGCATATAAGCAGTGTACTGTATGTAACAAATACTTTGACGCTGATGCAACAGCTGATTCTGCCGATGCAAAAGACAGTGCAGATGAGTTTATAATCACTGCACCCGGCCATTCACTTATTCAGGTAGAAGAAAAAGCTCCCACCTGCACAGAAAAGGGTCACGAAGCATATGAATACTGCTCAGTATGTGATTACACAACATACAAGGAAGTAGCCGCAAAGGGACATACTCTCGGTGAAGTCGGAGGCCAAGCGGTCTTAGGAAGACAAC
>JAZSNB010000110.1:0-53152 GCA_045536195.1 Acutalibacteraceae bacterium
GAAAGAATGCACATCAGAACAAAGCATTCATAGGGGTTCTGGATATATATTCTGCCCATATTGCATTTTTCCAGCATTTCATTGGTTGTGCGAAGAAACTCGGAGAATCTTTTTTTCGGATCGGGCCACACATTCAGCTTCTGTGAAAAAACAAAGAAATTGAGAGTGATAAGCTCGAATCTGCTTATCTCTGTGCCGCCTGACAGAATTTCACCGATTCTCTGACGGCTGAAGCGCTTACCAGCAAACTGTGCATTGAGCTTGGAGGCCTTTGCAGGGGTGAGATTGCCGTGGCGGTCAGTGGGAATTGAAGCACAGATAACGTGTTCAATATCACTTTCCGTGATATCCGAGATTTCATAATATTTTATCTGCTGACGGAATTTTTCAAGCCGTTCTTTTTTTTCGTAATCATAAAGACGGTCGTTATTTGAAAGCTTACGGATATATTCATTCACAGCTGCCTTGTGCTTTTCATCCACAGAGCGGTTATATTCTTGGGCTATAAGTGCTCTCGCTTCATCGTAAAGCTCCATAAACAGCTCTTTTGCGGTTGCACTCATAAGGGGAATATTGTCGGCATTTTTAAGCTTCGACACATGGGAAATAAGAGCCGCATCATTATGCACCGAAAACATACTGTTGCGCATACCGATGGTACGTTCACTGTAGATAAGCGACATATCAACGGAATTAGGCGGTGTGTTTTCGTATAGCTCCCAGAGCTGTCTGAACTTGAGATAGGAATATTTATTTTTATAACAATACCAGCATATAACCTCAAATGGATCCTTGGGATTTATTTCAGGCTCTCTTAAAGCCTTTGTGAGAAAAACATTCACATCCTCAACGCTCATATTAAGACCGAAGCCCAGAAGAAAAACCACATTTCTTTTTACCGTCTGCTGAGTGAGCCAGTTTTTGGAAAGAGCACTGAGCTTTGCTGTGGTGGGAGTAAAGGAGGCAGGTGTGTGATTATCTTCAAAAGCACTTTTTATAATAAGCTGATATTCCCTCACGGGAACCTCGTTGAACGGCTCAGTAAGTCCTGCCTTGAGATAAATATAGCGTCTTAAATAATCACCGAAGGAAATAAGCTTCAGCTTGCTCTGAAGAGACATATAAATAACCTCGGCATCCTGATCCTGAAACTCTTCGTTATCAACAGCGGAATAAAGAGAACGCCAGGCGTTTGCCGTGAAATCGAATTCATTTTTACCGTTCATCATTTAAGACTTTTCCTTTCCGACTTTGGATAATACAATACGTGCAAGAACAAGACAAGCAAGAGTGAACACAAGCAGTATGCCTATACTCATAAGCATATGTTCGGGAGTAAAATCAAAGAAATCCTCTGCTTCGTGGGGAATTTTTATTCCCTCCTGCTGAAGCTTCAGGGGAAGGTCATTAAGATTTGCCGTTGTACCCAGACACTCCATGCTCCAGCGTGCAACCGCAACCCAGGAAATAATCTCAGTAGCTCCGCTGAGCTTGAAGAGAAGCCCGGAGAAGAGAATCTGAGGCATAAGAAGAAGAGGTGCAACTGTCATTGCTCTGTCGGCATTTGTGAAAAGGGATGATACAAAAAGACCCATAGCGGCAGAAGCTACGGCAGTTATAAATACCGTAATAAATATTTCAATAAACGGGTGGGTTATAATTCCCTTTGAGGGAAGACCTACACGAAGTGCAAATACGGTTGTGATAAGAATACTCTGAATAAAGCACAATGCACCCAGAACAATTATTTTGGAAAGCACATATGCCGTAAGTGAAAGCCCTGTCATATATTCCCGCTTCATAATGGTACGCTCTTTACATATTTCCTGAATGGCATTAAGCATACCTACCCAGAAAGCAGAGCACGAAAGCGCAAATAAGAGGCTCTTTGTCATTTCATACTGATCAAACTGCTCACCGTCTGCAACAAAAGAAATAAGAAGTGCCAGAAGCGGAGCCTGAATCAGAAGAAGCATAAGACGCTGACGGTCATTGGCAACAAGCTTCAGATATCTGGCGGAAAGCACACCCAGCTGACGGATTCTGTTTTTCTTCGGCTTTGCAGAGTGCTCCTCCTTAACCCTGACCTTGCCTGCAGCTGCACGGGAGCGGGCAAATTTATCTCTCCAGTATTCTGCGTTGTCGGTTATCATATTATAAACATCAACAACATCATCAACCTCAAAGAATTTAAGAGCATCCTCATATGAAGCAAAGCAGCAGAGATTTCCGCCCTTACCCATAAATACTATCTTGTCACACATCTGAAGCTGAAGAGTACTGTGGGTAACAAGAATAACAGTCTTTCCGCCGTCCGCCATTTTTCTCAGGGAGTTCATCAGATTTCTTTCCGTTCCCGGGTCAAGACCTGAGGCAGGCTCGTCAAGGAACATAAGATTGGGGTCGGAAAGCAGCTCAACGGCAATACTTGCTCTTTTTCTCTGTCCGCCGCTGAGGGATTTGATGAAGCTGTCACGCTTTTCGGGAAGCTCAACCATTTCAATCGCACGGGTTATTGCAGCCTCTCTTTCATCAGGGGAGGTATCCTGGGGAAGTCTTAGCATTGCGGTATACATAAGCATATCGTGCAGTGTAAGATTATCATAAACAATATCCTGCTGAGGAACATATCCCACAAGCTTCTTTATGGAGTCAAAATTCTGATAAAGATCAATACCGTTGATATAAACATTACCCTCATCGGGGCTGAGATAGCCGCACATACAGTTGAGCACCGTGGATTTACCTGCACCCGAGCCGCCTATGATGGCAACAAGCTCACCGGGTCTGATATTGAGGCTTACGTGATTGCAGGTAACAAATGACTTTTTGCCCTTGCCTCTTTTTATAACTATATTCGAAGCATCAACGGAAATACCGCTCTTATAGCAGCAGAAAAATACTGCCGATGAGGTAAATATGAGCTTGGAGTTTGTGATTGCAATAACATCCTTTTCGTGAAGCTTTGCTTTTCCCTGAACACGGCGGTTATTGACAATAATACCGTTGGTGCTTGCATTATCAAGTATGTAATAGCTGCCCTGCTCATAAACTATCTTTGCATGGCATTTTGAAACCGAAATATGAGGAAGAATAATATCACAGCGGTTATCACGGCCTATAGTAACCGAGGAGCTTCCGTTTATCGGGAAGGTTCTCCAGTTATTTGTCGATTCCGCTGAAGAAAATACAAAAAGCACACCCTCCGAAACTGTTTCAACACCGTCATCAATACGGATAAAGTCACCGTCGCAGATGCTTCTTTTTTCAATGGGAGCATTGTTATATATAAGTCCGTTAAGGCTTCCGAGGTCCTCTATGACCCAACCGCCCGACGTATAGCAGAATCTTCCGTGATGCCTTGACACAAGAGGGGAAGAAAGCACAATATCATTATCCCCTTCACGGCCGAATGTGACCACCTGCTTTCTGAATGAGGTAAGCTCAATTCTCACAGGCTTATTATTACCGTCAAAAACAGATACTGCCGCATCGGTAAGACTAACCGCCGGTTTTTTTATTCCGTGTCCTGTTCTTGTGGTTGCATTAAAATCATCCATATCTGTTATCTCCTCTTTTGTTTCCCTTTATAAAATCATCTGCCGAATAAGGATTTTTTCTGAACTTCAAACATCATTATTGTGGTATTATCCTTTCCCCCTGCGTCAAGCGCTGCCACAAGAAGCCTCTTACAGGCAGTATTGATGTCGTTTGAATTCACAATATTCAGTATATCCTCAGGCGAAACCATATCCGTAAGTCCGTCGGAGCATATGAGATATCTGTCGCCCGTCTTATATGTGCCTTTTGAAATATAAGGCTCTATTGTCATTTCATCCTCAGGAATACCCAGATTCTGACTCAGAGGCGGCTTGGTTCCGAATGCAGAAGCGCACACGTGATCCTGAGATATCTGTGAAGCTCCCCCGTCAGAAAAACGTATTATCTTGCTGTCGCCTATGTTACACAGAATTATATCCTTTTTACTGAATAAAAGCATTGCAGCTGTAGTACCCATTGAATTAAGACGGTTTTTTTCCGTATATTCGCATATAGCAGCATTTGCATCTCTGCACAGCACTGACATATCTGCAACACCGTTTTTTGTAAGCGGGAATTCACAAGCGGTTTTTGCCGCGATAAATGAAGCAATTTCTCCGCATTCTTCACCGCCCATTCCGTCAAAGATTCCGAAAAGCACGGGAGAAGAGGATGAAGCGTTTCCCTTTAAGGGAAAACGGATATCACCCTTTCCGTCTGAAATATATCTGCCGGCGCAGATAAAATTATCCTGATTTATGCTTCTTACCTTTCCTATATGGCTTACACAGGAATAGGAAATATTATAACGCATGGAATTACCTCCTTTTTGTCTGCTGAGCATTAAAATCTTCAGAAAACAAAAACAAATATCAGAGTCCCCTGACCGTCATTACTGCTGCTGCAGCTGAAGCGGCTGCAGGAATGCTGTTTATTGCAGCATTGTTAAGAAGTGCCTGTGCTGCAAAAATTCCTCCGGTTACTGCCGCCGCAAAAAGAACAACAGCAAGAACAATTATTATTATAAGCGTAGAGGGCTTCAGTTTATTCTCCTTCTCCTGCTCATAAACAGGCACCTGACGAACGAAAAAGTCATTTCCGTCGGAAGACGGCTGAGAAAATGTGCCGTCAAACGAAGGAGTACCGGACTGCTGCGGATTATATGAAGGCGCAGCTGCAGGCTTTTTGTCTGCTTCCTCTCTGTTCTTTTTATTTGAAATTCTGCGGTCTTTTTTCTTCTTCTTTTCTTTTTTGTCCGAAATATCATCCTTGTCTGCACCCATAGCATTGAGAACAGGACTTTCGTATACAAAGGGTTCAGAAACCGGAGCCTTCTTTTCAGGCTGAGAGGCTTTTTTCGGCGGAGCAGGTCTGCTGAGACCTTTGCCTGCAGTGGCATCAAAGCTGTTGAAGCTTGCGGGCATTGATATATTAAAAGCATCCTCGCCTCTTACCATGGCATCTTCAGCACTGTTTATCATATTACCGGCTTTTTTCTGCCCCATAAGATTAAAATCCTCAGCTGTTGTTTCAAAAACATCCTCTTCAACAGGCTCAGGCATCTTAAAATCGGCATCTCTGTTAAGAGTATACTTTTTCACGGCAGAATCAGGCACTCTTACAGTTGCATCAGGATCAAAAAATTCTTCCTTTTCTGCAAAAATACTGATTTGCTTTTCCGCACCGGCTTCGTTCTGTACCGAAGCGGGTGCATCTTTATTTTCAGTGTTATTCCGAATTTCTGCAAGTCTTGTGCCGCAATGAGCACAGAACAAAGCAGTTTCAGACTTTACGGGTTGTCCGCATGCAGGACAAAACATAAAAACACCTCCGTAAATATTTTTTATCAATAATTAAAATTATAATATTCTTTTGTGGTCCACAGCTTCACCGATGCATTGCTTACGGATAAGTCCATAATCAATTCTGCATAACCGATATTTACGTCTATATCAGAGCTGTGAACAAGTGAAATGAATTCTCCGTCGGGAGTTATATCGGCAGTTATTGTGTAATTTTTATATATAACATGCACGTCACCGTAGCTTCTGAGAACCTTTGTAACAACTGCATTTCCGGAAAGAATTCCGTCGATATCCTCAAAATAATATACAGAGTCGGAAACCTTTGCCAGCGTACTTGAATTTCTTTTGGGAGTATCTTCATCCTTCATAACAATTGTTATACGGTAGTTTTCCCCGTTTTTTGAGCAGGAAGCACTCTTTACGAAAGAATCATCACTGAGATTCCATGATGGAAACATACTGCGTGCCTGATTTGAGCCTCTTGAATAGCTTTCTTCAGCTGCATCACTTTCGGATGTAATAAAATGCTCAATAACGGGCATCGCAACCGAATTTACCATACTTCCGCCAAGATTGACACTGTTTACAGCCTGCCATTTTCTCGTTGTATATCCTGCAGAAGCACCCGCAGAAACACCGTTTACGGCCGATCTGAAAAAGTCAATAATCTCTGCTTTTGTCGAGGGCATACGCTTCTCAGGTACGGTAGCAGCAGTTGAGGAAGATACTGAGGTAGTATAAGGAGGCTTTGCAGTTACAGCGGGAGGCTCGGATGTGGCAGCGGGAGGCATTGTTTCTGCATCTGCTGCAGTCCCGTTTTGCCGGTCAGGGGGATATACATATACTGTTTCATAAACCTGCCCGGTAGGTTCGCTGTAATAGGACGGGGCAATAACGTTTACCGGAACATCGTTATTATTCTGCGGTACATACGTATTATTCTGAGGCTCATTCACATTATGTGAGCTCTGTGTTGCAGGCTCTTCGGTAGCTGATACGGCATCGGTCGTTTCATTCTGCTTTTTGATATAATAACCGGCAAAGATACCGCCTGACACACAGGCAATTACGAGCAGTGCCGCAATACCGATTACAGCAATAAGTCTGAGACTGATTCCGCCCGGCTCTTTTCCTGCTGAGGTATTTTCATTCTGTCCGGCATTATAACCGAATTCCCCCGAATAAGTATATGACTCCGCCTGCCCGTTATACTGTCTGTTCACGTTATCGTAAGCTGTGTTTTTGTCGGCATTTCTGATTTTTTCCGAAGTCACGGTTTCCTCATTATTGCTTCTGAGTACTTCAACCTGCTGTGAATATTCTTCATACTCATCTTTTTTTATGCTTTCCAGTGCCTTTTTCATAACACTGGGGGAAGAAAACCTTTTTTCGGGATCATATCTGCAGGCACACAGTATAAGGCTTGCCATGTTTTTTGAAGCCTGTGCGGGAACAGGTAAGGGCTCGCCGCTATATCTTCTTTCAAGTGCCTTTGATTTTCCACCCGGACTTATAAGCTGAGCCTTTGAATCTATAAAAGGAAAAAATTTATTATTGAGAAAACGGTATAAAACTATACCAAGAGAATAAATATCCGCACGGCTGTCATAGGGTCTTCCGTAAAAAACCTCGGGAGCCATATAATTCGGTGTTCCCTTCTGGGAAAAAAAACCGGTCTGGCTTTCAAGCTTTCTTGCAATACCGAAATCACCTAATTTATAATCCCCGAAATCATTGACAAATATGTTTTCGGGCTTTATATCACGGTGGATAATACCAATTTTATTACAATATTCAAGTGCGGTACAAATATCCCGTCCGAGAGTAAGCACATCATTCTCGGTAAGCTCTTTTTTATCAGCATATTCATTAAGAGGAGTGAGAAGCTCCATACGGATATAAATATCCCAGCCTATCTCATCGGTTTTTTCAACAACCTTGTAGTCCTCTACACTGACTATATTCTGCATTCCCTTAAGGGATTCCATTACTTCTATTTCTTTTACAAAGCTGTCGACAATGTCCTTGAAATATGTACGTGATCTTTCATAGTCAAGACCTTCTGAACGCAGGGAATCTATTTCTGATTTATCTGCAGGAATGGATATTATCTTTATGGCAGCACGTCTGTCGCCCACAAAATTGTCATTTCTGACAGCACGGTAAACCACACCGAAGGAGCCCCTGCCTATCTCTTTTTCAAGCTCCCATTCAGGCCATACATTTTTAAGGCTGTGCGGAGATCTTTCAGGCTGAGCGTTTTCGGTTTTCGCTCCGCATCCGGGACAAAACAATGCGCTGTTATTATTGATGTTAAAACCGCAGGATCTGCACTTCAACATTCTTTTCATTCCTTTGACATCAGTATTTTTCGTTAATAAGCTCTATTTCATCAATGAGAATATCAAAATAGGGTGCCGAGCGGTAAAAGGATTCACGGAAGCTTCCGCCCGAAATAACCTCCGTATCTCCGTCGAAGGAAGCATCAGGATCAACATCTGCATAATATGATCTTAATTTACTTCCGTTATAAGTAAACTGAGCGGTGTCAAATACATTAACAGAATCAAGTATAATTCCGTCTACGGCTTCATCCAGCTGATCTTCTGCACCATAGGGAAGCATTTCATAATCTACTGCATACTTCACACCGCTTCCTTTGTTTTCAAAGCCCACTGCCCAGTCTTTATTGACAGCATCGCCGCGGTCTATACATTCTATCAAGTATGAAAAATAAGTTTCCCAGTCGGGTGCACCGTAAGCTACGCAGTAATCGGGAGCGTAAACACGGGAATCAAGATTATAGGCTACCGTGCTCACTTCTTTTTTATCTGCCGCAAAAACTGCAGCGCCAAGGTCTGAATACTGGCTTATAAGAACTGCGCCCTTGGAAATAAGGTTTTCGGCTGCACTTTCTTCTGCAGCCTTATCATACTTTGCCCCTGTGAATTCAACAAGCATCCGGACTGAGGGACACACGCTTTTAGCACCGAGATAAAATGCAGTATAAGCAGATATAACCTCTGCACCTGTATATGTTCCTACAAAACCAATAACGGCTTCGCTTTCATAAATCTGACCGTAATATATCATCTGATTGAGAGCAAGTCCTGCCGCAACACCGGTGATATAACGGACCTCATGCTGAAGGGCATATGCATTGTAATAATTTTCAGAGGACAGCATATGCGCTTTTTTTCCGCCTATACAGGTGAAATGTATATCCGTATATTCTTCAGCAGCTCTTATTATGTATTCTTCATAGTGTGCCGATGTAGCGATAATAAGATTACAGCCCTCTATGGCAAGTTCAGTTGCTGCAGTATAGCATTCTTCCCCTGCGGGAATGTTTTCCCTTACCGTTATCTGATAATCCGACATTCCCATTTCCTGCTGTACGGCAGTCAGTGCATCAATAAAGGTATTGTCATAATTAGTATTGCTGTTACCTTCACAGATAATACCTATCTGTATATCTTCCGTACTTACCTGTACGGGCGGATAGGTATCGGAATCGGAAGGAGGCATAATGCTCTGTATAAAAAATATTATAACTGCAGTGACAACACCGATAATTACTGCAGCAATCGCACAGAACAGCACAAGCTTAGCAGATGACGACATCTCTTTTTTACTGTCGGTCTTGTTTTTTTTCGGCTTGTTTTTATTCCCCGCCGAGCCGGGAGACGGCGGCGCTGTAATAGGAGGCATTGTTTGCGGAATGCTGCCTGACTTATTCAGGGGACCGGGTCCGTTTGAAGAACCGCGCACAGGTCCGTTCGAAGGAATGCGTCCGGGACCGCCCGAAGGAATACGTCCGGGACCGCCCGAAGGAGTGCGTCCGAGACCGCCCGAAGGAGTGCGTCCGGGGCCGCCCGAAGGACTAGTTTTATTTTCAGCTTCTCCCTTTGCCGCCCTCTTGAGAGCTTCGCTGAATTGCTTAGCCGTAGCATATCGTCCCTCCGGCTTATAGGCACAGGCCTTCAGAACAACAGCTGCAAGCTGAGGCGAAGCACCTGCGGGAGCAGGAATCGGCTCACCCGCAATACGTCTGTCAAAGGCTGCCTGCCTTTCATGATGACTTAATATCTGTTTTTCTGTTTCAATAAAAGGAAGCCTGTTACGGTTAAGTAATTTATAAAGAGTAATACCCAAAGAATATATATCCACTCTCGAGTCATATGCCGTGCATCGGATTATTTCAGGTGCCATGTAATTGGGAGTACCCTTTGTGGAAAGTCCCGAGGTTTTGTTTTCAAGACTTCTTGCGATGCCGAAATCACCAAGCTTAAAATGACCGAAATGGTTTATAAATATATTTTCAGGCTTGATATCACGGTGAATAACATTTGATTTACTGCAAATTTCAAGGGCACTGCAAATATCTGTACCCAGATTGATTATTTCCTCTTCGCTGAGCGTGTTATCGCTGAGATAATCATTGAGAGGAGTGAGAAGCTCCATTCTGATAAAGATATCCCAGCCTATCTCACCTGTCTTTTCAATAACCTTATAGTCTTCAACACTTACAATATTCTGAACACCCTTAAAGGTTTCCATAAGACGGATTTCTTCAACAAATTCTTTTACAATTCCCTTGAAATATGTTCTGCTCTCTTCTATAGTCAGTCCTTCCGAACGAAGTGAATCAAGCTGAGATTTATCGGTGGGAATCGAAATCACCTTGATTGCGGCACGGCTTTCTATTCCGCTGTCTTTTCTTACAGCCTGATAAACGACACCGTATGAGCCTACCCCCAGTTCTTTTTCGATTTTCCACTCCGGCCACACGGGTGATATGTCATATAAAACAGTTTCCGCAGGATGCTCTGCAGTTTCATCATAAAGCTTTTCACCGCAACCGGGACAATAAATTGCACTGCCGGTTGCAACTTCATAACCGCATTTGCGACACTTCATTTTATTTCCTCCATCCTGTTTCTCTGACGGACAAACCTTAATATGCAGTTCATCTGTACAAAGTATAACATTCCTCAAAAAAAATCTGTAAAACTGAATTTACCTTTCAGCCAAGAAAACGGCTTCGCCGTACGCCTGCGGCGAAACGCTTTCGTATAGTCCATCGCCGAGGGAAGTTTACTTCCCGTTCGGCGGGACATATAATCTTTTTACTTTATAGGAAGGAATTTCCTATAAAGTAAAAAATAATAGTTTACCGTAAATTTCATTCACAGCAGAAATAAAAAGCTCATTCACTGAATTTATATTAAGCGGGAATCCGCCTGAGGAGGATTTCATCAGAAGAATTATACCTCCCACCAGTATTCCCGTAAGAAGTCCCAGAGCCACGGCAATCGCAATCACCGTAACATACGATTTGCCTCTGCCCTCAGGCGGATTGTTCCCCGGCGTATTCTTACGGATATTTTCTGCAGAGCTTCCTGCAGGATGCCTTGCGATGCTCCCGTCCTGTGTACGCGGCACAGGTTTTTTTTCATCAAATCCGTAGGGATTGCCGCCTGTATTCACAGGAGGCTTCTGTCCTGCTCTCACTCTGACGGTTTCATCAGCTGCATCTGTTTTCTTCAGATGAGCGGAATATTTTCCCTCAAGCACCTGAGTAAGAGCATTCTTAAGCTCGGTTGCCGAAGAGAATCTGTTCTCACATCTGTACTCACATGCCTTAAGCACAAGATGTGCCATGGGAGCGGATGCCCTGCACGGAGCAGGCATTGCTTCACCGTTAAGACGTTTTTCAATAGCTTCTTTTCTTTCTATATGGGAGAAAATCTGCTTACCCTCCGGAAGAAACGGCAGCTTATTGTCATTAAGAAGACGGTAGAGCACTATTCCGAGCGAATAAACATCTGCTCTTGTATCATATTTTTCCGAATGAGCAACCTCCGGAGCCATATAATTGGGTGTACCCTTGGCGGAGAGCCCTGCTGTTTTATTCTCCAGCTTTCTCGCGATTCCGAAATCTCCCAGCTTATAATAGCCGAAATCATTTATAAATATATTTTCAGGCTTTATATCACGGTGAATCACATCTTTTCTGGCACATAATTCAAGCGCAGTTGCAATATCAATACCGAATTTTATAACATCTCTCTCCGAAAGCCTTTTATCGCTGATATATGAATTGAACGGTGTCAGAAGCTCCATTCTTATGTAGATATTCCAGCCTATTTCATTTTCTTTTTCAACTACTCTGAAATCCTCAACGCTCACAATATTCTGAATGCCCTTGAAGCTTATCATAAGTCTTATTTCTTCGACAACATCATCGACCATTTCACGGAAATAATCCTTTGTGCTTTTGTCATCGTAGCCGTCAGAACGCAGGGAGTCTATTTCGGTTTTATCTGAAGGAACAGAAATAATCTTTATGGCGGCCTCAGTTTCAATGCCGCTGTCTTTTCTCACTGCCTTATAAACAGAGCCGTAAGACCCCTTACCGAGAAGCGTCACAAGTGTCCATTCCGGCCATACAGAGCTTATATCCGGACAGATTTCCTGAGCAGCCTGAGTTTTATCCTCTGCGAAGCCTGTTTTTGCACCGCAACGGGGACAAAACAGCGCATTTACAGGAGGGATATCATATCCGCAATTACCACATTTCATCTGTTTTTCCTCCAAATAATAATTATAATATACCTATTTTATACATTATAACAGTAAAAACAATATAATACAATAATAATTTCCTATATATCAAACACACCTCAGACATTGCACATAATGTCTGAGGTGTGTAAATCCGATTAAGCAGATAAGCTTATTCACCGAGATATGCCTTTTTAACGCTTTCGTTATTGAGAAGCTCCTCGCCCTTACCTGTTATTGTGATATCGCCTGTTTCAAGAACATAGGCTCTGTCGGAAATTGAGAGAGCTTTTTTAGCATTCTGCTCAACCAATAAAACCGTGATGCCCTGTGAATGGCATTCTTTTATAATATCAAAAACCTGATCAACAAGAAGAGGAGAAAGACCCATTGAAGGCTCATCAAGCATCAAAAGCTTGGGATGGCTCATCATAGCTCTGCCCATAGCAAGCATCTGCTGCTCACCGCCTGAGAGAGTTCCTGCAATCTGATTTTTTCTTTCGCCGAGACGGGGGAAGCGTGTGTAGATATCCTCCACATCTTCCTTTACCTTCTTTTTATCCTTCTGGGTATATGCACCCATTATAAGGTTTTCATAAACAGTGAGCTCCTGAAAAACTCTTCTGCCCTCGGGAACCTGGCTCATTCCCATGGAAATAAGCTTATGTCCGGGAATTTTGTTTATAACCTTTCCGTCATATGTAACGGTACCGCTCTTTATGGGGATAAGACCCATAATGCTCTGCATTGTGGTAGTTTTACCTGCACCGTTTGCACCGATAAGGGAAACTATCTCGCCTTCGTTTACTTCGAAGCTGATGCCCTTGATAGCACGGATAACACCATAATTTACCTGCAGATCTTTAACTTCAAGCAATGCCATTTTGTTTCCCCTCCTTATTCACCGATATATGCCTTTATAACTTCGGGATCGTTGAGTGCTTCCTGAGCAGTGCCCTGTGCCAGCACAGTACCGAAGTTAAGAACCGTGACTTCATCGCAAAGACCTGCAACAAACTTCATATCGTGCTCAATAAGAAGAATTGTCATGTCAAAATCATCGCGGATTTTTCTTACGATTCTCATAAGATCCTCTGTTTCGTGAGGATTCATACCCGCTGCAGGCTCGTCAAGAAGCAAAAGCTTGGGATTGGTAGCAAGTGCACGTGCAATTTCAAGCTTTCTCTGCTTACCGTAGGGAAGGTTGCATGCAAGATTATTGCGCTCATCAAGAAGTCCTACGATATCAAGGATTTCTTTTGCTTTATCACGCATCTTTTCTTCGGTCTTATAGTGACCGGGAAGTCTCAGAAGACTTACAAGGGGGCTGCATCTGAATTCAGGCTGATTGTGAAGTCCTACAAGAACGTTTCTGATAACGCTCATATTGTTGAAAAGTCTGATATTCTGGAAGGTTCTTGCTATTCCCTTACGGTTGATCTGCTCCTGGGTTTTTCCCTTAAGCTCTTCACCGTTCAGGCTGAAAGTACCTGTTGTAGGCTGATAAACACCTGTAAGAAGATTAAAAACAGTGGTTTTACCTGCACCGTTGGGGCCTACAAGTCCGTAAAGCTGTTTTTTCTTGATTTCAAGATTAACACTCTGCACAGCCTTAAGTCCGCCGAAGGAAATACCGAGGTCATCGGTTTTTAATACTACTTCTGACATCTTTATTTACCTCCTTTTGCAGGTTTATCGGGAACATATTCATTTCCCGGCTGAATATCTGTTGAAAGAACCTCATCCATTGAGATCTTTGTGGGAATCTTATCCCAGTGTGCGGGATCGTTGAGAATATCCTCGGGACGTCTTTTCTTTGCCGTAAGCTTTGCAATTAAAGCCTTAATCGATAATTTTTCCTTGATCGGAGCGAGCTTCGGAGCATTATTGAAAAGAACAATGCCTATAAGGATAAGTGCATAGATAAGGAACTTGAGTGCAGCAAGGTCACCGGGAAGCTTTTCCTGCAGCTTGAAATTAATAATAGGGATAAGTGTTGCTGCAATGATTGAGCCGTTTATTGAACCCATACCGCCGAGAACAACCATAACAAGAATTTCTATTGAATAGTTATAGGAGAAGAAGGTGTACATAACGGGAGTTGCATAATGACCGTAGAATACACCTGCAACACCTGCAAAGAATGCAGCAAACACAAATACAAAAAGCTTATAGAAGGTTACATTGATACCCATTGCCTTTGCAGCAATTTCATTATCACGGATAGCGGTAATTGCACGTCCGTGCTTACTTCTTACAAGATTCTGCACAAGGAAAAGAACAACAAGCACAGTGATAAATACGATAATGAAAAGAGGGAAATCCTTTTTTGAAAACTTTACCGCACTTGTGGAAAGACCCATAGCTTTACCGAACCAGGGAAGGTTTTTGAATACGGTTCTTACAATTTCACCGAATGCAAGCGTAACAATAGCAAGATAGTCGCCCTTGAGACGAAGAGCCGGAAGACCTACAAGGAAGCCGAAGACAGCTGCAAGAAGACCGCCGCAGAGCATACTGATAAGAAGGCAGATAACCTTGCTTTCAATAACAGTGTTCAACTGCATTGATATAAATGTTCCGAGATACGCACCTACACACATAAAGCCTGCATGTCCGAGAGACAGCTCTCCGAGGAAGCCTACAACCAGATTAAGCGAAACTGCAAGAATTATACTGTAGCCGATCTGAACAAGAAGGTTAGCATAGGAGGTTTTAAGCTCACCCATTGAATAAAGCACGGAGAACACGGTTATTACAAGAATAACACCGATGTAATTTATGCAGTTTTTAAGTTTGAAATCATCAGATTTAAGAATACTCTTTACCATAAATCACACCTTCTCTCTTCTCTTTTTGCCGAGGAGTCCTATGGGTCTTACAAGAAGAATAACAATAAGAAGACCGAACTCAACAGCTGTGGTATAAGGAGCAAGAACGGGAACGCTGAGGCATATTTTTTCGATAACACCTAAAAGCACACCGCCTATCATAGCACCGGGAATAGGACCGATACCGCCGATAACAGCCGCAGTAAATGCCTTTATGCCGGGCATTGAACCGAGAGTGGGTTCTACAGAGGGAATCTGCATAAGATAGAACACACTGGCAGCTGCTGCAAGTGCGGAGCCGATTGCAAATGTGATTGTTATTATCATATTTACATTGATACCCATAAGCATTGCAGCGCCCTTATCCTCAGAAACTGCAACCATTGCACGTCCGGTACGGGTCTTTTTTACAAAGACAGTAAGACCTGCCATAATAACGGCACCGATGCAAAGAGTAACAATGGAAGAAACACTGACTGTTGCACCGAGGAATGATACAGTTCCGAGAGAAGCTATGGAAACTGTTTTGGGATCAGCACCGAAAATAAGCTGAGACACACTCTGAAGAAGATAGCTTACACCGATTGCCGTGATAAGTACGGCAAGAGGAGAAGCACCTCTCAGAGGCTTATAGGCAAATTTTTCTACCACAATACCCATTACAACACATATCAATACCGAAACACCTATTGCAAGTGCAACATGACCCTGTGACATAAGGGTTACAAAAACAGCATATGCGCCGACCATGATAATATCACCATGGGCAAAGTTAAGCATCTTGGCAATACCGTATACCATGGTATAGCCGAGAGCTATAAGAGCATATATAGCACCAAGACTTAAACCGTCGAATAAAATACTCATAATTTTTCTCCATTTCCGGGAGTTTTTTCAAACAAAGTTCATCAAAAAAATGAAAAAACGGCGTTTTTTTGCCGCCGTAAAAAAACCTGTAAAGGCGGGTATATGCCCGAGGATAATCCTCAGGCATATACATTAACATTTTTTAACCTAATCAGTTGATTTCTCAGTTAATTTCAACGATAATGGGTTCTTTTTCACAAGCACCGCTTGCTTCCCACTGCATGCCGCCTGTTACGCCGTCATATGAGAATGTGTCGGATGTGAATACGCTTACAAGAGCCTTTGAAAGCTCAACGGGATCAACGTTAACATTGTCAACGCCTGCAACCTTCATTGCTTCATAGATAGCATAAACTGCATCATAACCGTCAGCAGCAAACTGGTCGGGCTTTGAGCCGTATTTTGCTTCGTAATCCGTAACAAACTTAGCAACCTTAGCTTCTTCGCTGTTTACATCGAAGGGAGTGAGGTAGCTTATCTTGTTTGTAACAGTGTCGTCGATCTGTGCAGCAACACCGTCAAGACCGTCGCAGCCGAAAAGGAATGCATCGCAGCCCTTAGCTACACAAGCTTTAGCAATGAGACCTGCTTCTGTGTAGTAGATGGGAAGGAAGATAACATCACAATCCTTGAGAGCTTCGATCTGAGTTGAGAAGTCACGGTTGTTTTCAGCGTCGAAGGACTGTTCGATATATTCTTTACCGAGTGTTGCCATCTGAGCCTTGAATGATTCATAGATACCTGAAGAATAAGCATCGGAAGAATCATAGATAGCGCCGATATTTTCATATTCAGCAGCGAGCTTTTCAGCGGACATAATGCCGTTGTCGGGGTCACCGAAGCAAACTCTGAAGGAATATTCGCTTGCATTGATTACGGGATCAGCAGAAGCTGAGGGAGTGAGAGAGAAGATACCGTCTTCAGCAGCTCTTGTTGCAAAAGATTCTGCAGAACCTGATGTAACAGAACCGAGAGAAACCTGCATACCTGCTTCATAAAGAGCATCGTAGCCTGTGGATGCGTCAGCAGCTGTTGCCTTGTCATCCTTCATATCAAGCTTGAAGTTAACACCGCCGAGACCGCCTGCTGCGTTGATTTCATCAACTGCGAGCTGAGCGCCCTGCTGTACGGAAATACCGTAGGAAGCAGCGTCACCTGTAAGGGGACCTGTTGCACCGATAACATATTCGGTATTATCTTCTGTGTATTCGCCTGTTGCAGTAAGATCGTATTCAAGATCAACTGCTTCACCTGCTGTTGTGTCTTCATCGTTGCCGGCTGTGGTTTCTTCTGTATTGCCGCCGCAAGCAGCAAATGCAAGAACCATAGAAAGAGCAAGAAGAAGTGCAAGAACCTTTGAGAACTTTTTCATTTCTTTTTTCCTCCGTTTGATTTTTGTTGAACATATACAAATATGTACATATCCTTTTAACACAAGAATAATATTACAAGAAAAGGTAAATGTCAAGTTTTTTGAGATATAATTTTCGCCATACATATAAAAAATTTTTTGATTTTTATTATTAATATTTTTAATTGCTGTATTATACAGCTGTTTTTTTGCTATTGACAACAGCTGCCGCGGCAAAATATAATATAATTCGCAGACGGTGTCAAAACGAAAGCACCGGAAATACTATAGGATGTGATTGTGTGTCAGCAAAGATAATAGACGGAAAAAAAATTTCTGAAGAGCTGCGTAAGGCTACCGCAGACCGTGTACAGAAAAGAGACCCCTCTTTAAGAGCTCCCGGACTTGCGGTTATAATCGTAGGAGATAATCCCGCATCAAGAATATATGTCAACAACAAAAAGAAGGCATGTGAGGTATGCGGCTTCAATTCTTATGAATATGCCCTCAGTGAGGATGCCCGCGAAGAAGAGCTTCTTGAGCTCATTGAAAAGCTGAATAATGACGACAATACCGACGGCATACTCTGTCAGCTGCCTCTCCCCTCTCATATGGATGAAAACAAGGTGATTGACGCAATATCCCCCGAAAAGGATGTAGACGGCTTTTCCCCCGTAAACACAGGCAATCTTGTGGCAGGTAAGCCCTGCTTTGCACCCTGTACTCCTGCAGGCGTGGTTGAAATGCTTAAATACGAGGGCATTGAAATATCAGGTAAGCACTGTGTTATTGTAGGAAGAAGCAATATCGTAGGCAAGCCTGCCGCACTTTTAATGCTTCAGGAGAATGCTACCGTAACAATCTGCCATTCAAGAACAAAAAACCTGACGGAAGAAGTAAAAAGAGCAGATATCGTTATTGCGGCAATAGGAAAACCCGGCTTCATTACCGGGGATATGGTAAAGGAAGGTGCCGTTGTGATAGATGTGGGCATTAACCGTCTGCCCTCGGGCAAGGTAACCGGTGATGTTGATTTCGAAGCCGTAAAAGAAAAGGCATCCTACATCACTCCCGTTCCCGGCGGAGTAGGCCCCATGACAATAACCATGCTTATGAAAAATACCCTGGAAAGCTGGAAAAAAACCTTCGGACAGGAATAAATAAGCACCGGCACAATCAAAAAACAGTCAAAAAAAACAGTGTAAGACTTCAATAAAGAAGCTCACACTGTTTTTCTGTTTTAATAATACATTATTAATGCGTTATGATGCCTTTGATGTTGTTTCTGCGGCAGATGTGCTTTCGGCTGCGGCAGATGTGCTTTCTGTTGCAGAGGAAGTACTCTCAGAAGAAGCTTGAGTCTCACCTGTTGTATTTTCAGCTGCAATTGCCGTAGTATTTTCAACCGCGTTTGTAAACACCTCAACAATTGCTGTTTCGGGAAGAGCAGTGGTCTGAATGGCACCGATAGTCATATATCCTCCCGATTTTCTGAGAGTCACCTTTATCACCTTATCCGGGTCGGGTCTTTCCATATCTCCCGTGGAGGAATTCTGCTGCCATGCATTGGAATTTATAAGTCCGAGAGTTACAACAACCGCATCACCCTTTGTCTGCGCATCTGTGATGTACGGAGTATAAAGGGGCTCGATCGTGGTAAGGGGGATAAAATATGCATTATCATCCGCGCTGTAGGTAAATTCATATCCGTAGCCTGTAACGGTGCGGTGCTCTATAACCACAGCCGTACCGAAATATCTGAGGAAGGCTGCTTCAACCTCTGAGGCGGGAATCATAAGTTCACCTGAAGAATAAGTATATTTCTCGGGATCAAGATCCGAACCTATGATGCTCCATACCGCAATTTCAACCAATTCATCCATGGACGCGGCAGTAATATCATCAAAGGGAGCAGGATCAACGGCAGATACGGCAAGCATAAATGAAGAATATGTTTCAAGTGCCTGCTTGTTCTGCTTGTCCTGATTTTTCAGCATAAACGATACACCCTGAAAAATGCTGCCGAAAATTCCGAGAAGAGCAAAACCTATAATAACAATTCCCGTAACAAAATGGAAATTTTTCTTTCTGCTTGCTTTTCTTTGTTTTTCAAGCTCCTTCTGATAGCGCTTAAGCTCGGAAAGAGTATCATTACCCTCAGAATCAGGTATAAGTCTGTCAATATTTTCCATATACACTTCTCCTTTATATTCCGAGATAAGGTCTGGGATTTACTCTGTTTCCGTTCACACGGACTTCAAAATGAAGATGAGGTCCCGTTGAATAACCTGTTGAACCGACCTTTGCTATAGGCTGCCCCGCAACAACGACCTGTCCGGGAGAAACCATAAAGGAATCGGCAAGACAGTGTGCGTAGAGCGTCTGAAGACCGTTTCCGTGGTCAAGTATGAGATAATATCCGTAGCTTGAATGAACGGCAGCAACCTGCACAACACCCTGAGCAACTGCGATAATATCCTTGCCGAGACTTGTACCCGGTGCATTTCCCATACCCAGGTCAAGTCCTGCGTGAAGCTTGCCCCAACGCTGACCGTAGTCTGAATTTATACCGTATGCACCCACAATGGGCCACAGGAATATACCGCCCATTGAATTTGAATATGCTTCATCCAGAGGCTTCGTGCCCACCTGAACTCTTTCAGGCACGGGTTCACTCACAATAAGACGGGCAACCTCAGCGGAGGCAGTCTGCTGTCCGCCAACAAAGGTAACAAAATTGGTAACCTGAGCATAGCCGTTTTTACCTGTAGACAAAACCCGCTGTGAGCCGCTGTAAAGCGCATTGGATTTGATTTCTACAGTATCATAAGGCTCACTTATAGTAGTGACCTGTGATTTTATTTCCTTTAAAGTAAAAATACCGTTTCCGTCCTTATCGGGAGTAACAAGTCTTGAAAACTCGGAAACCGTAGATACGGAATCCTCGGGATAAAGCCCCGGCTTATATTCTATTTCCTCTGAAAAGGATACAACGTAGTTTTCCTCAAGAGCCTTCTTTTCCGCAAGAAGTCCCTCAACAACATTTCTGGCATCGCTTTCGCTGTAAAGCACGGAAATAAGCTTGCCGTCAGCATAAACGCCGCAGGCATTCACCGTATCGGCAGAGGTTTTTTCAAGAATATTTCTGCACAGAGTGTCGGTATCCGTAAATTCATTAACATCAATAAATGTAAGAGAATATGAAATTTCAGGAAAAACAACATTTCCGGAATCTGCCAGAGAAAGCATTTCCTTTGCGGTGCTCTTGGCTTCAAAATAATCCGTTTCGCTGCCCGTGTACCCCAGCACCTCTCCGTCGGAGGTAATCTGAAGAGCAAGAGTTTTATTTGAAAACAGATTTCCCGCAACAAGAAGTCCCGACAGGACAAAAAGAGGAATCAGCCACATTACCACGGTTTTAAGACCGAAATTATATCTGCTGAGCGCAGTTCTGATATAACCGCCCGAAACCTCAAAAAACGAGCCGGGCCGGGTAAACAGCGTTCTGAGGCAATGCTTTGCCGCCCTTGTAACCTCGTCGGCATAAGTGCCTGAAGGAGCATCTGCAGGCACAAAAAGAAGAACGAATCCTCTGAAAAGGAATCTTATAAAACGGCGGATACATCTGAAAATAAAGACAGGGGGCTTCATAAAAACGGAGCTTAGAAACATTCTGAGAGCCTTTATGAAATTTTCACCGAGAGCGGCAATATTTTCGTACAAATATGAAAAAAAGCCGTCATTTCCGTACACAGATACACCTCCTTACAGATTTTTGTCTGATTTTTTGCAGATACAGAGTAATAATATCACAATATAACTAAGGTTTCAAGAACCAAAAATACGGTTTTATACATAAAATTACAATTGTTAATCATTGATATTGCAGATGTGATATGCTATACTTTATTATGATTATAAATAATAAACGGAGAAACATAATTTATGCTTAAATTCATTTCCTGGAATGTAAACGGACTTCGTGCAGTAAACAATAAAGGTATATTCACTGAGGTTTTCAGAGAGCTTGATGCAGATTTTTTCTGTCTGCAGGAAACAAAGCTTCAGGCAGGACAGATAGATCTGCAGCTTGAGGGCTATGAGCAGTACTGGAACTATGCCGAGAAAAAAGGATATTCCGGCACTGCCGTCTTCACAAAGCACACACCCCTGAAAGTAACCTACGGAATCGGAAAAGAGGAATTTGACAACGAGGGAAGAGTTATTACCCTCACTTATCCCGACTTCCATCTTGTAACCGTATATACCCCCAATGCAAAAGAGGATCTTTCAAGGCTCACCTACAGACAGGCATGGGAGGATGCCTTCCTCGGGCATCTTAAAGCCCTTGAAGAAACAGCTCCGGTTATCTTCTGCGGGGATCTTAATGTGGCACATAATGAAATAGACCTTAAAAATCCGAAGCCTAACCGCGGAAAGGCAGGCTTCACAAATGAGGAAAGAGAAAAGTTCAGCACTCTTCTTCAGTCGGGCTTTACAGATACATTCAGATATTTTTATCCCGACAAGGAGGGAGAGTATTCCTGGTGGTCATACCGCTACAATGCACGAAAAAACAATGCGGGGTGGCGTATTGACTATTTCGTCACATCAAAGGCACTTGACGAAAAGCTTACGGGTGCATCAATTCATCAGGAAATTTTCGGTTCCGACCACTGCCCCGTTGAGCTCAACATTGATCTGAAGGTGAAATAATGAGAAAAATAACAGATTTCAATGCAGACTGGCTTTTCAGTGCTGCAGCAGAAGAGGGGGAAGAGAAGCCTTTTGCCGACAGCCGCGTAAAGCTTCCTTTTTTTCACTCAATATTAACCATGCCTGTGTGCACATTCACAAAAACATGGACCGCATCCGACAGCGATGAAGGAAAAACGGTTTTCATAGAATTCAGCCAGATAAGCGGCGAGGCTGAAATATACTGCAACGATAACCTGATTGCAGAAACAAGCTCAATTGTTCACAAAAGAAGATATCAGCTTGTTTCAGAGGCAAAGCCCGGTACCGAATATACCGTAAAAATAAATATCCGCCCCGCTTCCCGCGGTGACGGTCTGTTTGCATTTACGGGAGTAAATATCATCACCCTCGACAGCAGCCATTTCAATCTTCTTTCCCCCGGCAGCGGCTTATATATCACATCAGAAGCCGCCAACGGAAAAGCAATAATAAGAATAAAAACCGAAGTAATCAGACCCAATAATTACGATGTTGTTGCTTATACGATTCTGAACTCCTCCGGATATGAGACCGCCTCGGCAACCGCAAAGCCTACTTCTCCCGACACGGAAATAATTATAGACTCCCCTGATTTATGGGAGGGACAAAGCGGCGCTGCCGTATATACCCTCAAAGCCGAATTAAAAAGGGATTCAAGAGTGCTTGATGAAACCACTTCAGCCTTCGGCATACGTGATATATCTGTTGATGAAGACGGGTTTTTCCGTCTTAACGGCTTCAGGCTTCCCCTCGACGGAGCAGAGCTTACCGACTGCTCCGCAGTAAAAAGCGATACGGAAAGCCTTCATCATCTTGACGGCAATGCACTTATATCAAGGATGCTTCCGTCAAAAACAAATCTTCTTTCCTTCACAGACAAAGAGGGGATGGTTTTCTGGTATTGTCCCGCTTTTTCGGGCAACCGCACATACGATATGGAGCTTTTCAGAGAATTTCTTATAACCTACAGAAATCATCCCTCTCTGGCTTTTGCCGTATGTCCCGCAAAAGCTGATGAAGAATATTTTGAAGAATTCAGAAAAACTGCAGAAGAATACGCACCGGGACTTATCTGTGCGGCAAGAAAAAGCTTTGACTGCACCCCTGAAGAAATTCCCGCCGGAGCAAAGCTTGTGCTTCTTGATATTCCTTTCAGAACACAGCCTGAGGCATATATTACCTTCAGCGGAAGACTCACCGGTCTTCAGGAAAAGCATCCGGAAAAATCCTTTGCGGTTTTGGCTTCATCTCCTCTTAAAAGCGAATGTGCTCCCAAGGATGCCACAGAGCATCATATAAGACTGTGGCAGACATTTTTCAGACAAAAGGGCATCACCGCATATTTCGCAGGCCTTTTGTCCGATGAAAAAAACGGTGAAGCAAGGCAAGGTCTCATTTCGGAAGACAGAACTGAGCTCTACGATGCATTCTGGTTCTATAAATCTCAGTTTTCATCCGAAGGCTTTATAAAAATAACCGATCCCGATATATGTGAAACTTCCGACAAGCACATTGATCTCAGGTGCATCACAAACCGCACAAATCTCAGACTTCTCGTAAACGGCAAGGACAGAAAGTATAAGGCAGAAAAGCTTTCAGACAATATTTATGTTTTCCGTCAGCTGAAGCTGAAGCCCGATCACAATCTTCTTGAGGTATCTGCCGACGACGAATGTGATTCAATTGAAATAATAAGAATCTGATCAATTTACAGACAAAGAAAAGAGGTATAAACATGAGAGAACACATCTGGGCAAACCATGCACACGTTTTTCCCGAGCAGTCAAAACCCGGCGCAACAGTAGAAAATCTTAAAATACTGATGGATGAATGCGGAATTGAAAAAGCAGTATGCTTCACCTGCTTCAAGGATCAGTATGCCCGCTCCGGTCTTCCGGGCGACCGCCTTGACTGGCTTTACAATGAAATAAAAAATGATTCTTCTCTCATAGGCTTCGGCACCCTTGACCTTGAAGAGGATGATATAGAATATCAGATAGACAAAATGATCTCCTACGGCTTCAGGGGAATAAAAATACACCCTGCCTTTCAGGGCGTAAATGTATTATCCTTCAAGCTTCAGCGTGCTTATAAAAAAGCGGAAAGAGAAGGACTCTTCCTTTCCTTCCACACAGGTCTTCACTGGCATCCCATCAAAGACTACAGCCTTCTTCTGTTTGATGAGGTTGCCTGGTGCTATCCCGAGCTTAAATTCAGCATGGAGCATATAGGCGGATATCACTTTTTCAGAGAGGCACTTGCAGTTATGTGCAACAGCGTAAGAAACTCTGAAGAAGACACGGTATTTGCAGGCTGGACTACGGTAGCAATGAGCGAAAACGGACTTCAGGGTGCCTGGTCTCTTTCAGACGAGGAGCTGAGAACCGTTATCCATCAGACAGGAAACACAAGAAGCATTTTCGGTCTGGATTATCCCTACAACAAAGCTCCCTACATCAAAGCTGCAATTGAGCGTATTGAAAAGCTCGATATTCCCGAGGAAGCAAAGGAAGGCATCCTCGGAGGCAATCTTCGGAGAGCTCTTAAAATGGACTGATTTCAATTGTCCCCTGCAAGCTCAAAAACCGAATGCTTTCCTACATAGAACACCACGGCAGGCTTTTTTGTACGGCATTTTCTTTCACCGTAAATGTATTCTGCCGTCACGGCCCTTATACATTTCACATAAGCTCTTGAAAAGGGCAGCGTGAAAATAAAAATGCCGAAAAGCTTCCAGGGAATAATACTGAGCCTGCACCTTGTAATATAAAGCAGTTTTCCGGTGCTTAAAAGCACCGATGATTTCACAATGCTTCCTGCAGGCGACAGAGGATAAAGATAAAAAAGATATTCACAGAGAAAATAACGGGAATTAACACTGTAGAAAAAAAGCAGACCGCATATAAAAAGCACTGTTCCCGCCGCAAGAAGTATAAAGAAAACACTCTTTATCATATCTGAAGTAAGTGTCACCGCAAAAAGAGTATAAAACAAAAACACGGAGGGAAACATAAACACGGTCCCCCACAACAGCTTATAAAAGAGAATCAGAATTTTCATTCTCATAAATCTCAGCCCCTGAGAGAATTTATAATAGCTTTCCGGGGCAGTCCCGTTTTTATCAAGACTGAAAAAAACAGAGGCTTCGCTGTAGCATTTTCTGATAAGAGCAAATAAAAACAGCAATAATGCTGCAGCTGCAAGTCCTCCCGATACAGCAGCTGCGGCATTGTTCTCAAAATATGGCAGCACACCCGTCGGGGTATAAAAAACACAAAACAGCGGAACAAGAAATACCAAAAAGCTTATTGCCGAAAGAACAAAGGGTAAAACACCTTCCGCCCAAAGCTTCATTATCCTTCCCTTCACAATAAGTCTTGCTCTTACTTTCAGCTCAGTCATATTATCAACTCCCGTATACAGTTTTCATCCGATCCGCTTATTTTATTCAAAGAAAAGGAGGTTTTATATTGTTACCTGCAAAAGACACAGACATACGCTTTCTCAAGGGCATAGGCGAAAAACGCTCGGCTGCCTTCAGAAAGCTTGGAATAGAAACAGTAGAAGACCTTCTCACATACTATCCGAGAGCATATGAAGACTGGCAGAACACCGTAGATATCAAGGATGCACCCTATGATGAAACAATTGCCGTGAAAGCCACGGTTGTTTCAAGAGCCCTTCCCGTAAAAACAAGAAGCGGTATGCTTTTATACAGAACACTTGCAACGGACGGCATGGGGATAATACACCTCACTTTTTTTAATAATCCCTATGCAGCAAAGGAGCTTCACCCTGACGAGGAATTTATTTTTTACGGAAAGATAAAAGAAAACGAAAACGGTGCAAAGGAAATGCTTTCCCCTAAATATGCAAAAGCTGATAAAGGTGCATATCTTCATCCCGTATATAACCAGAGCGCGGCACTGAACTCAAAGGCAATTGCAAAAGCCGTAAAAACCGCTCTGGAGGTCTTCGGTGACAAGTTTCCCGAAACACTTCCCAATGAGCAGCTGCTGAAATACCGTCTTCCGGGAATAAAGGACACTCTTCGCGCCATCCATTTCCCTAAGGATGAAAACGAAATCAAGGCAGCAAGAAGAAGACTTATATATGAAGAGCTTCTAACTCTTCAGCTGGGTATTTTATCCAACTCAAAAAAAGATATAGCAAAAACCTCTTTCTGTCTTGAGGACAAGACAGAGGATTTCATAAAATTCCTCCCGTTTCCGCTTACGGGAGCTCAGGCACGTGCAATAAAGGAATGTGCACTGGATATGAAAAAACACTCGCCCATGAAAAGGCTTCTTCAGGGAGATGTAGGCTCGGGCAAAACCGCTGTTGCGGCAGCTCTTATGGCGAGCACCGTAAAAAACGGATGTCAGTGTGTACTTATGGCTCCCACGGAGGTGCTTGCCCGTCAGCACTATGAAACCTTCAGAAAATTCTTCGAAGGCACCGGTACAGAAATAACTCTTCTTACGGGAAGCCTTACCGCAAAAGCAAAAAGGCTGGCAAAGGAAGACATTGCCTCGGGTAAATCGGATATAATTATCGGCACCCACGCAGTGATAACCGATGACACGGCATTCAGAAAGCTGGCACTTGCAATCACCGACGAGCAGCACCGCTTCGGAGTTTCCCAGCGGGCAGCATTAAGAAATAAGGGCGAAGAGCCTCATATACTTGTTATGAGTGCCACACCCATCCCCCGGACACTCTCCCTTATAATTTACGGGGACCTTGATATTTCCGTGCTTGACGAAAAGCCGAAAAACAGACAGGAAATAAAAACATATTCCGTTCCCACTCTTTACAGGGAAAGAATGTATTCTTTTATAAAAAAAGAAGTAAAAAAAGGCAGACAGTGCTATATAGTCTGCCCCATGGTGGAAGAAAATGAAGAATACGAGGGAGAAAGAAAGTCTGCAGAAGAATACTGTAAGCTTCTTTCATCCACTGTATTTTCAGATATACGCTGCGGTCTTCTTCACGGACAAATGAAGCAGAAGCAAAAGGACGAAATAATGGCAGGCTTCAAAGAGGGCAGCATTGATGTGCTTATCTGCACGGTTGTTATTGAAGTAGGCATAGATGTTCCCAATGCAAGTGTTATGGTTATAGAAAATGCTGAATGCTTCGGACTTTCACAGCTTCATCAGCTGAGAGGACGGGTAGGACGCGGAAGCGAACAGTCCTACTGCATACTGGTAAGCGATTCAAAGGGCAAGGAGGCGGAAAGGCGTCTTGAAATCCTCTGCGGCACAAACGACGGCTTCACAATTGCAGAGGAGGACCTGAAGCTGAGAGGGCCAGGAGATTTCTTCGGTTCACGGCAAAGCGGACTTCCGGCACTTAAAATAGCCTCTCTTATGACAGATTCCCGTATTCTTTATGCCGCCCGGCAGGAGGCGGAGAAAATTCTTATGAAAGATCCCCTGCTGGAGGCTCCCTCAAACGAAAGACTCAGAAAAAAAATATCGGCGCTATTTGCCGACATTTCATAAAAGGAGAAAGTATTATGGATAAAATTTTCGATGCAGCCTGGATCAAGGCTTCAAAACAGCCCTCAGAATGTGTTATTGATTTTGTAAAGAGCTTTACGGTAAAGCCATTCCCCGTAAAAGCAACTCTTGAAATAAGTGCACTGGGTGTTTACAGCTGTGAAATAAACGGAAAAAAGGTAACCTCCTCCGTGCTTAACCCCGGCTGGACAGACTATAACAAAAGAATACAGTATCAGAGCTTTGACGTAACCTCACTTATTGAAAAAGAAAATGAAATCGTTATCGGCACAGGTATCGGCTGGCGTTTTCACAAGTGGTATGACCTGAGCTCAAAAACAGTAAAGCATAATACCGTGGCTGCTATTGCAGCTCTCACTCTGACTTACGAAAACGGTGAAGAAGCCGTGATATACACCGATTCATCCTGGAAGTGCCGCGAAAGCATTGTCCGCTACAATCATATATATAACGGCGAAACAATTGATTTCAATTTCAAGGCAAAATCCCTGAATTCCGTAACCGAGCTCAATTACACAAAGGATACACTTATTCCTCAGGAGGGTGAATACATAACAGAGCATGAGGTTATAAGAGGCAAAAAGCTCTTTACCACACCTGAGGGTGATAAGGTTATTGACTTCGGGCAGGAATTAACGGGTTATGTTTCCTTTTATATAAAAGGAAATAAGGGTGATATTATTAAAGTACGCCACTTTGAAATGCCCGACAAAAACGGCAATGTATATCTTGACAATCTCAGAAGCGCAAAACAGCTTCTTACAGTTGTCTGCGACGGCAAAAGCCACAGGGTAAAGCCTGTTTATACTTTCTACGGTTTCAGATATATTGCAGTTGAGGGAATGGAAATTGAAAGTGCAGATGAATTTACAGCTATCGTTGTGCATTCGGATATGAAGAGAACAGGCTACTTCAATTGCTCCGACACTACAATAAATCAGCTTTTCCATAATATTATATGGGGTCAGAAGGGTAATTTCCTTGATATACCCACCGACTGTCCTCAGAGAGACGAAAGATTTGGCTGGACCGGTGACGCTCAGGTATTCTGTAAGGTTGCAAGCTATAATTTCAATGTTGAAAAGTTCTTCCGCAAATGGCTGGGCGATTTAAGAGCAATGCAGAAGCCCTCAGGAACAATTCCATCATATGTTCCCGTAAAATACGATGATGACGGCGGCTCCTCTGCCTGGGCAGATGTTGCCACGATTCTTCCCTGGCAGATGTATCTCACCTACGGCAACCGTGAAATTCTTGAAGAAAATTATATTCTTATGAAAAAGTGGGTAGACTTTATGAGAAGCTATGCACTTAAAAAGAATCCCGAGGAAGGCATTTCCACAAGCCCCTATCTTTACGAGGGACACTGGCACTTCGGTGACTGGCTGGCACTTGATCTGCCTGACAAGGAAGCCGTAGGGGGAGCAACTCAAAAGGATCTTATCGGCTCGGCATTCTTTGCCTATTCCACATCTCTTCTCATAAAGGCATCTGAGGTTCTCGGTAAAGAATGTAAATATTATAAGAATCTTTATAAAAATATAAAGAAAGCTTTTATCAATAAATATATCGATGAAGACGGAAGAATAAAATGCGAAACCCAGACTGCCTGTGTACTTGCACTTCACTTCGGTCTTTATAATGACAAAGAGCCTCTTGCACGTCAGCTCACAGAGCTGGTAAACAAAGCCGGACATCTCACAACAGGCTTTGTAGGCACTCCCTATCTTCTTCATGTGCTTTCCGATATAGGAGAGAATGAGCTTTGCTATAAGCTTCTTACAAGAAAAGAATTCCCATCCTGGTGCTATCCCATCACACAGGGTGCCACAACAATGTGGGAGCGTTGGAACGGCTATAAGCCCGACGGAACATTTGCCACTCCCGATATGAATTCCTTCAACCATTATGCATACGGTGCTGTCGGTGACTGGATGTATGAAAAAATGTGCGGAATCAGACAAAAAGAGGGCACGGCAGGCTTTACCGATATAGTTTTCTCGCCCGTCACAAATGCTGCCTTCTCTTTTGCCGAAGCATCCATAGAAACAGCAAACGGCAGAGTGTATTCAAAGTGGGAAATTACACCCGAAGGAACGGTTTATACCTTTAACGTTCCCGAAAATACCAAAGCAACAGCTGAAATTTCAGGAAAAACATATAAATTAGCGACAGGATTGAACAAAATTACAGTTTGATTTTTGTAAGTTTTGCCTAAAAAAATTAAATTTGCATTTTTTTTCTTTCAAATACTTTAATTTTTCTTAAGATAGTGTTATAATGTTCAAGTCTGTGACCGTGTGTTTTTATGACACATTCTGCAGATTGCTGTCGTTTTTTCAAAAAAAACTGACTTTTTGTTTATGATTTTACTTGTTTCGGATATATAAAAAAGGATTAAGGAAGTGCCCTTTGTGGAAAAATTTGTGATTCACGGAGGCAAAAGACTTGAAGGGGAGATAGAAATCAGCGGTGCAAAAAATGCTGCCGTTGCGATTCTTCCTGCAACTCTTCTTGCCAAAGGTGTGTTTACCCTTGAAAATGTCCCTGATATCAGAGACATTTCTTCAATGATTCAGATTCTTAGAGCAATGGGAGCTGTTGTAACCTACAACAGCAAGTCAACAATAACGATAGATACAAATAATGTTGTTTCCGACACTATTCCCTATGAGCTTACAAAAAATCTCAGAGCCTCATATTATCTTTTAGGTGCTCTTCTCGGTATGTATAATATTGCACGTGTTGCAATGCCCGGCGGATGCAATTTCGGCGGTGTACGTCCCATAGATCTCCACCTCAAAGGCTTTTCGTCCCTCGGTGCAATCATTTCCACCGACGGCGGTGTTATTGAGGCAAAGGCACCTACACTTATCGGTTCATCAATTTATTTTGATAAGGTTTCCGTTGGTGCTACAATAAATGTTCTTCTTGCCGCAGTAAAGGCAAGGGGTATCACAATTATTGAAAATGCAGCAAAAGAGCCTCACATCGTTGACCTTGCAAACTTTTTGAACCTTATGGGCGCAAAAATCAAGGGTGCAGGTACTGATGTTATCAAGGTTGAAGGTGTAAGCGAGCTTCACGGATGTGATTATTCAATCATTCCTGATCAGATCGAAGCCGGCACATATATGGTTGCCGCAGCTGCAACAAGAGGTAATCTTCTTATAAAGAATGTTATACCCAAGCATCTTGATCCCATATCTGCAAAGCTCAGAGAATGCGGATGCATAGTTGATGAATATGACGATTCAGTCAGAGTTGCCGCCTCCGGCAGACTCCACGGCTGTAATGTTAAAACCCATCCCCATCCCGGCTTCCCCACAGATATGCAGCCTCAGTTCACCACTCTTCTTGCACTCTCTGAAGGCACAAGCATTGTTTCAGACAGTGTGTGGGACAATCGTTTCAGATATGTTGACCAGCTCACCAGACTTGGTGCGCAGATTCAGATAGAAGGCAAGGCAGCTATCGTTCAGGGTATTCAGGAATTCAAAGGCGCTCCCGTAAAGGCAGACGACCTCAGAGCAGGTGCAGCAATGATAATTGCAGGTCTTTGTGCAAAGGGAGAAACCCAGGTTGAGGATATTATCCATATCGACCGCGGCTATGAGGATGTTGTTAAAAAGCTCACTGCAGTGGGTGCTGACATAGCAAGAGTCAATTTCCCCGACAAAGAAGAAGCAAAGGAAAAGCTTGCATAAAATAAACAGATAAAAGACGTGAGAACAGATTGTTCCCGCGTCTTATTTTTTTCTCATTATCTCAGAAAAGAAACGGCTGCCCGTGAATCTTCGGGAAGCCGTTTCTTATTGTTATAAGTTAAATTGAATTAAGAAGTCCGCCGATGTTGGCTACGGCACCGCCGATACCGCTTACTATCTTGCCTATGCCTTTAAGAGTGCCCTTTCCGTTAAGAATAAGGCAAAGTCCCTCTGCCATTTCGGGAGTGAACACACCCATACTCATTGAAATAAAGCAACGGATAGGAATCTGAAGTGCCATGGAGGTCATCATTTTTTCCTGAGAAATATCACCCTTGCTCATAGCCTTGAACATATTTACAAGAAGAGTATTTATAAGCTTTCCTGCCTTTGTGCCTGCTGCATCCTCAAGCGCACTGTTGATGGTGATTTCCCCGTATTCCTCATCATTCTTATAAGGAATTTCATAACCGAGAAGCTTCTCAAAATCAGCATCGCTCACATTGGAAACCTCACCGGAATAATAACAGGGAAGACTTTCTCTCATATCGGGAATTTCCACATCTCCCGCAGTTGATGTAACCTTTACTGTTGCACTGAGCTTTATATCACGGGAGGATGCACCAACAAGAATATCGAAAGCACCGCTTTCAACGTGCCAGTCGTGAATGTTTACATTATAATATGCAAATGCACGTTTATCGAGGCTGACGGTAAGCTTCTTCTCCTCACCGGGCTCAAGATATATTTTTCTGAAGCCCTTAAGCTCTTTTTCGGGACGGAAAATTGTGCTTTCCTTGTCATTCACATAAATCTGTGCGATTTCAGCACCTGCTGTGTCTCCGGTATTTTTAACCTTAAAGCTGACCTCAAGTGTGTCCGTATCTTTAATATTTTTCTTTGAAAGCTTTATATCGGAATAAGTGAAGGCTGTGTATGACAGACCGAAGCCGAAGGGGAAAAGCACATCCTTTTTCACCTTATCATAATATCTGTAGCCTACATAGATGCTTTCTCTGTATTCAACGCTCTTTCTGGAGCCGGGGAATGAGGTATAAGAAGCATTATCCTCAAGATGCAGAGGATAGGTTTCCGCAAGCTTACCCGAGGGATTCTTTTCACCGTAGATAAGCTCAACCGCAGCCGCTGCACCGGCTTCACCGCCGAGATAACCGTTGAGTACAGCCTTTACATTGCTGAGCCATGGCATTTCAACGGGTGAGCCGCCCGAAAGCACAACAACGGTATTGGGATTTGCCTTTGATACAGCATTGATAAGATTGATATGGCTCATCGGCATTCTCATATGGTCACGGTCAAAGCCTTCGGATTCATACTCTTCGGTAAGACCGCAGAATATAACTGCGGTTTCACAGCTTTTTGCTGCTTCAACAGCCTCACGAACAAGACCGATATCCGTTACATCCTTTGCCTTGTTATAGCCCTTGGCATAAACAAAGCCGTAGTTTTTACTCAGCATCACGCTGAATGCATCATCAACATTCTTAGCATTTATCTGTGATGAGCCTGCCCCCTGATAACGGGGTGAAGCAGCCATTTCACCGATAAGTGCAATTCTCTTGCTCTTATCAAGAGGAAGAATGCCGTCTTCATTTTTAAGAAGCACCATTGAGCCGAGGGCAACCTCTTTTGCAAGCTTGTGATGCTCATCCTTATCATATGTATAATCTCCCAGAGTTTCCTCGGCATACATAATAAGATCTACTATTTCATCAACTCTCTTATCAAGCTCCTCTTCAGATAAAAGACCGTTCTCAACAGCCGCCTGAAGCTTGGCACTTCCCAGTCCGTTGGAGCCGGGCATTTCAAGATTCTGACCTGCTGCAATTCCCTTATGGATCTCGTTTTCTGCACCCCAGTCGGTAACAACAACTCCGTCAAAGCCCCATTCCTCACGCAGTACCTTGCCTAAAAGCCATTCATTTTCGGCACAGTAAGTTCCCAGAAGCTTATTATATGCATTCATAACCGTGCGGGGCTTACCCTCTTTTACTGCAATTTCAAAGGAAGCAAGATAAATCTCACGAAGAGTTCTCTCATCGGCAACGGTATCAATTGTCATTCTTCTTGTTTCCTGATTGTTTGCGGCAAAGTGCTTCAGAGAAGTTCCTATTCCCTTGGATTGTACGCCCTTTATAAAGGAAGCTGCCATTTTTCCACCAAGATAGGGATCTTCGGAAAAATATTCAAAGTTTCGTCCGCAAAGAGGCGAACGCTTTATATTGTTTCCGGGTCCTAAAAGCACGGAAACCTTTTCGGCTCTGCACTCATCTCCGAGAGCCTCGCCCATTTTATAAATAAGCTCCTCATCCCAGGATGCGGCAGTAGCCGATGCTGTGGGGAAGCACACCGCAGGAACAGAACCCATTATATCTGTTTTATCCTTTTTATCGCTGTGCTTTCTCAGACCGTGAGGGCCGTCGGATACCATAATTGATTTAAGACCGAGTCTTTCCACTCCGTTCAGATGCCAGAAATCCAGCCCCGAACAAAGCGCAGTTTTTTCTTCAAGAGTCATCTGACTTATAAGTTCTTTATGCTTCATATTTTCCTCCGATAAGCATATTTATACAATATTCTTGTATGCCATTTCCATTGTTTTTGTAAGCTTTACCGCATCGTCAATTCCGAACAGGGGTTCGCCGTCGCCGTTTATGGAATCGCAGAAGGAATTGATTGATGATTTGCTGCCCTTGCCGAGGTTGGGATATACCCATCCGTCACCGTTGTTATAGCAGAGCTTATCAAACACGCCGCCTGCAAGAATAGTTCCCTTTGTGCCTGCAATTTCGAGCTGGAAGGGATTTCTGCCTGTTACAAAGCCTGTTTCGCTGACACCGATTGCACCGTTTTCATAGCTGAATACGGTAACACAGTTGTCTTCAACGCTGTCGCAGAGAGTGTTTGTGAATACGCTTGTGCATTTCACGGGCTCACCCATAAGCCAGTTGAGAAGATACATTCCGTGAGCACCGAGATCCATCATGGCACCGCCGCAGGTGGGAACGGGATCGAGGAATGAAGGGGGAAGCCAGCCGCGGCTTACACCGTCGTGGGCATTTCTCATTCTCATATATGTAACCTGACCCACAAGCTCATTTTCAAGAGCTTCCTTTATCCACAGGAAATCTGCACGGGTTCTCCAAGGGAAGGAAATACAGAATCTGATGCCTGCTTTTTCAACAGCCTCTTTAACCTCAAGAGCATCGCTGTAGGCTGCAGTGAGAACCTTTTCTGTAAAAATGTGTTTTTTTGCAGCTGCCGCTTTTATAAGAACCTCTTTATGGATGTTTGTTGCCGCACACACCTGAACAGCATCAAAATCCATTTTGTAGAATTCATCGAGATCGGTTGTGTATGCACAGCCAAGCTCTTCGCCCTTTGCCTTTGCTGTTTTTTCGTCAGGATCCCATAAAGCGGTGATTTCCACATCGCCGCGGGACAGAAATTCTCTGACATATCCGCCGAAATGAACGTGCCATGTGCCTGCAAGACCTAATTTAATCATAGTAATCTTCTCCTTTTATTCATCGGTACCGAGCAGCATTTCAGCCTCATCGAAGCCTATTGTCTCAACACCTTTTAATTTTTTCGCAATAATGGTATTCCGCTTCTGTGCATCATCAATACTGAGAGATGCCTCATCAATCTTACGCTTTGCCTTTTCAAGGGCAACGCCGAATTTATCATACTGCACCTTTGCAGCAGACAAAAGGTCCATAACCTCGTTTGCCTTCTGACTGAGTGCCACGCTTCTGAAGCCCATTGCAAGGGACGAAAGAAGTGCTGTGACAGTGGAGGGACCTGCAAGAAGTATGCCGTATTCATCGTGAAGCCTGTCGGCTATATTCTCTTTTGATGAAAGCACCTGGGCATACAAAGAATCAGTTGCAAGATAAAGCACGGCAAAGGGGGTTGTGGCAGGGGGATTTATATATTTTGAAACTGCCCTTGCCTCTGAAAGCACTCTCGCTTCAAGCGCCTTTGTTGCCGCCTTCACACCTTCCGTATCGCCGTTATCGGCGAAATCGCAGAGTCTTAAATAGTCTTCCATAGGAAACTTTGAATCTATGGGAAGATATGTTTTTTTCTCCCCTGAGGCATCGGGAATGATAACGGCAAATTCAACCACATCCCGCTTTTCATCGGAACGGTAATTTTTCACATACATACCGGGAATAATGCTGTCAAGAATCCCCTCAAGCTGAGCCTCTGCCCAGTTACCCCTTGTTTTTACATTGGTAAAAATACGGTTAAGGGCGGTAACACTGCCCGACAGCTCCTTCATTTCACCAAGGGACTTATACACATTTGAAAGCTGCTCCGACACCGACTTAAAAGAGGAATCAAGCCGTGAGGTAAGAGTTGAGGTCAGCTTTTCATCAACGGTAAGCCTCATTTCCTCCAGCTTCTTTTCGTTGGAGGATTGAAGCTTTTCTATAGCAAGAGTGAGTGCTTCGGTCTGCTGACGTCCCGAAAAATCAATCTTTTCACGCATATCCGACAAGGCTCTCACGGTACCAAGCTGTCCTTCGGTGGTTTTCTCCGAAAGGCGGTTCATTTTTTCACCCATATTATCAAGGGATGTGCTGACGGCACCGCGCACCGCCTCTGAAGAAGCGGCATTCTCGCTTCTCATTTTAGCAAACCCGTCAAGGGTGATTTTTGAAAGATTATCAATTTTTTCCCCGGCAAGCGCATCCCCCTTTGAGGAATAGAGCTTAAGCACAATTATAAGAAGCAGTATAACCGTTATAACACCGAGAACAACAAGTACAATATCCATATTTTACCTCAGACGAAAACAATTAATAATATATTATCACATCCCGGGTTAAAAATAAATAAAACAAATATACAAAAATAAACCTGTTTTGTAGTGCATATTAAAAAAAGCCTGAGCAGCAAGATAAAAAAATTTCTAAACCTATGGAAAAACCATATATAATCTGCTAAAATATAATAAATATGCGAATGAATGGGGTATTGAGGTATGAAAAGGTTTCTGGCTTTGTTGCTGGCGGTTATTATGATGGCGGGGATGCTTTCGTCCTGCGGAAGTGATGATCCTGTGGTGCTTTTCTTTGCCGTAAAGGACAAGGCGGGGACATTTGATCCTCAGATCGTATCAAATACCACTTCGTCAATAGTTGTAAGAAACTGCTTTGAAGGTCTTTTAAGAAAAGACGAAAACGGAGATATCATAAACGGTGTGGCAAAAAGCTGGGATGTATCTCCCGACGGTCTTATATATACCTTTCATCTGAGAACAGATGCTGTGTGGCATTTCACCTCAAATGCCGAGAAGCAGCTTGAAGGAAAGCTTCCCGAAAACTTTGACCTTTCTGTCACGGCGGAGGATTTCCGCTTTGCGCTTCTTCGTGCGGTTGACCCCATGACGGCAGCTCCTCTTTCATATATGCTTTATAATATCGAAAATGCCCCTGAAATTCTTGCAGGAAACATGGACAGAGAAAAGCTTGGAGTAGAAGCCGTTGACCGCCATACCCTCAGAATAACTCTCTCTCAGCCTCAGAGCAATTTCCCCGAGGTGCTTACAGAGCCTGTGTGTATGCCCTGCAACCGTACCTTTTTTGAAGCCTGCTCCGGCAGATACGGAACGCTTATTGCATTCTCCTTATCAAACGGCCCCTTCTATTTATCAAGATTCAATGAGGATTCCTGCAGAATAAACAAAGCTGCAGATTACGTGGGTGAATCCACGGCACGCCCCGACTATGTATGGCTTTATGTAACCGAGGATGAAGAAACACTTCTTGAGGTGCTTGAAACCGATGATTACTCAGGCGCAGTAATAAGCGAAGACACATATAATGCACTTAAAGTAAAAAAATCCATGACGGTGACTGAGACACCCAACATTCTCAGAAGCCTTATTCTCAATCTCAGGGATGATGTGCTTTCAAACGAGAATATCCGAAAAGCGATCACTGCTGCAACCGATATAGATTTAATTGCCGGAAATGAAGGCAGAGCTCCTGCAAAGGGACTTGTTCCCTTAAGCGCAGCCCCGGAAAATGCCGCTGAAGCCTCTTCAGTCTTCGATGAAAAGGCTGCTGCAGAATATCTCAAAACGGGACTTGAAGAGCTTGAAAAAACAAGCATCGATATTTCAATTCTCTGTGAGCAGAGATACGGAGACTCTATGCGCCGTCTTATGCAGGAATGGCAGAGGATATTGGGAATTTATGTAAATTTCTCAGTAAAGACAGCAACGGCTGCCGAAATCAAGGCTGCCGTGAATTCAGGAAATTATCAGATTGCATTTTATCAGCGTGCTGCCGAAACCGATAATATTTATGAATACTTCGGTTCATTTATTTCCGACTCTAATATAATTATCGCACCCGAAGAAATTCCCGAGGAAGAAACCACCGAAGAAATTATCACTGAAAGCCTTCTTCCCGATGAAGGCAATACGGATGAGGCATACACAGGACTTTCTCCCGAGAATATGCCCGCAACACCCGAAAACACACCCGAGTCTCCCGAAGTGATACCCGAGGAACCCTCTTTTCCCGCAGCAGCCCCTGAGGAGCCGGACACCGAAGAAGCTGAAGCTCCGGAAGAAACCCAGTCTTCCGAAGATACACCGCAGCCCGCCCAAATGGGAGCTGTGAATTTTGCCCGCCCTCAGGTATCAACTCTCGCCTTCAGCAGAAATGTAAATGCTCTTCCTGTTGCAAAGTCATCTTTTGCAGCTTCAGAGGATGCCTCAGCACTTATAAAGCTTATTGCAGGCTTATACTCAGGAAATGATGATAATTTCAAAGAAAACTATAAAGCCATAGAAAACAATATTATGGAGCATAATGTATTTATTCCCGTGTGGTATGAAAACAGCTATCTTGTATGTACAAAGGATGTAACGGGAGTTATTTTCTTCTCGGGAAGCGACAAGCTTTATTTTCATAATGCAACCAATGTAAAGGAATAATTTTTTCCATAAAGCAAAACATCCGAAAGGCAGTGTTATCATGTCAGCATTCAGACCCTTCAGAGCAGTAAGACCGAAGAAGGAATATTCTTCTCTTGTTGCCGCGCTCCCCTACGACGTAATGAATTCAGAAGAAGCAAGAGAAAAAGTCAAAGACAATCCCTACTCCTTCATTCATGTTGACAAAGCAGAGGTTGACCTTCCCCCCGAAACCTATCTTTATTCCGATGAGGTTTATAATAAGGCAGCCGAAAATCTCAGAGCACTATCCGAAAAAGGCATATGCATTCAGGATGATACACCCTGCTTTTATATTTACCGCCAGGTAATGGGAGATGTATGTCAGACAGGTATTGTGGGCTGTGCCGGTGCGGACGATTATCTTGACGATACAATAAAAAAGCACGAGCACACAAGAGCCGACAAGGAAGAGGACCGCATCCGCCACGTAGATACCTGCGACGCAAACACAGGTCCCATTTTCCTTGCCTACAGAAAGAACAATACAATTGACGAAATTTTAGATAAATACACCTGTCTTACTCCCGAATATGATTTCACATCCGAGGGAAATGTTAAGAATACCGTATGGGTAATTTCTGATAAGGAAGACACCGATAAGCTTACAGAAGCCTTTACAACGGTTGAAAACTTATATATTGCCGACGGTCATCACCGTGCAGCCTCTGCTGTAAAGGTTGCTCTTAAAAGAAGAGCAGAAAATCCCGGATATACGGGTGAAGAGGAATTCAATTTCTTCCTTGCAGTTGCTTTCAGAGCCGAAGAGCTTAAAATAATGGATTACAACCGTTTACTTAAGGACACAAACGGACTCACGGACGAAGAATTATTCGGAAAGCTTTCCGAGATTTTTGAAATCAGTGAAGAAGCGGCTGCCGTAAGACCCGAAATCCGCCACACCTTCGGACTTTTCTACAAAGACAGATGGTACCGTCTTTCCCTGAAGGAAGGACTTTGTGACGAAAACGATGCTCTTGCAAGTCTTGATGTTTCACTTCTTCAGAAATATGTGATAAATGATATTTTCGGTATTTCAGACCCCAGAACCGACAAGAGAATAGACTTTGTAGGCGGAATAAGAGGTCTCACGGAGCTTGAAAGAAGATGCCGTGAGGATATGAAGCTGGCAATATCAATGTTCCCCACTTCTCTCGCAGAGCTCATGTCTATTGCGGATATGGGACAGGTTATGCCCCCCAAATCCACGTGGTTTGAGCCAAAGCTTCTCAGCGGATTATTTATCCATGAATTAAAATAATTGCTGTTTTTTTAAAAAGTTTAAAAAAACACTTGCAATTCACGACATAATCTGTTATTATGTCTTTTGCTGATTTAGATTTTAGGGGTTACCCCGGAAAATAAAAGGGAGGTGCGCTCCATGGCAAAATGTGATTTTTGCGGTAAGGACGTAAAGTTCGGTATTCAGGTTTCTCACTCACACAGACGCTCAAACAGAACTTGGAAGCCCAATGTAAAAAGAGTAAAGGCTATCGTTAACGGTTCTCCTTGCAGAGTATATGCTTGCACACGTTGCATGCGTTCCGGTAAGGTTGAAAGAGCTGTTTAATTTCAAAAGTAAATTAACAACGATACAAAAAGACTGTCTCCCATGCGAAGACAGTCTTTAGTCTTTTATCGGTGTTGCGGAGATTTGTATGAAAAAATTATTACAGGGACTCAATAACAATCAGCTGAAGCTTATTGCTATGCTTTCAATGCTTCTTGACCATGCGGGCAGGGAGCTTTTTCCGCAGGCGGATATTCTTCCGGTTATAGGAAGGCTGGCTTTTCCTGTTTTTTCTTATATGATAGCGGAGGGCTGCACATATACAAAAAACAGAAAAAAATACTTTCTCTCGGTTTTTATTGTGGGTGCTTTATGTCAGGCTGTTTATTTCATTGCAGAGCATTCACTTTATCAGAATGTGCTTATTACCTTTTCACTTTCCATTGCAATCATTTTCCTCAGTGATAATTTTATCAGGAAAAAGACTGGCAGAGCTTTTATTCCCGCTCTTCTCATATGCCTTTTTACTGTTTTTCTGTGTATTTTTCTTCCCCGTTTTACTTGGGCAAAGGGTTTCCATATAGATTATTCCCTAGCAGGGGTACTTCTGCCCGTTGCAGTATATTTTGCACCTGAGAAAAAATCAAAGGCTGTATGCTTCACAGTTATGCTTATTGTACTGAGCCTTACTATGGGTTCGATACAATGGTTTTCTCTTTTCTCGGTTCCTCTCATCCTCATGTATAACGGAAAAAGAGGCAAATACAATCTCAAGCTGCTTTTTTATGTTTTCTATCCTGCACACCTTGCGGTTATTTATCTTATAGGTCTTATAGCAGGAATATAGCAGGTATTGTGTCAAGTTGCACATTTTTGCAACAAGTTTTTTTTCTTCTCTTTGCGATATTACAAATTTCCCCTTTGAGACCAATTTTTGCTTGTAATAAAAACAATATTTTGATATAATTTTTTCATTAATTTTCAAAAAGGACTTACCTATGGAAACAATGATCCTTGTTCTTGAGCTTATAGGCACCTGTGCATTTGCAATCTCAGGTGCAGTACTCGGAATAACAAAGCGCTTTGATATTTTCGGTGTTATTTTTTCAGGTATTATCACAGCTCTTGGCGGCGGTACAATAAGAGATATTCTTTTAGGTAACCTGCCTCCCGCTATGTTCAGAAATTATATTTACCTCATTTTTGCGGTTTCAGCCTGCCTCATCACATTTCTTGCGGCAAGGATTCTTAAATCAAAATTTTCTGAGCATATATCAATAATAGACAGGGTCAACAATATTTTTGATGCTCTGGGACTTGGCGTTTTCACTATAGCCGGAATGAATGTTGCCATAAACAGCGGTTTCGGTGACAATTTCTTTTTTGTTGTATTTCTCGGTATGACCACAGGCTGCGGCGGCGGAATACTGCGAGACGTTATAGTAAGCGATGTACCCTTTGTACTCAGAAAACGAATTTATGCGGTGGCTTCCATAGCAGGCGGTGTTCTTTATTATCTGCTGTACATATCATTTTCATGCCCCGCTGTTATTGCCACAATTCTTTCAATAGTGCTTATTTTTGCACTCAGACTTCTTGCATCTGTATTTAAATGGGATCTTCCCAAAGCGATATAATAACCTAATTTACGGAGGAAAAACGAGATGTTCAATGTTCAGGATGTAACAGAATTTATCAAACTCAGCGACCCCGAGGTGGGCGCAGCTGTGGAGCATGAGCTTCACCGCGAGCGCAGAAACCTGGAGCTTATTGCTTCCGAAAATATTGTTTCCCCCGCTGTAATGGCAGCTATGGGCAGCGTTCTCACCAACAAATATGCCGAAGGCTATCCAGGCAGAAGATATTACGGCGGCTGTATTGCAGTTGACGAATGCGAGCAGATTGCTATCGAAAGAGCAAAGAAGCTTTTCGGCGCAGAGCATGCAAACGTACAGCCTCACTCAGGCTCTCAGGCAAACTTTGCAGCTTATTTTGCAGTGCTTAACCCCGGCGACACAGTTCTCGGTATGTCACTTGCAGAAGGCGGACATCTCACCCACGGCTCACCCGTAAATATGTCAGGTAAGCTTTATAACTTCGTTCCCTACGGTGTTGACAGCGAAACAGGCAGAATCGACTATGACAAATTAAGAGAGCTTGCTCTTGAAGTTAAGCCTAAGCTCATTGTTGCAGGTGCAAGTGCTTATCCCAGAATTATTGATTTTGAAAAAATATCTGCCATTGCAAAGGAAGCAGGCGCTTACTTTATGGTTGATATGGCTCATATTGCAGGTCTCGTGGCTGCAGGGCTTCATCCCTCACCCGTACCCTATGCGGATATTGTAACCTCCACCACACACAAAACATTAAGAGGCCCCAGAGGCGGTCTTATTCTCTGTAAGGAAGAGCTTGCCAAGGCAATAGACAAGGCTATTTTCCCCGGTTCACAGGGCGGTCCCCTTGAACATGTTATTGCAGGTAAGGCTATATGCTTCGGTGAGGCTCTTAAGGATGAGTTCAAGGATTATCAGAAGGCTGTTATTGAAAACACAAAGGCTCTCTCCGATGCTCTTAAGGAAAAAGGCTTCAACCTTGTTTCCGGCGGAACAGACAACCACCTTATTCTTCTTGACCTTCAGAATATGAACATCACGGGCAAAGAGCTTGAGCACAGACTTGATGAGGTTTATATCACAGTAAACAAAAACGCTGTTCCCAACGATCCCCAGAGCCCCTTTATCACAAGCGGTGTAAGAATAGGCACTGCCGCCGTTACCACAAGAGGCCTCACAAAGGAAGATATGGCGGTTATTGCAGAATGTATCTATCTTACCGTAACTGATTTTGAAAACAGCATTGAAAAAATCAGAGGCAAGGTAGCCGGACTTCTTGAAAAATATCCTCTTTATTGATTTTTATTAAAAATATTTCACAAACTTTTTAAGGGAGAGTCCGACAGGCTCTCCCTTTTTTCTTTGATTTATTTATGATTCATTTTTTCTGATGTGCAAATTGTACAAAATTAAGCACTTTGATTTGTGCATTATATTAAGGGGGATTATTTTTCGACAAAAACCGCCTTTGTGCATTTTGCACAATCAGACATTGTCTCAATTGTGCAAAATCACTTGACATTTTGAAATTTCTGAGTATAATAAAGATGTAATCAAACGAAAGGAGTACTGAATATGAAAGAGTACAAAAGAGAAATTATCAAGGCAGAAACCCAGCTCATCGGAGAAATCGAATCCATGAAAAAGTTTTCTTTCAAGAAGCTCCTTAAGGTTATCGAACTCGATGCTCTTCTCAAGTATTACAATGCCTGAGAATAACAAAGGTTCGGCCTTCAGAGGCTTCGCCTGAAAACAATGCCCCGAAAGGGGATTTACATATGGAAACAGTAAGCTGTTTCCGCTGAGATAATATATTAAAGTGCCGTGGTGAAAACACCGCGGCACTTTTTATTTATCTGCATTTCTTGAGGAAAAATACTTCCCGTTATACCCTTGGATTGTCTTATCCTCCGAAGCCCTTTCAAGCCTTAATTTCGCCCATATGCAATAGCGGGGATTTTTTTCTGTTGCAAGATAATGTCTTCCCAGCTTCTTTGCAGTAACCGCTGTGGTACCCGAGCCTGCAAAAGGATCAAAAACAAGACTGTTTTTATCTGAAGAAGCAAGTATCAGCTTTGCCATAAGCTTTTCGGGCTTCTGGGTGGGATGAGCGGTATTTTCGGGCATAGACCAGAAGGGCACCGTTATATCGTCCCAGAAGTTTGAAGGACAGGTCATACGGTAGTTTCCGTCCTTTTCCTCCTTCCAATCCTTGGGCACACCGTTTTCTTTATACGGAGCAATAACCTTTTTTCTTATTTTTACGGCATTGAGATTAAATGTATATTCATCGGATACGGTGCAGAACCATATGTCCTCCATACCGTTTTTCCAGTTTTTCTTGGCTCCCCTTCCCTTTTCACGCTGCCAGGTAATACGGTTACGGACTATGAAAAACTCAGGGAGAATTCTTCCGATAATAAGACTCGTCTGCCAGTCGCAGCAGATATATATGCTTGCATTATCCTTCAGAAGCGGCTTCACGGCAGAAAGCCAGCGGCGAGTAAAATCCTCATATTCACTGTCTTTTTTCTTACTGAAAACCTCACCGCCGTAATTTTTTCTCAGATTATAAGGCGGATCGGCAACAAGGAGATCCGCACTTTTTTCAGGCAGATACCTTGCAGCAGTAAAAAAATCGGTATTATAAAACTTATCGCTGATTTCTTCAGCAGTGAGTTTTCTTTTCTCAAAAGCACAGCCTGAAAGATATTCCTTGCCCTCTTCAAGGGTAATATTTATGGTTTTATTTCTCTGTGAACTCATATTATATTTCCTTACAGAAGATTTTTATATATTCTATCATATAATTGCTTTTGAGTAAATACTTGAAAGTAACTTCATTTTATGGTAAACTTTTAATGAAATTTTTCTTACGGGGTGAATATATGTCTGTTCTTTCAAACTGCGATATCTGTATGAACTACGAATATGACGAAGAATATGACTGCTACAGATGCTCGGTTGACCTTGATATGGATGAGGCAGAACAGTTTATGACATATTCATTCAGAAGCTGTCCTTACTACAGACCCGGAGATGAATATTCAATAGTAAAAAAACAAAACTGAGGCGAGAAATAATGAACACCGATGTTGTAATTGTAGGTGCGGGCCCCTCGGGGATTTTTACGGCACTTGAATTGTTAAGATGCAAAAGCAATAAAAAAATCGTAATCGTTGAAAAAGGCAAGGCTATAGAAAACCGCCATTGTCCGAAAACAAAGACAAAGCAGTGCGTTAACTGCAAGCCGAACTGCCATATCACAACAGGCTTTTCAGGAGCGGGAGCTTTCTCTGACGGAAAGCTTTCACTGAGCTATGAGGTAGGCGGCGACCTTCCCTCGCTTATAGGCGAAATGAACGCTCAGGAGCTTATAAACTACACTGATTCAATTTATCTTGAATTCGGTGCAGACACCCATATAGAAGGCATAAACGCCTCAGAAGAGGTAAAAGAAATCAGAAAGCGTGCAATTCAGGCAGGTCTCAAGCTCGTTGACTGTCCCATAAGACACCTGGGAACGGAAAAAGCACAGGATCTTTATTATGCAATTGAACAGTATCTTCTGAATAACGGTGTTGAAATCCTTTTTGACACGGAATGCAAAAGCCTGATTCTTGATAAAGAAAACGGAGAATGCAAGGGCATAATCACTTCGGCAAAGAGCGGCTGCGAAGAAATTTTTGCAGAATCTACAATCATTGCAACCGGCAGACGCGGTGCAGACTGGCTTGAAAAGCTGTGTGCAGAATATAACATTGCACATCAGCCGGGTACAGTTGATATCGGTGTGAGAGTTGAAGTCAGAAATGAGGTTATGGAAACCGTAAACAAAGCCTTATATGAATCAAAGCTCATCGGTTATCCCCGCCCCTTCAAAAACAAGGTTCGTACCTTCTGTCAGAACCCCGGAGGCTTTGTAAGCCAGGAAAATTATGACAACAATCTTGCTGTTGTAAACGGACATTCCTATAAGGAGCTTAAATCCGACAACACGAACCTTGCAATTTTATGCTCCCACAATTTCAGCACTCCCTTCAACCAGCCTATCGAATATGCTCAGAAGGTAGGTGAGCTTACAAATATGCTTGCAAACGGGCATATTCTTGTTCAGCGCTTCGGAGATATTCTTGACGGAAAGAGAACCTGGTCCAAGGAGCTTATGCAGGCAAATCTCAAGCCATCACTTCCCGATGCTGTTGCAGGGGATATAACAGCTGCAATGCCCTACAGAGCAATGACAAATATCATAAACTTCATTCAGGCAATGGATCATGTTGTACCCGGCTTTGCTTCTTATGAAACACTTCTTTATTCACCTGAGCTTAAGTTCTATTCCAACCGAATCAAAATGGACGATAAGCTTAACACCAACGTAAAGGGGCTTCATTGCCTCGGTGACTCCTCAGGCTGGACCAGAGGTCTTATGATGGCATCCGTAATGGGTGTGCTGATGGGAAGACTGCTGGCGGAAAATTAACTTTTTGATCTATAAATTTTTTGATCTATAAACAAATGCAGATGTATAAGCAGGAAAAGCTTATACATCTGCTGTTTTTTTCAATAAACTCTGTTACCAGTTAAGAACCCACTTTTCAGTCTGTGCACCTTCAAGAGTGCCGTAGCCTGTGATACCCATACCGGAGAGCTCTGCATAGGTGCTCATATTTATTGTGTAGGTAACGCTTTCAATATAGCCGTCTGCTCTGATATATGCATCTATTACCGAGCCTGTGTAGCTGATATCAACACGGCTTATTGTGATTATCTTGAAATCCATATCAGAGGTGTCAAGATAGCCTACAGAAGAAGAATTATATTTCGGGACCTGACCCATAGAAACGGTTTCGGGAACAAGGGTCATCACAATATGGGTCTTATCGCCTGATTTTTCAATACGTGCGGAGGAAACACCCTCAGCGGGCAGAGAAAATGAGGTTCTCTGAGGAAGAAGCACGGGAACGCTTTCTCCGTCAGAATTAGTTGCCTTGCCGCCTGAGAAATTAAGCGTCTGCTGACCTTCGCTTCCCACAAGCTTTACTATATTATCGGCAAGAAGCTGAGTCAGCTGACCGCCGGGATGAGCCTCTTTTATATTTGCATCAAAGCTTTCGGTAACCGTTGCGGTGAAATTGCCCTGATAGCCTCTTGTGGTATTGAGTGCCTTTGAATAAGCCTCTATTATCTGACTTTTTGTGTAAGAGGAATAATCGGGCTCTGAAGGTATCTGGGGAGCAGAAGAAGTCGGAACTTCAGGCACTGAAACGGGCACGGTTGTAATTTCAGGAAGGCGCACGGCTGCGGTAGTAGCTTCCGGAATTGCTGCCGAGGTGGTTATTTCTTCATAAACGGTTCCGGGGAGAGTTGCAGGCTCAACATAATAAGTGGTGGTGCTGTCATAAATATTCCCCGGTCCTTCAGAATAATTATAGGTTGTTGTGATATTTGAAAGCTCATCAAAGGACGAGTAGTGCATACATGAACACAGAAGAATACTTGCCGTAACAAGCAAGACTGTAAGCAGTAATCCGGTTTTTTTCATAAAATTTGCTCCTTCCGGGGATAATATGTGAATAAAAAAATAATTTTTTTCAATAAAATAATTATAATATTTATAAAGAATAATGTCAACCATCTGAGGAATCACAATTTATTAACAAATCAGTAATATTTGTTTTGTCGCTTTTATACAATATTATTCTCATATTTCAAACATTATTATTAATATCGTTGCATATGCTCCAATATTCAAAATTAAGTATCAAATGTCAAACTCATATTGATTTTCCGACATATGTTTAGTAAACTATTCTCAACGCTTGAAAATAAGCTAAATTTATACAAAGGAATGAAATTATGACTGAAAACAGATTCCGTGAAGACAAAGCGCAAAATATGATGATTGAGGCGGACAATCTCAACTGTTACGAATTTTTCCTCAAGGCTACCGAAATTTACGGAGATTATGATGCATATCAGCATATGGACGAAATCGGCAAAAGAAGCGACCTTATCGCACAGATAGAAGCTCTTGCCGTATACTTCACAAAGGACCTGGGACTTAAAAAGGGAGATGCCTACACTATCTTCACTCCCACCAATGTGGAAAGCATTGTGGCTTTCTATGCACTCAACAAAATCGGTGTTATTGTAAATTTTGTGCATCCTCTTCTTCCCGACGAAGTTCTCTTTGAAACAATAAAGGAATCGGGTTCAAAGGGCATTATGGTGCTTGGTCTTATAGGCCTCAAGCAGCACAATGTTGAAGCTGTAAACAAAACAGGGCTTCCCATTCTTCTCTGCCGTTGCTCAGACTATGCATCTCCCATAAAAAAGGCTGCAGCAGGTATGGGCGAGGCACTTCTTGAAAAGATTCTCAAATATGACCACGCAGTGCTTTATAAGGATATAATCAAAAAATATCACGGAAGAACGGTAAAAGGCGAAACCGGCAACGGCGATGATATCGCAGTTTATCTCAACGGCGGCGGCACAACAGGCAAGAGCAAAACCATAAAGCTTACCAGTAAGGCTATAAACGAAAACGTTCATGCTCTGGGTTATATTGACCATATTATTGACCCCGGTGAAGAGGGCGAAATTATTATTCTCCCCTTCTTCCACGCTTTCGGTCTTGTTGTTGCAATGCATATGACACTTTGCAATGCAGCACGAATCATTCCTATGATGCAGTTTGACGGCAAGCTTGTAGTAAAGCTTTATAAGAAAAACCGTATTTCCGGTATTGTGGGTATTCCCGCAATGTTCAAAAAGCTTTATCACACTCCCGGCTTTGACGGTCCCCATCTTTCAAACACCCGTATGATGTTTGCAGGCGGTGACGATCTTTCCCCTGCCTTCCTGCAGGAATTCAACGAGATGCTTGAGAAAAACGGCACGGGTGCAAGACTCAGACAGGGCTACGGTCTTACAGAGGTTGGCTCTGTATGCTGCGCAAACACGAACTGGACAAACAAAGACAACTCCATCGGTCTTCCTCTTGCAGGAGTCAGAATGGAAATATGGGACGATGACCACAAAAAGGTTCCCAACGGCACAGTGGGTGAAATCGTAATTTCAGGTCCTACAATCATGGAAGGCTATCTTACCAAAGACGGCCCCAAGGACGCAGGTATATATCACGATGAAGACGGTACTCCCTGGGTGCTTTCGGGCGATCTCGGTTATATGGACGATGACGGATTTTTCTTCTTCTCAGGAAGAAAAAAGAGAGTTATTATCATTTCAGGCTACAATGTTTATCCCGTTGATATCGAAAATCTTATGGACACACTTCCCTTTATCAAGGAATCCTGTGCCGTAAGAGGCACAAAAGAGGGCAAGCCTCTTGTAAAGCTCTATGTCTCACTCAAGGAAAAGGGTGACGAGGAGGATTACAAGCGTCAGATCACGGAAATCTGCGAAAAGAATCTTTCTAAATTCTCAGTTCCGAGAGACATTGAATTTATGGACGAGCTTCCCCACACTCCCCTTGAAAAAGTTGACTTTATGGCTTTACAGAAAAAGGCTGAACAATAACCGACAAAAAAACACAATATTGAGGGTGCAAAGTTAACAATTTATTCATATCTTCTCTCCTATATAATGTTATAATTTAACTAATTATTAATATTCAGGAGGGGTATTCCCATGATAGGTTTAGGAACTTGGGTAACAAGCGTTAATATGATGATCTTCAAAGGAGACATCACCGTTGTTATCGCAGAAAAAGACGGCGAATATGATATCGATTTCCAGCTTCCCGATAAGTTGAAGGATGTTAAGATCAGAACTTACGACATCGTTGAAGAGGGCAACACCTTAAGAGGCAAGGGTGAAATCACAATGCTTCCCGGCAAGGAGCTTGAAGCAGAGGTTACCTTCAACGGCGACACATTCACAGGTGTTCTCAGAATTCCCTTTATGAAGAGAAACATCGAGCTTAAAAACGGTCACAAAATTTCAGACTGATAAACGGGAGAGAAGATATTATGAATACAGAACCCTTTTCAAATATGATAGAATCAAAGAATTATAACTGCTATGAATTCTATCTTGCAGCAACCGAAAAATACGGTGACTATAAGCAGGCTCAGCATATGGACGAGATGGTTATGCGTTCAAAGTTCATCTGCGACACAGAAGCACTTGCCTGCTACTTCAAAAAGGAGCTCGGTCTTAAGAGAGGCGACGTTTATTCTATTTTCGTTCCCTCCGATATCGAAAGCTTCACAGCATTCTATGCTCTTAATAAGCTTGGTGTTATCGTAAACTTTATCCATCCCCTGCTTCCCGATGATGCTCTTATTGAAACCGTAAAGGAATCAGGCTCAAAGGGTATTATGGTGCTCGGTCTTTTAGGTCTCAAGCAGCACAATGTTGATGCAGTCAATTCTCTCGGACTTCCCGTGCTTCTCTGCCGCTGCTCCGACTATGCAGCTCCCGCAAAGAAGGTATCAGCAGGTATGGGTGAAGCACTTCTTGAAAAGATTCTCGGCTACAAAAACGCAACTCTTTATTGCGATGTAGTAAAGAAGTATGAAGGCAGAACAGTTGAAGGCTGCGTAAACAACTGTGACGATATCGCTGTTTACTTAAACGGCGGCGGCACCACAGGTAAGAGCAAGACTATCAAGCTTACAAACAAGGCTATCAACGAAAACGTACATAAGCTGGGCTACATCGACCACATCGAAGATCCCGGTGAAGAAGCAGAAATCATCATTCTTCCCTTCTTCCACGCTTTCGGTCTTGTTGTTGCAGGTCATATGGCACTTTGCAATGCCGCAAGAATTATCCCCCTTATGCAGTTTGATGCAAAGCTTGTTCTTAAGCTTTACAGAAACAATAAGGTTGTAGGTATCGGCGGGATTCCCAATATGTTCAAAAAGCTTTATAATACTCCCGGCTTCGACGGTCCCCATCTTAAAGACACCCGTATGATGTTCGTAGGCGGCGATGACCTTTCACCTGCATTCCTTGAAGCCTTCAACGGTATGCTTGAAAAGAACGGAACATCTGCACGTCTGCGTCAGGGCTACGGTCTTACAGAGGTTGGTTCTGTTTGCTGCGTAAATACAAACTGGGTATATAAAGACGGTTCTATAGGTAAGCCTCTTGAGGGTCTTCGTATGGAAATCTGGGATGATGATCACAAGCCCGTGCCCACAGGCGAGGTTGGTGAAATCGTTATTTCCGGCTCAACAATGATGGAAGGCTATCTTACAGATGACGGTCCCAAGGATGCGGGTATCTACTATGACGAGGAAGGAACACCCTGGGTTCTCTCAGGTGACCTCGGCTATACCGATGAAGACGGATTCTTCTATTTCTACGGAAGAAAGAAGAGAATCATCATCATTTCAGGCTACAACGTATATCCCGTTGATATTGAAAATCTTATGGATACTCTTCCCTTCATCAAGGAATCCTGCGCTGTAAGAGGCACAAATGAAGACGGCAAGCCTCTTGTAAGACTCTATGCGTCTCTTAAAACAAAGGGCGACGAAGAGGAATACAAGAAGATTATCACAGATGCTTGCTCAAAGAACCTTAATCAGTTCTCTGTTCCCAGAGAAATTATATTCATGGACGAGCTTCCTCATACTCCCCTTGAGAAGGTTGACTTCATGAAGCTTGAAAAAATGTAAATCCGTGTATTACACCACCCTTCAAAGGGAAAAATGTAAACACAGCTTATAAAAACTTCAATATAAAGGAGATTTTCACAATGGCAAAATATTCATTTGAAGAAACAACAATCGGCGAGCTTCTCGACAATCCCAAAACTGCTGAATTCCTTTTTGAACTTGTTCCCGAAGCAAAGGATCATCCTATGCTTGAAATCGGCAGACCCTTTACTCTTGAACAGGCTCTTCCCTTCATTGAAACTATTGCTGATTCAATGGGAATCACAAACACTGCAGAAAGAATTGAAGATTTCAAAGCAAAGCTCAGCGAATTAGAATAAGAATTGAAAAAAAAGCCGTTGCTCCTGCAGCGGCTTTTTTTACTTTATAGGAAATTCCTTCCTATAAAGTAAAAAGATTATATGTCCCGCCGAACGGGAAGTAAACTTCCCTCGGCGATGGACTATACGAAAGCGTTTCGCCGCAGGCGTACGGCGAAGCCGTTTTCTTGTGTGCAAAAATAATATTCAGACAAAAGAAAAAAGCAACCTGTAAACAGATTGCTTTAAGTGTCGGCGACGACCTATCTTCCCGGGCGGCTGCCCACCAAGTATTTTCGGCACGATTGAGCTTAACTACCGTGTTCGGGATGGGAACGGGTGGAACCTCAATGTTATAGACACCGACTATGCTGAAAGGTTTCTCTCTCAACGCAAGGAGCATTATATCACTTATAATACTCCTTGTCAAGTGTTTTTTTAATTTTTTTATTTTTTTTCAAGAACAGTGATAATTTCACCTACATACATTCTGTGGTAATCCTTTTTCGGATAATTCTTTTCATCGATGGTTTCATCAATAAACCACTCGGGTGCAATATCCCCTGCGGCTATTTTTTTGCAGATAAACACAGTTTCGGCTTCTTCAGGGTATTTTACGCCGTTTTCATCGCAGACGGTAAATCCTGATTCTTTATACTTATCGCAGTCTCTGCCGCTTTTTGAACCGAAAACAGCCATATTCTGATGCATTCCCTCGGGCATTACGGCAAGAGAGAAATATTCTCCCCCTTCCATAAACTTATAGGTATATCTTCCCGGACGCACAAAGGCAAACACACAGGGCTTGCTCCAGAGCACACCCACACTGCCCCAGCTTACGGTCATGGAATTGAAGCCCTCCTCGCTGCAGCCTGTAAGTATTGCCCAGTTTTCGCCTATTGCCTTCACGGGGGAAAACTGAAGGTCGTTTACGTTCTTTTTCACAAATGACATAATATCTCTCCCTTTATGATTATATTAGATTTATATTCGGCTAAAAACGGAAATTATGATTCCTTCACAATAAGATATGTCTTTCTGAAGTCTTCCTTTGCCCAGCCTTTTTCAATTCCTTTTCCCAAGGCTTCTCTTGCAGCCTTCATACCGGGCATTGAAAAATTCTCTTCTTCTGCAATTTCATTACAGATAGAAATATCCTTATACATATTTTCCATGGAAAATGCCGTGGTCCAGTCTTCATTTTTAAGCTTTTCACGCTGAACAGCCATATATGAATTGTTTGCACCGCCTGCGGCAACCGCATCAGCAAAATTATCAATAGAAATACCTAACTTCTGTGCCAGAAGCAATGTTTCGTTTACACCGTTCTGAATTTGGGCAACCAGGGTGTTATGACAGATTTTGGCATACAAGCCCTTACCGTTTTCACCCATATAAATAATCTTGCATCCCATATAGGAAAGAACAGGCTCTATTACGGAAAAAAGCTTTTCTTCGCAGCCGACGAGCACTCCGAGAGTTCCCTTTATGGCATCTGCCTTTGAACGTACCACGGGGCAGTCGGCAAACTGTGCACCTGTTTTTTTGACTTCGAGTGCCACCTCAACAGATACCCGGGGCTCAATAGTGCTCATATCAATACATATTTTCCCCTCTGAAAGAGCGGGAAGCATTTCACGGTAAGCCTCTTTTACGTGCTTCCCCGTGGGGATCATTGTGATAATAATATCTGCCTTTTCGGCAATTTCAAGATTGGAATAACAGCCTACACAGCCGAGGGCTTCAAGCTTTTTAATCTGAGAATCCTTGTGGTCGTTGCAGTAAACGGTGTCGTTGTGCTTTTTGACAATATTCTCGCACATGCTCTCACCCATAATGCCGAGACCTATAAAACCTATTTTCATAATATTTCCTTTCTGTAAATCATAATTTATCGATGTGCGCAGTACACGTGTAGTTCTCACAAGCCTAAGAAATATTAAAACACAAATAATTTCTCGGGAGAGTGATTCAGAAATGTTCAGATTTTATGCCAGTGCGCCGTTTTGAAAAACGGATGCAATGGCGTGAAATATGAGCATTTATGAACCACCGACCATACCAATCTTTTTAACACAACCAAAAAATCCGAAATTCGTCGGAACGACGAACCTGTCCTGCACAAACTTTCCTTGAGCCGCCCACCGGCA